>NZ_JAAOZS010000009.1:0-108640 GCF_011602805.1 Kocuria sp. JC486 | reverse complement strand
CGGGTCCGGCCGCGGGGGGGGGCGTGCCCCCGGGGGCGCCGAGGGGGAGGGGGGGGGGGTGGGCCCCGGCCCCCGGGGGGCCCCCCCCCCCACGACGGGTCACTCGGGTGAGTTCTCGGATTCGACCTTGATCTCGCCGTCGATGATCTTCTGCTTGATGTCCTCGACCTCGCTCGCGACGTCCTTGCCGACGCGGTCCTCCTGGTCGTGGAACTCGGCGATGCCCACACCGCCGTTCTCGAGCGTGCCGACATACGGGGTGTTGTCGAACTCGCCCTCGGCCGCGGTGGTCACGACGTCCTCGACCGAGGTCGAGAGTTCCTTGAGCACGGAGGTCAGCTGGTATTTCTTCTGGTCCTCGGAGAGGGTGTCGTAGCCGTCGGCGTCGACCCACACGAACGTGACTTCGTCCTCGCGCCCGTCCGCGTTGGCATCGACGACGGCGTCCGCGGTGCCCGTGGCGGCCTGGCCGGCCACCGGCATGATCACATCGGCGCCTTCGTTGATGAAGTTCTGCGTTGTGGTCTTGGCGGCTGCGGTGTCACTGAAGTTGCCCACGAACGTGCCGTCCTGAGCCTTCTTGTCCCACCCGAGCAGTTCGACGTCGTCGTCCTTCTGTTCGTTCCAGTAGTCCACGCCGTCGGAGAACCCGTCCATGAACACCGTGACGGTAGGGATGTCCAGACCGCCGTAGGTGGCGACCTTCCCGCTCTCGGAGGAACCGGCGGCGACGTAGCCCGCCAGGAACGCGGCCTCGGCCGTGTTGTAGGTGATGGGCTTGACGTTGTCCAACTGGATGGAGTTGTCGTCCACGGTCGCGAAGTGCATGTCCGGGTTCTCCTCCGCGGCGGTCTTGGTCGCGTCGGCCAGCATGAAGCCCACGGAGACCGTCAGGTCGCAACCGTTCTGCACCATGGAGTTGAGGTTCGGGGTGAAGTCCGTTTCGGCCTGGGACTCGGCCTGCTGGACGGTGATGCCCAGCTTCTCCTCTGCGGCCTTGAGCCCTTCGTAGGAGTTCTGGTTGAAGGAGCGGTCCTGGAAGCCGCCTTCGTCGGAGACGATGCAGCCCGTGAAGTCCGAGGCCTCAGCGTTGCCGCCGCCCTCTTCGGGAGCTTCACCGCAGGCCGCCAGGGCCAGTGCGGAAAGGCTGAGAACGGCCGATACCTTCATGGTGCGAGCGCGGAAGGTCATGTTTCCTCCGGTGGAGAGTGTCCCGGGCACAGAAGCACAGAAGGGTTCGGCCCACAGGGGCGGAAATCAGGCATGACCGGGGACAGGGTCTGACAAGTGACGGCGACAGTGTACTCGCGAGTAGCGCGTGGCTGTTACACAGCACACAGTCGACAGCCCTGACTTCCGACCGCCACTGATTCGAACGGGCCGTGCGGCAGCTCGGGAGGCACACTCCGGGTCAGCGCGTGACTTCCCGGGTGTGCAGCAGCACCGCGCGCAGAGCCGTGTTGGTCATGACCTGGATCCCGCAACCGATCGCTTCCTCGTCGGCGATGTAGTCGGCCTGGTGCAGGTCGTAGGTCCGCCCGCCGGGGGTTCGCGTGCCCAGTCGCATCATGGAACCGGGGACCTCCTGGAGGTACCAGGCGAAGTCCTCCCCGCCCATGGACTGCTCGACCAGCAGGACCGCGTCCTCCCCCAGCTCGTCGCGGGCGGCGTTCTCCAGCAGGGTGGTTTCTTCCTCCCCGTTGACCACGGGCGGGACCCCGCGGATGTGTTCCACTTCGACGTCGACGCCGTACGGGGAGGCCACCTGGCCCACGACCTCGTCCAGCAGGGCACCGGCCCGTTGCCAGGCGTCCGCGTCCAGGCACCGCATGGTCCCCGCCAGGGTGCCGCGCGAGGGGATGGCGTTGGGCGCGATCCCGGCGTTGATCTCGCCCCAGACCACGGCCACCCCGGAGCGGACGTCGACGCGGCGGGACATGACGGCGGGAACGTTGACCGCGATCTGCGCCATCGCGAAGACCAGGTCCTGGGTCAGGTGCGGTCGGGAGGTGTGCCCACCCATGCCGGAGACGTGCACTCGTACGGTGTCGGAGGCGGAGGTGATGGCGCCGATCCGGGTCCCCACGTGGCCGACGTCGACCTTTGGCTCACAGTGCAGGGCGAACATCCGCGGCACTCCGTCGAGCACTCCCTGCTCGATCACCTTGAGCGCCCCACCGGGCAGCTTCTCCTCGGCAGGCTGGAAGAGCACCCGCACCCGACCGGCCAGCGACGAGGAGCGGTCCAGGTCGGCCAGGACCTTCGCCACCCCCACCATGACCGTGGTGTGCACGTCGTGCCCGCACGAGTGGGCGACGCCGTCGTTGACCGACGAGAACGCGAGCCCCGTGGCCTCTTGGATGGGCAGGGCGTCGATGTCGGCCCGCAGTCCGACGGCGATCGGCCCCCGACCGATGTCCACGTAGCACCCGGTGCCCTTGAGCCGCACCGGGGCGAGCCCCACGCTTTCCAGCTCCGCGACAATCCGATCGGTCGTGCGGAACTCCTGGTAGGACAGCTCCGGGTGCTGGTGGAGGTCGCGGCGGAAATCGATCAGACCGGGCAACCAACGGCCCAGGAACGGTCCGACGGACGGCAGTTGCCCCGCCTCACCCGACCAGGCCGCCTGAGCTTGTCCCGCCGCCCCGTTCGGGGCCTCGGTTCCGCGCTGGTTGTGGGCCGTCAATGCGTCGGTCTCCGTGTCCTGGTCGGTGATGTTGGGCATTTCCTCAGAATACGCCGCGGCCGGACAGGCCAACACGCAACGTCACAAGACGTCCGTGTCGCCCGCGGCCTTGAGGGAGTTGACCGTTTCCTTGACCCGCTGTGCGTGTTCACGGGTGGTCACCAACAGCGCGTCAGGGGTGTCGACGACGACGATGTCCTCGACGCCGATCAACGCGACCACACGCCCGGTGTCGGAGACCACGATGCCCGAGGAGTTGTCCACCAGCACGCGGGTGTTCTCCCCCAGGACGGCGACGTCGTCTGACTCCCCGACGTGGTTGAGCCGGGACATCGCGGCGAAATCCCCCACGTCGTCCCAGGTGAAGCGACCCGGAACCACTGCCACGTCACCGGCGGCGGCGGCCGGTTCGGCCACCGCGTAGTCGATCGCGGTCTTGGGCAGGGTCTCCCAGACGCGGGACATGACCTGGTCCTGCCGGACGGTGCCCCAGGCGTCGGCGATGGCCTGCAAACCGTCGTAGAGCTCGGGTTCGTTGACCTTGAGGTGTTCGAGCATGAGCGCTGCGGGAGCCACGAACATGCCCGCGTTCCACAGGTAGTCACCGCTGGCCACGTAGGCCCGCGCGGTGTCCTCGTTGGGCTTCTCCACGAACTGCTCGACCCCGCGCACGGAGGGTGCGCCTTCGATGCCCAGCTCGCCGTCGGCCTTGATGTAGCCGAAGCCCGTGGACGGAGTGGTCGGCTGGATGCCGATGGTCACGATCTTCCCGGTGCGGGCGGCGGTGACGGCCTCGACGACGACGTCCTGGAAGGCAGCAGCCGGCTCGATCACATGGTCCGCGGCGAAGGATCCGACAACGCACCCGGGGTCACGGCGCTCCAACAGCATGCAGGCCAGACCGATGGCCGCCGCCGAATCACGGGGCGAGGGTTCGAGCACCAGGTCTTTGGCGGACAGTTCGGGCAGCTGCTGGCTGACCGCACCGGCATGGCCACGGCCGGTGACCACCATGACCGGATCGTTCGTCAAGGGCGCCAGACGTTCGTACGTCGCGCGCAACAGGGACGAACCGGAGCCGGTGAGATCCAGCAGGAACTTCGGTGCATCCGCCCTGGACAGCGGCCAGAGCCGGGAACCGACACCGCCGGCCGGAATGAAGGGGTAGAAGTGCTCAAGAGGTTGGGTCACGATCGCGATCCTAACCCGTCGTCTCCCCGGGCCCTGGGCGCAGGAGACGCGCGGCACGCAAGATCGGCCGAACGGTGGACAGAGCTACCGCGCTTGTCACATCCGGAATACGACTACCGGTGGCTGACACCTTGTCGCCAAGTGGCGCTTCCGCCCTCGCCAGGCTGATAAGGTGACCCCGAGTTCGCTGGAGAATCTTGAGGTGAGTCACAGACTCCCGCAAGGGTGCACAGCACGCAGATCAACACGCCGAGGCGAGCGAAGGCACCCGCAGGTGATACAGGGAGGTATCAATCGTGGCCGCGACAACCACGGAGACCCAGTCTGGGCCAAAATCCGGAACCCTTTACCGGGGCGAGTACGGAATGTGGTCCTGGGTCGCGCACCGCATCAGCGGTGTGGGCATTTTCTTTTTCCTTCTGGTCCACGTCCTGGACACCGCCATGGTGCGGGTGGACCCGGAGGCGTACAACGCCGTCATGGAGACGTACAAGAACCCCGTCATGGCGCTGGGTGAGGCCGGCCTGGTGGCGGGCATCGTCTACCACGCCTTCAACGGCATCCGAATCATCCTGATCGACTTCTGGTCCTCGGGAGCCAAGTACCAGAAGCAGATGTTCTGGGGTGTGATCGTGGCCTGGGTCGTGGTGATGGTGCCCTTCCTGGTCCGTCACCTGATGAACGCCTTCATGCACTGATCGCGAGGAATACCTAAGAATGAGCACTCCGCTGAAGCCTCAAATTGCCGTTCCTCGCAGCAATGACCGCGTGGTCAACGGCGTCAAGTACAACCGCTCCGGATCCGGGCGCAGCAAGTTCGAGATGCTGGCCTGGCTCTACATGCGTCTGTCCGGGATCCTGCTGCTGGTCCTGGTCTTCGGTCACCTGATCGCCAACCTGATCGTCCCCGAAGGCGGCGTGCACGCCATCGACTTCGGCTTCGTCGGTGGCAAGTGGGCCAACCCGTTCTGGCAGGTCTGGGATCTCGCCCTGCTGTGGCTGGCCATGCTGCACGGCGCGAACGGCATGCGCACGATCATCGACGACTACGCCGAGCGCGACGGTGCCCGCTTCTGGTTGAAGCTCGCGCTGTTCCTTGCCACCGCCTTCGTGATCCTGCTGGGCACGCTGGTCATCTTCACCTTCGAGCCCTGCCCGACCGGCGCCGACCCCGAACTGCTCGCGTCCTTCTGCCCGGCTCCCTGAGCCCGGCACCGGTCACTTCAGCATTGAACGGGCGCTGACCTGAGCCTCTCGGCCGGTGCGCGCCCACTGAATCTCGAGAAGAAAGAACATTTCAGAATGCAGGTTCACAAATACGATGTGGTCATCGTAGGAGCCGGTGGCGCCGGTATGCGTGCCGCCATCGAATCCGGTCAGCGCGCCCGCACCGCCGTGTTGACCAAGCTCTACCCCACCCGTTCCCACACGGGTGCCGCCCAGGGCGGCATGTGTGCAGCACTCGCCAATGTCGAGGAAGACAGCTGGGAGTGGCACACGTTCGACACCATCAAGGGTGGTGACTACCTGGTCGATCAGGACGCCGCCGAGGTCATGGCCAAGGAAGCCATCGAGGCCGTTCTCGACCTCGAGAAGATGGGCCTGCCGTTCAACCGTACGCCCGAAGGCAAGATCGACCAGCGTCGCTTCGGCGGTCACACCCGCGACCACGGCAAGTCGCCGGTCCGCCGCGCCTGCTACGCCGCGGATCGCACCGGGCACATGATTCTGCAGACCCTGTACCAGGCCTGCATCAAGCACAACGTCGAGTTCTACAACGAGTTCTACGTCTTTGACCTGGTGCTCGTGGACACCCCGGAGGGTCGCCGCCCCGCCGGCGTCGTCGCCTACGAACTGGCCACCGGCGAGCTGCACGTGTTCCAGGCCAAGTCGGTGGTCTTCGCCACCGGCGGCAACGGCAAGGTCTTCAAGACGACGTCGAACGCCCACACCCTGACCGGTGACGGCATGGCCATCGCTTTCCGCAACGGGCTGCCGCTCGAAGACATGGAATTCGTCCAGTTCCACCCGACCGGGCTGGCCGGCCTGGGCATCCTGGTCTCGGAAGCCGCTCGCGGTGAGGGCGGGATCCTGCGCAACTCGGAGGGTGAGCGCTTCATGGAGCGCTACGCACCGACCATCAAGGACTTGGCCCCGCGTGACATCGTTGCGCGTTCCATGGCCAACGAGGTGCGCGAGGGGCGCGGTTGCGGCCCCAACAAGGACTACGTGCTGCTGGACCTCACGCACCTGGAGCCCGCGCACATCGACGCCAAGCTCCCGGACATCACCGAGTTCGCGCGCACCTACCTGGGTGTGGAGCCCTACACCGAGCCCGTTCCGGTTTTCCCCACCGCGCACTACACGATGGGTGGCATCCCCACCGACATCAAGGGCGAGGTGTTCGAGAACTCCGAGAAGACCATCCCGGGCCTCTACGCCGCGGGTGAGGTCGCGTGCGTGTCCGTGCACGGCTCCAACCGCCTGGGCACCAACTCCCTGCTGGACATCAACGTGTTCGGCAAGCGCGCCGGTATCTACGCCGCCGAGTACGCCCAGGGGGCGGAGTTCCTCCCGATTCCCGACGACGCCATGGAGGCCACGGAAGCGCTGTTGAACAACGCGCTCTCGGCCGAGGGCTCCGAGAAGGTGGGTGCGATCCGCAAGGACCTGCAGGACACCATGGACCTCAACATGCAGGTGTTCCGCACCGAGGAGTCCATCAACAAGGCACTCTCGGACATCGCCGCTCTGGAGGCGCGCTACGCCAACATCGCGATCCAGGACCACGGCAAGCGCTACAACCTGGACCTGCTCGAAGCCGTTGAACTCGGCTTCCTGCTGGAGCTGGCCAAGGTCATGTCCGTGGCGGCTTTGCACCGGCAGGAGTCCCGCGGCGGGCACGCGCGTGAGGACTTCCCCAAGCGCGACGACGAGAACTTCATGGTGCACTCGATGGTCTACCACGATCCGGCCTCGGAGACCGCCGGGATCCGGCAGGAGACCAAGCCCGTCATCTTCACCCATTACGAGCCGATGGAGCGTAAGTACTGATGTCGACCGCTACCACTGACAAGACCGAAGAGAACACCCAGGCCGGGGCCATCCCGTCGTTCGACGTCACCGTGCGGGTCCGCCGGTACAACCCCGAGGTCTCGGAAGAGGCCCGCTGGGACGAGTTCAAGCTGACCATGTACGGCACGGACCGCGTGCTCGACTGCCTGCACAAGATCAAGTGGGAACTGGACGGGTCGCTGTCCTTCCGTCGTTCGTGCGCCCACGGCGTCTGCGGCTCGGATGCCATGCGCATCAACGGCCGCAACCGCCTGGCCTGCAAGGTCCTGCTCAAGGACCTTGATCTGTCCAAGCCGCTGACGATCGAGCCGATCAAGGGCTTGCCCTGCGAGAAGGACCTGATCGTGGACATGGAGCCCTTCTTCCAGTCCTACCGCGAGATCATGCCGTTCCTGGTCAACGTGGACAACGAACCCGAGCGTGAGCGCTACCAGTCGCAGGAGGACCGCGCGCGGTTCGACGACACCACCAAGTGCATTCTGTGTGCTGCCTGCACCTCCTCCTGCCCGGTGTTCTGGACCGACGGCCAGTACTTCGGCCCGGCCGCGATCGTCAACGCCCACCGGTTCATCTTCGATTCGCGTGATCAGGCGGGTGACATGCGCCTGGAGATCCTCAACGACAAGGAGGGCGTGTGGCGCTGCCGCACGACCTTCAACTGCACCGAGGCCTGCCCGCGCGGCATCGAGATCACCAAGGCCATCGCCGAGGTCAAGAAGGCTGCCCTGACCCGCTCGATGTGATCCTTGCCCGTGCCGATCGTGGCCGATAGTGGCACGGGAGCTTTGAGGGGCCGGTGGGGTCCTGAACCAAGTGCCGGTTCAGGACCCCACCGGCCCCTTCGTCGTACACAGGACCGACCACTTACCGCCCTGAACCCTGGATCGCCCTAGCCCCCGGTGCCCAAGCGCCTGGCGCGGTGTGTCATAGAGCGCGTTCCTGCGAGCGCACGTGGTCCAGGAGATCAGCGTGAATGGGCGTGACCGCCCGGTCCTCCCCCGTCGGCTGGGCGTGACCACCGTGGGTATCAGCCTGGACCAGGGCGCCGAAGGCGGCGGACAGCAAGACAATCTGACTGAAGAAGTAGAACCAGAACAGCACACCCACGATCAGGCCCACCGAGAACAGGTACGGATTGGCCGCCATGGTCTGGATCAGGGTGCCCCCTAGCTCACGCAATGCCAGGTTGCCCGTGACCCCGAGGAACAGCGAGCAGAACATCGACCACCGGCCGGGCCGCAGCTGGGCGACCACGCGGATCATCAAATACAGCATCAAGGCGTCGGCCAGAACTCCCACGAACGTGGCCGCGCCGTAGGCGAAGTCACCGCCCAGGAAGTCGATCAACGCGCTCAGCCACCCGATGTCCTCCGTGGCTCCTTCCAGCAGTCGCAGCGCACCGGCCGCCTCGGCATTCATGACCAGCGAGATGGCCAGCGTCAGAACCAGCAGCACCAGACCGAACACATCCCGCGGTATGGCTGCGATCGGAGCACCCCGGGTCGGTGGCACCTCGAACATGCGGCGGCAGGCCAAGCGGATTCCCGCCGCCCAACGCCACGCCGTGAAAGCCAGCACGGCCGAGGCGACGATGGTTGTCACGGTGAAGGGTTGCGGGTTGGCCAGGGCCGAAACGGGGATGATGCCGCCTCCCCCGGTGTTGATCAACCCGGGGACCGTTTCGTGCACGGCTTCCACGACGAGCCGACGCAGTTCGGAGTCGTTGCCCAGTACGCTGCCGCCGATCGACGCACCGATCACCAGCATGGCGGTCGAGGCGAAAAGCATGTTGTAGGACAGACCGGCCGCCATGAGAGGCCCACCGTGGAAGAAGTAGTGCATCACCAGGCGACCCGGGACCAGCGTCCAGATCCAGGTCAGAGCCAGGTTCAGCGCTTGGAAAGTCACCTTGAGGAACCCGGCACCGCCTTTTCGCTGCGCCCTGATGATCGAGATCTGACGACGTAGTTCCCGCTGCAGCCCGGCCTTGTCCACTGCGGAGGGCATGACCTTGGGGGCTTCGAGGACCGGAGCCCTCTCGGCGTCGCTGGGCTGCCCCGAGGTCTCCGACCTTCCGGGGTGTGAAGAAGTTGCAGTCGAGGGCGCCACGGTGATCGGTACGGTCGGCGCTCAGGCCTGCGGCGGCAGGAAGCCGACCTTCTCGTGGACTTCGGCAAGGGTGGCGGCGGCGATCTCCCGGCCTTTCTCGGCCCCGCGGGCCAGGATCCGGTCCAGTTCCGCGGGGTCGTCCAGCAGCTCCTGGGCTCGCTTCTGGATGGGGTCCAGCGCCTCGTTGACCACCTCGGCCAAGCCGACCTTGAGGTGGCCGTACATCTTGCCTTCGTACTCGGCGACGATCTCGGCCACCGGCCGGTCCGTCATGGCGGAGTAGATCGTGAGCAGATTGGCGATCCCGGGCTTCTCGCCTCGGTCGAACCGGATCTCCGTGCCGTCGTCGGTCACGGCGGACTTGATCTTCTTGGCGTTCTTCTTGGCGGGGTCCAGCAACCGGATCAGACCATTGCCGGAATCCGCGGACTTGGACATCTTGGCGGTGGGCCGCTGAAGGTCATAGATCTTGGCCGTTTCCCGCATGATCTTGGGCTCGGGGACCGTGAAGGTTTCGCCGAAGCGCGTGTTGAACCGCTGCGCCAGGTTGCGCGTCAGTTCGAGGTGTTGCCGCTGGTCTTCCCCCACCGGTACCAAGTTGCTCTGATACACCAGGATGTCGGCGGCCATGAGCACGGGATAGGTGAACAGCCCGACCGTCGTGGCGTCGTTGCCCTGCTTGGCCGACTTGTCCTTGAACTGGGTCATGCGGGCGGCCTCCCCGTACCCGGTGATGCAGTTGAGCACCCAGGCCAGCTGCGCGTGTTCGGGGACGTGGGACTGCACCAGCATGGTGGAGCGTTCGGGGTCGATGCCCGCCGCAATGTACTGGGCTGCGGTCACCCGGGTCCGGTTCACCAGCTCCGCCGGGCCCTGGGGGACGGTGATCGAGTGCATGTCCGCAATGAAGAAGATGCAGTCGTTCTCGTCCTGCATCCGGACCCAGTTGCGCAGCGCCCCCACGTAGTTGCCCAGGTGGAGGGAGTCGGCCGAAGGCTGAACTCCCGACAGCACGCGAGGTCGCCCCGCGGGCGTGGCGGTCGTGCTGATCCGGGCGGGGTTGTCTGCCGCGTCCTGTGGGGTTCCGGTGGGACGTTCGGAGGGGACGGTCACGATGAGCTTCTTCTTCCTCGATCAATTACGGGCGGGGCACGCACCCCGGTTCACGGGTGGAGTCCCGCTACTACAGGCGATAGTCGACGACCAACGGGGCGTGGTCGGAGAATCGGGTGTCGTAGCTGGCCGCCCGGTCAACGACGGCGGTCGCGGCCTTGCCTGCCAGCGCGGGAGTGGCCATGTGGTAATCGATCCGCCACCCGGCGTCGTTGTCGAAGGCCTGGCCGCGGTAGGACCACCAGGTGTAGGGCCCCGGTACCTCGCCGGCCAGGGAACGCGCGACGTCCACGAAGCCCAACTCACCGAAGTACCGGTCGAAGTAGGCCCGTTCCTCCGGCAGGAACCCCGCGTTCTTGACGTTGCCCTTCCAGTTCTTGATGTCCAGTTCGGTGTGGCCCACGTTGAGGTCTCCGACGATCAGCGCGTGGTCGGCATGCTCCACCAAGTCCGGCAGCCGACGCGTCATGGCGTCCAGGAAGGCGTACTTGTCCACCTGGCGTGGGGTGTCGACCTCTCCCGAGTGCACGTAGGTCGACACGATCGTCAGCTTCGACCCGTCCGGCAGGGCGATGTCGTCCTCGATCCAGCGACCGGAGTCGTTGGTGCCCTCGGCCAGCCCGACCCGACGCTCTACGGGAAGCAACGTGCCACCGTGGGCGTCACGTCGCACGGCCGTGAGCACGCCAGCACGCCCCTTTGCCTCGGCCTCGTGGTGGTGGATCTCCCAACGGTCCTCACCCAGGAGGTCCTTGGCCACCTTGTCTGGCGCACGGACCTCCTGGAGGCATAGAACATCGATGTCACGCCCCTCCAGCCAGTCGGCCATCCCCCGTTTGTAGGCTGCCCGGATGCCGTTGACGTTCACGGTGGCGACGCGCAGTACGCCCTCACGGGTCGCGTCGGTGGACTGCTGGTTCATGGTCGGGTTCCTCTCGGGTCCAGGTCAGGCGCGGTCTGTGTCGTCGTCGACGACTTCGCCGGTGAGGGGTTCACCGGCGTCCTTGACCATGCCCATTCCGTTCGATGCGGTCACGGCAATGGTGTCCAGTGCGCGGTCGACCTGTTCACGGTCACCGGCGGTGGATCCGTCCTGCGCAGGGAGGTTCGCGGCGATGACCCGCGCCTGAACCATGATGATTTGGAAGGAATGTTCGAGTTTCTGGTCCAGGATCGACCGGTCGGCGGCAGGGGCCGCCGTCGTCGCGGCCATGGGGGCGCGGCCGAACCTCCGGTCCGCCTCCTGCTGGGCGTGTTCGAACTGCCGTGCTCCGAACTTGGCCGCCTTGCGCACCATCCAGAGCACGAAACACGCGATGAGCAGCCACCCGAGGGCGATCGCCGCGAGGATCCAGCCCAGGACGGAGTTCTCGTTGGCGGCCTGAAGGAGTGCGACGACGAAGATCACCAGCAGCGCCGTCATGCCGATCAGCGTGATCCAAAGGGATGCCTTGCTGGAGGCGGCGGGGTGCGCCCCGGTGGGGGCATTGCGAGTGGATCCGATCTGCTGCATGCGGCACATTCTCCCGTACGTCGTCTGAAGCGTGGAAATCGGCGGCGTCGGATCGCCCTGGGCGCAACAGGCCCGGCGATCCGAGGCCCGAGCGCGGAAACACGAGGGGCAGGGACGCTGCCCTGCCCCTCGACGGTCTCTCGGCCCTCTTCCGGGCGATTCGCCCGGCCTAGTGCTGTCCCGAGGCCACGGCGCGCTCGGCGGCTTCGACCACGTTGACCAGCAGCATCGCGCGGGTCATCGGGCCCACCCCGCCGGGGTTGGGCGACATCCACGCCGCGCGTTCGGCCGCCTCGGGTGAGATGTCGCCCGTCAGCTTTTTCTTGCCGGTCTCCGGGTCCTCCACACGTGAAACTCCCACGTCCAGGAGGACGGCGCCGTCCTTGATCTGATCCGCGCTGATCATGTGCGGCTGTCCCGCTGCCGCCACCACGACGTCGGCCACGGCCAGCAACTCCGGCAGGTTCCGGGTTCCGGTGTGGGCCAGGGTCACGGTGGCGTTGATGGCCTTGCGGGTCAGCAGCAGGCCGATCGGTCGCCCGACCGTGACCCCGCGGCCGATCACCAGGACGTGCTTTCCCTTGAGGTCGACGTCGTGACGCAGCAGCAGCTCCACGATGCCGTGCGGGGTGCACGGCAGCGGCGAGTCCATGGGCTCGTTGACGTTGAGCACCAGCTTGCCCAGGTTGGTGGGGTGCAGCCCGTCCGCGTCCTTGTCCGGGTCGATGCGCTCGAGGATCCGGTTGGTGTCGATGTGATCCGGCAGTGGCAGTTGCACGATGTAGCCGGTGCAGGCCGGATCGGCGTTCAACGCGTCGATCTCCGCTTCCAGGTCCTCCTGGGAGATGTCTCCCGGAAGGTCGCGCCGGATGGAGTTGATGCCCACCTCGGCGCAGTCCTTGTGCTTGCCGCCCACGTAGGAATGGGAGGCGGGGTCGTCGCCGACCAGCACCGTCCCGAGACCCGGCACCTGCCCTTGCGTCGTGAGTGCGGCGACGCGTTCTTGGAGTTCGGACTTGATGGCGGCCGCCGTGGCCCGTCCGTCGAGAACAGCTGCCGTCATCACCACTCCTCGAGGCCGCTGTAGAGCGGGAAGTCCTTGGCGAGCTTGTCGACGCGGGCGCGCAGCGCTGCGACGTCGGGCTGGGGCTTGAGCGCGGTGGCGATGATGTCCGCCACCTCCTCGAATTCCTTGGCGCCGAATCCGCGGGTGGCCAGGGCGGGGGTGCCGATCCGCAGTCCGGAGGTCACCATCGGGGGCCGCGGGTCGAACGGGACGGCGTTGCGGTTGACGGTGATGCCGACCTCGTGGAGCAGGTCCTCCGCCTGCTTGCCGTCGAGTTCGGAGTTGCGCAGGTCGACCAGGACCAGGTGGACGTCGGTGCCGCCGGTGAGCACGGAGACGCCCGCCTCGGTGACGTCCGGGGAGGTCAGGCGGTCGGCGATGATCTTGGCGCCTTCGATCGTGCGTTCCTGGCGCTGCTTGAACTCCGGGCTGCCCGCGATCTTGAACGCCACTGCCTTGCCGGCGATGGCGTGCATGAGCGGGCCACCCTGGTGCCCCGGGAACACGTTGGAGTCGATCTTCTTCTTCCACTCCTCCGTGCACAGGATCACGCCCGAGCGAGGGCCCGCCAGGGTCTTGTGCACGGTCGAGGAGACGACGTCGGAGTGCGGCACGGGGTTCGGGTGCAGGCCCGCGGCCACCAGGCCCGCGAAGTGTGCCATGTCCACCCACAGCTTGGCGCCGACCTCGTCCGCGATCGAGCGGAAGGCCTCGAAGTCCAGCTGGCGGGAGTACGCGGACCAACCGGCCACGATCACCTTGGGCTGGTTCTCGAGGGCCACCTGGCGGACCTGATCCATGTTCAGTCGGTGAGTCTGGGGATCGACCTCGTACGCGGCGATGTTGTAGAGCTTGCCGGAGATGTTGAGCTTCATCCCGTGCGTCAGGTGCCCGCCGTGGGCCAGGGACAGACCCATGAGGGTGTCGCCGGGTTCCATCAGAGCGGTCATCACGGCGCTGTTGGCCTGGGCGCCGGAGTGCGGCTGGACGTTGGCGTGGAAGGCCCCGAAGAGTTCGGTGGCGCGGTCCCGGGCCAGGTTCTCCACGACGTCGACGTGCTCACACCCGCCGTAGTACCGGCGACCCGGGTAGCCCTCCGCGTACTTGTTAGTGAGCACCGAACCCTGGGCTTCGAGGACCGCGCGGGGGGCAAAGTTCTCGGAGGCAATCATTTCCAGGGTTCCGCGCTGACGGCCGACCTCCGCACCGATCGCCGCAGCGACCTCCGGATCGACTTCTGACAGCGGCAGGTTGGTGACATCGGCGGACGGCGTGGGGCTCATGCGATTCCTCCTGGGCTCCGATGCGACGTCGGAGATTCTCAGCCTTGGGGCAGCCACGGATCGTGCAACTGCCGATCGGTCGGTCAAGACGGCCTCGCCCATTGTAGGACGCCCCGTCAGGTCTCGATGCTCGCCAACACGTCGTCGACGCCGACCACCGCCCCGATGTCTGCACCGTGACGAAGTGTTCCGGATCGGTGGGCCAGGACTTGCGCCTCGGTCTTCATGGCGTCCAGTACGGCTACGGCCTGCCCCTGCGTGACCTCAACGCCGTCGTCGACCAACCATCGGACCAGGGTCCCGGGTGACTGCGCCCGTAGGGCGGAGGGTTCCGGTTCCGGCTCCGCAGGTGCAACTCCAGCAGCACCGTTGAAGCCTGCGGTCAACTCCCCCGGGAGCCCCAGAACGACCCTCTTCCCGTCGATCTCCACCGGGACCCGGCGCAGGCCGGGGTTGACGACGGGATGCGGTCGCATCTGGGGCTGCACCCGCGACAGGTACGTCGTCTCGATCCACTGCGTGTGAACACTGAGATCGTCAGAACCGAACTCCGGAGCGTCCAGAACCGACCGTGCGAAGGGGACGACCGTGGCCGGCCCGTCGATCACGAGTTCCGCCAGCGCACGCCGCGCCCTGGCCAGTGCGGCGTCCCGTGACTCGTCGTGCACGATCAGCTTTGCCATGAGGGAGTCGAACGCCGGCTGGACGGTGTCCCCGGCCTCGACCCCGGAATCCCACCGCACGCCCGGTCCCCCGGGGACACGCAGGGTATTCACCCTGCCGGGACTGGGCAGGAAGCCCCGCCCCGGGTCCTCCGCGTTGATGCGGAATTCGAACGCATGCCCCACGGGTTCCGGGGTGTCCGAGAAGGACGGCGCGTGACCTTCCGCGATGCGCAACTGCTCTCGGACCAGATCCGTACCCGTGACCGCCTCCGTGACGGGGTGCTCGACCTGCAACCGTGTATTGACTTCCAGGAAGGACAGCGTCCCGTCCTCGGCCAGCAGGTACTCCACGGTTCCCGCTCCTCGATACCGCACATGCTCACAGATGCGACGCGCGGACTCGTGTAGTTCACGTCGCTGAGCCCGGGTCAGCCCCGGGGCGGGGGCTTCTTCGATGAGCTTCTGATTGCGCCGCTGGACGGAGCAGTCCCTGTCCCCCACCACAACGACGCCGCCGTCCCCGTCACCGAGGATCTGGACCTCCACGTGGCGTGGCCTCTCGAGGAAACGCTCGACGAAACACTCCCCCCGTCCGAACGCGGCTGTGGCTTCCCTGGTCGCCGATTCGAAGGCGGCGGCCACTTCGTCCACCGAGCGGACGACCTTCAGTCCCCGTCCTCCGCCACCGTGGGAGGCCTTGATGACCACGGGAAGCCCGTGTTCTTCGACAAAGGCCATCGCCTGTTCAGCGTCTTCGATCGGGCGGTCGGTTCCCGGAGCCAATGGCGCACCCACGCTCCGCGCGATCCCGCGGGCCGTCATCTTGTCCCCTAGGGCCTCGATCGTTTCCGGGCCGGGACCGATCCATACCAGTCCGGCCTCTTCCACGGCCCGAGCGAACTCGGCGTCCTCGGACAGGAAACCGTAGCCGGGGTGAACCGAATCCGCGCCGCACCTGCGAGCGACGTCGAGCAGCGAGGGAACAGACACGTAGGTCTCGGCCGCCGTGGTGCCACCCAGTCCGTAGGCCTCATCGGCCATCCGCACGTGCAGGGCGTCGACGTCCTGGTCGGCGTAGACGGCCACGGACGTGTACCCCGCTTCCGCACAGGCCCGGATCACGCGAACCGCGATCTCGCCGCGATTGGCGATCAGGATCTTCTTCATGATCAGCCTCCAAAGTTTTCCTCCGGCCGGAGCCGGAACCGGATACGGGCCCCCGGTGGCAGCTGCCCCACCAGGTCAAGGTGTTCCGCGACCACCGCGCCGATGACCGGATAGCCGCCCGTCAAAGGGTGATCGGGAAGGAACAGCACGGGCTGCCCGTCCGGCGGCACCTGGATCGCCCCCGTGACCGTGCCTTCGCTCGGCAACTCGCCCTCGATCCGCCTGTCGAGCGGAACGGCTCCCTCAAGTCGCAGTCCCACCCGATCCGACCTGGTGCCGACCAGCCATTCCTGAGCCGTGAGGGCTGCCACGGCCTCGGGCGTGAACCAATCGTCACGCGGCCCCAGGGTGATCATCACGTCCACGGTCTCCCCTGAACGTGGCAGGTCTCGAGTGATGCCCAGCGGTTCGACGACGGCCGGGGCGTGCCGAGGATCCCCGACCACGACGCAGTCCCCTGCCTCGAGCGGCCCCGGCCCGAGCCCAGCCAGCGTGTCCGACGAGACACTGCCCAGAGCTGGACGCGCGAGCAGACCGCCCCTCACCGCGATGACATAGCGCAGTCCGTGCGTGGGGTGACTCAAGGACAGTTCGTCTCCGTCGTCGATCGCGAAGGGCACTCCTTGGAGGATCGGTCGGACCGTGCCATCGGATGAAACGAGTTCGCCGGTCCCCTGGGCGCCTGCCACGGCAGCCACGCCGGGAAGGCCGCGGTATTCCATGTGCACCGCCCCCGTGCATTCGAGGACCGCCGCGGTTGGGAGGTTTCCCACTGCCCTGTTGGCCTGGGACAGCGCGGTACGGTCGGCCGCACCGGCACCCGAGACCCCCACGGCAGCTTGACCGGGGCGTCCCCCGTCCTGGATCAGGGTCCGTATTCCGGGGTGGATGACGCGCAGTGACGCCAGGACGGGATCGGGCCGCCAGGTCTCCCGTACCGTCACCTCTGGACCGGACCCCGAGGCCGGGCCACCGACCTCGGAAGCAACCGGATCGTCCTCCAACCCGTCGAAGAGCTCACCCGTTCGTCCAGAGGTATTCGGTGTACTGGTCACGACGGCGACGGGGCGTTGCTGCTCGAACGTGATGACCGTGCCCGGTGCAACCAATGCCGGCGGGTCGCGGTCGATGTCCCACATCACGGCGTCGGTGTGACCGATCAACTGCCACCCACCGGGGCTGTCGCGCGGATAGACACTCGTGAAGGGCCCGGCCAAGCCGACGGCGCCGGCGGGAACGCGCGTTCTCGGGGAGGAACGGCGAGGAACGTCGAACAATGGGTCAGTACAGGTTGCGTACCCGAACCCGGGGGCGAATCCGCAGAAGGCCACACGCCACTGCGCGTTCAGATGACGCTCGATGAGGGTGTCCACGGAGACGGACAGCAGATCCGCAACCTCGTCGAGGTCTTCGCCGTCGTACCGCACGGGGATGCTGACCTCGGGACCGGCGACCGAGGAATGCGCTCCGGTTCGGGCGGTCGAGAGGGCGTCCACCAGCTGAGCGGCGCTGATCCGCGACGGGTCGAAGCGCACCAACACCGTCTGTGCTCCGGGGATCAGCTCCGTGACCCCGGGGACCTCGGACCAGGCGGCACCCAGACGCGTCACCTCCATCGGATCCTCGACCTCGACCAGCAGGGCTGTGTCCGAGGCCCGTAGGAAACGCATCAGACCCCCGCAAAAGGTGCGATGGTGACTCCGGCCGATTCCAGGACTCGCCGCGTCTCGGCAGCCATGGCCACAGACCCGGGGCTGTCGCCGTGCACACAGATGGACTGCGCCTCCACGCGGACGTCCCGACCGTCAATCGACCGGATCACGCCGTGCTCGACCAGGCGGAGCATCCTGGTGGCCACATCTTCCGGGTCGTTCAGAACCGCACCCGGCAGTGAACGGGAAACCAACTGCCCGTCGGACTGGTAGGCCCGATCCGCAAATGCCTCGGCCGCCACCTGCAGGCCGGCACGTTGGGCCACTCGCAACACGACGCCACCAGCCAGTCCCAGCAGGACCAGGCCCGGGTCGATCGACTTGATGGCCGCCACCACATCCCTGGCCTGGCGCTCGTCGTGGGCAATGGCGTTGTACAGGGCACCGTGGGGCTTGACGTAAGTGACGCGGCTGCCCAGCGCAGAGGTGAGCCCGCTCAACGCACCCAGTTGGTACTCGACGTGCGCCTGCAACGTGGCGGAGTCGACGTCGACCGCGGTTCGCCCGAAGTTCTCGTAGTCCCAATAACTCGGATGGGCCCCGATGCTCACACCGCGATCAATCGCGGCTGCGACCGTTCGCCGGATCCCTTCGGGGCTGCCGGCATGGAAGCCACAGGACGTGTTCGCGCTCGTCACGATCGCGAGCATGGATTCGTCGTCGCTGACCACTCGGTCGTGCGTGTTCTCGCCCAGATCGGAGTTCAGATCAATGCTGGTCATGAGTTCCCCCAGGTCATCCGCTCGTGCTCAGGAAGTCGAAGATCGGTCCGACCGACACGCTACCCATGTACCAGGTGAGCGCCGTCACCAGTGTCCCGGGAATCAGCAGCCACCTCGGATAACGGTCCACCCCCAGCAGGTCGGGGCGGAACCACCCGATGTACATGAACACCGTGAGACCCACCGGGAGGATCAAACCGTTGAACCCTCCGACGAACACCAACAGCGCAGCCGGCGCCGTGCCGATGACCAGGTAGACCGCCAGGGAGACGGCGATGAATCCGACCGTGGCCAGTTGCAGGGCCCACCCCCCGGAGACCTTCCGGCTGAACGTCGACAGGAAGGTGGCCGAGGTGTAGGCGGCTCCGATCACGGAGCTCAGAGCGGCGGCCCAGAAGATTGCACCGAAGATCCGTATCCCGGCCTGGCCCAGGACGGCGCCGAAGGCCTGCCCGGCAGGGTTCGCCGCCTGACCCGAGACGTCCAGTGCGACCCCGGATGCGACAACCCCCAGGACCGCCAGGAAGAGCACGTACCGCATGATCGCAGTCACCACGATCCCGTTGGTGGCGGAGCGCATGACCGTGCGGGAATGTCTGGGGCCCACCAGACCCGAGTCGAGATACCTGTGGGCCCCGGCGTAGGTGATGTACCCGCCGACCGTGCCGCCCACGATGGTGGTGATCGTCGCGAAATTCAGCTGATCAGGAACGATCGTCTGCTTCAACGCTTCCCCCACGGGAGGTTGGGACACGACGGCGACGACCACCGTCATGACGATCATGCCGACGCCCAGAACCACCAACACCACGTCCATGACGCGGCCGGCCTTCTTGATCAGGAACAACACGATCGCCAACAGGCCCGTCAGCAGGCCACCGACCTTGGGGTCGATCCCGAGCAGCGCATTCAGTCCCAGACCGCCCCCGGCAATGTTGCCGATGTTGAACGCCAAGCCGCCCATCACCACCAGCACGGCGATGAAGTGCCCCGAGAACGGAATGGCGCGGTTGGCAAGGTCACCCGCACGGCGCCCCGAGGAGGTGATCATTCGCCAGACGTTCAACTGAACCGCGACGTCGATCAGCACCGAAGCGAGGATGGCGAAGGCGAACGCGGCCCCCATGCCGGCCGTGAAGGTTGCGGTCTGAGTGATGAATCCGGGGCCGATGGCCGACGTGGCCATCAAGAAGACGGCACCGATCACGGCTCCGCGTGAAACCCGTTTCCCGAGCTCCGACGAACGGCGTTCGTCCATACCGTCGGGGACCTCGGTTCTCGAACCAGCCATGTCGGACATCCTTCCGGGAACACCGCAAATGTGATCTACACCATAGAACGATCTGATCCGCATTGTTCAACAATCCAAAGTGACCGTCAAGGGTGCGCTTCACCCAACTGCCCCTCCTGCTACGGGAGGCGACGTCAGGCCGCCACGACGCCCGGGCGGCTCGGTAGAGTCCGGAATGTGACACACAGCGACGCCCTGGCTGACCTCTTGCGCCAGCGGATCATCGACGGCGAGTTCATGCCCGGATCTCGCCTGTCGGAATCGGCCCTCTCCAACCAGTTCGAGGTCTCACGCAACACCCTCCGAGAGACGTACCGAGCCTTGGCCGAACAGGGCCTGCTGACCCACGTCCCACATCGCGGCGTGTCCGTGTCCGCGCCGTCGATGGCTGACGTCGTGGACATCTATCGGTGCCGACGCACGGTGGAATGCACCACCATGCGCGAGTCGCGACCCGAGCACCCGGCTGTGCAGCACATGACGGACGCCCTCCACCTCGCCGAAACGCACTTGGCCGCTGAGGACTGGCTCGGCATCGGGAGCGCCAACATGGCCTTTCACGAAGGGATCGTGGCCCTGTCGGACAGCCCTCGCCTGATGCGCATGTACCGCAACGTCGCCGCCGAACTACGTCTGGTGTTCCTCACGCTTGACGATCCACACGCCCTTCACGCCCCGTTCGTGGCCAGTAACCGCAGGGTGCTCACCGTATTCACCGCCGAAGGTCCGGAAGCGGGAGCACTCGAGTTGGAGCGCTATCTGCTGAATTCGGAACGCAGTGTCTTGGGCGCTTACACGAGAGCGAACAGGGCCTGACCACCTTGGTTGATCGCGAGCCGCCGAAACCCACCCGTGCAGCCATAAAAGTTGACGATTCCCGGCTACCTCAGCCCCCCGTGCGCGTGATGTAATCTGTGGCGACACCTGAACCGGGGAAAATATGCCCTCCGCATCGACCTTCCCCGTCATTCCGACGCACAGCCGCGCCCGATCCAACAGGTGGTGGGTGGCTGCGTGCCGCGAAACACCGCATGGGTCCGGGGCTCGTAAGTATCAGGAGCACCTGTTGAACGCACTGCCCTCCGCGCCGTACACGGCTTCGATCCCGCAGATCCGCGCGGACGAACTCCCCGAGAAGCCCTCCGACGGACTTCGCACCAACTACGGGGCCGTCATCTTCGACATGGACGGCGTCATCACGGACACGGCCGCGGTTCACGCCTCCGCCTGGAAGTCCCTGTTCGACGCGGTGCTCCAGGACTCTCGCCTGGAGCAGCTGGACGACGACTCCCCCGTGAACCGGGCCGAGTTCGACGTCGCCACCGACTACCGGGACTTCGTCGACGGGCGCCGTCGTGAAGACGGGATCCGCACGCTCCTGGCCTCACGCAACGCGGCACTCCCGGAGGGCTCCGCGGAGGACGAGCCGGGCGCCTGGACCGTCCAGGGCCAGGCGGCCCTCAAGAACACCTACTTCAACGACGCCCTGGAGGACCAGGGCGTGCGGGTGTTCGACGGAACGGTCCGGCTGATCGAACGCCTGCGTGAGGGCAATGTGCCCGTCGGGTTGGTCACCGCTTCGCGCAACTCGGCCACGGTGCTGGCCCGGGCCGAGCTCGGGGACCTGTTCGACCACATCGTCGACGGCGCCACCGCTGCGGAGCTGGGCCTGCCCGGCAAGCCCGCTCCGGACACCTTCCTGCAGTGCGCCAAGGAACTCGGCGTGGACCCGGTCGAGGCCGTCGTCGTCGAAGACGCCGTGGCCGGTGTGGAAGCCGGAGTTGCCGGTGGATTCGGCCTGGTCGTGGGCATCGCCCGGCACGGAGACCGCCAGGCGCTCTACAACGGCGGCGCTCACGTCGTGCTGAACGACGTGAGCGAACTGGACCTCGGAGCCCGGCGTGAAGATCCCTGGAAGCTGATCTTCGACGGTTTCGACCCCTCCGTGCAGCCCCGCCGCGAATCCCTGCTGACCCTGTCCAACGGTTACATGGGTGTGCGGGGTTCGCATTCCGAGCGCTCCGCCGACGGCATCCACTACCCCGGCAACTACCTGTCCGGTGTGTTCAACCGCGTGGTCAGCCACATCAACGGCCGCGACATCGAACACGAGTCCATGGTCAACGCCCCCAACTGGACCCACCTCGACCTTCGCGTCTCCGGCGGCACCTGGCTGTCTGAAGGCGGCCTGGAGTACTCGGATGAACGCACCGAACTCGACCTGCGCACGGGCGTTCTGACCAGAAGCATGATCCTGACCGACCTCAACGGGGATCCGACGGAACGCAAGGAACGCCCCCGGATCCAGGTGGTCCAGCGGCGCATGGTCTCCCTGCGGTTGCGTCACCTGGGTGCCCAGGAGACCACCATCACGGCCCTGAACTTCACCGGCCGCATCCACGTCCGGACGGGCATTGATCCCGCCGTGACCAATGCCGGCGTCAAGGAGTACAAGGAGCTCAACGCTCACCACCTGTCCACGGACGAGTCGACCACGCTCCCGGACGAGGAAGAGACCCTGCTGAGCCTGGTGACCACCAACCAGTCTCAGATCCAGATCGCCACGGCCCAGCGCACCGAGGTCTACGGCGGTGCCGCGATCCGTGCCCGACGTGAGATCCGCCCCGGTGGCACCGAATTCCGCCGCCACCAGATCGGCGTGCACCAGGGCGAGCCGGTGGTCGTCGACACCACGACCGCCGTGGTCACCAGCCGCGACGCCGCGATCGGTTCCCCGCGCAACGGCGCCCTGTCCCAGCTGGACCGCAGCCCCAGAGGCTTCAAGGGCCTGCTGGAAGGCCACGAACTGGCCTGGAAGCGCCTGTGGGACCGCTACGACCTCGAGTTGCAGCCGGACGCGGCACCCGAAGAGCTGCTGACCCAGCTGGCCCTGCGGACCCACGCCTTCCACACGGCACAGACCCTGGCCCCGCACCTGTCCCTGCGCGACGCCGGCATCCCCGCACGCGGGTTGCACGGTGAGGGATACCGCGGCCACATCTTCTGGGACGACGTCTACATCCTCCCGCTGGTCTCACTGCACGAACCGCAGGTCAGCCGGTCGCTGCTCTCCTACCGGTGGCGCCGCCTCCCGATGGCCTACTACCGGGCTCAGGAATTCGGTCTGAACGGTGCTGCGTTCCCCTGGCAGTCCGGTTCCGACGGCCGCGAGGAGACCCCGCCCGAGCTGTTCAACCACCACTCGCAGCGCTGGCTCCCGGACAACTCCTGGCGGCAGTTCCACGTGGGTCTGGCCATCGCCTACAACGCCTGGCACTACTACGAGTCCACGGGTGACATCGACTGGCTCTCCGGCCAGGGTGCGGAACTGATCATCGGCATCACCCGACTGTTCGCCTCCCTGACGGAGTTCGACGAGGCGGACGGCCGGTACCACATCAGCGGCGTCATGGGGCCCGACGAGTACCACGACGGCCCCCGCGGCCAGCACGGTGGCGGGTTGAAGGACAACGCCTACACGAACGTCCTGGCGGCATGGTTGTTCCGCCACTCTGCCAACATCTTCAACGACATGGTCGACCACCAGCGTGAAGAACTGCAGGCCCGGTTCGGCATCGCCGACGACGAGCCCGCCCAGTGGTTGGAGATGTCCCAGAAGTTGTCCGTGGCCTTCAACTCGGACGGCACGATCTCCCAGTACGACGGGTACGACGACCTGGACGAACTGGACTGGGACTTCTACAAGAAGAAGTACCGCAACATCGGCCGCCTGGATCTCCTGCTGGAGAACGAGGGCGACATGACCAACAACTACAAGCTGTCCAAGCAGGCCGACACCATCATGTTGGTCTACCTCCTGGGTCCGGAGGGCCTGGTCGAAGAACTGGGTCGCATGGGCTACGAGATCGACCACGACGTCGTCCAGCGCACCGTGGACTTCTACATCGCACGGTCCTCGCACGGGTCCTCCCTGTCGAAGGTGGTCAACGCGGCCGTCCTGGCGTGGTTGGCACCGGACCGTTCCTGGGCGTCCTTCCAGGACGCCCTGGTGGTGGACATGGACGACACCCAGGGCGGCACGACCGGCGAAGGCATCCACATGGGTGCAATGGCCGGATCCATCGACGTCGTGACCCGCGCCTATGCGGGCCTGCGAGTGCGCGGTGACTGGCTGGAGTTCGCGCCTCACCTCCCCCGGCAGCTGGAATCCGTGAACTTCACGGTCCTGTACCACGGCCAGGTGATCCGGGTGTGCATGGACCACGAGGTCCTGGAACTCGAGGGCAGCTCCCGACAGGCAGCACCCGTGACCATTCACGTGAGCGGCGCGGAGTACGTGCTCAAGGGTGGTCAGAAGATCGCCGTATCCATCCGCCGGCGCTGACCGGCAGGTACTGGCTCACGATCAACGGGTCCGCCCCGTCCGCACACCTCGTGCGGATGGGGCGGACCCGTTTCGTCGTCGTTGTTCGGTTCCCCTGAGCCTGCGGACCTGAATCGGACGGGACGCTCAGGCGCCCAGTTCCCGGTGCTGGCGGCTCAGCTCCAAGTAGGTGCTGGCGTTGAGCGTGACCTTTTCACGTTCCTCTCCCGTCAGTTCCCGCCGCACCTTGGCCGGGACGCCCGCCACCAGGGATCCCGGAGGGATCTCGGTGCCTTCCAGTACGACGGCGCCCGCCGCGATCAGGCTGCCGGATCCGATGACCGCGCCGTTGAGGACCGTGGCGGACATGCCGACCAGGACGTCGTCGTGCACCGTGCATCCGTGCAGGACGGCGGCATGACCCACGGAGACCCCGTTACCGATCGTGCACGGGAACTCCGGGTCCGAATGCACGGTGCAGTTGTCCTGCAGATTGGAGCCGTCCCCCAGCGAAATGGGCGAGCGGTCCGAGCGGATCACCGTGCCGTAGAAGACTCCGCTCCCGGCCCCGATCCGGACATCACCGATCACCGTGGCGTTCGGGGCGACGAAGGCATCGGGCGCGATGTCAGGCTCACGGCCCTCCCACGCTGCAATCACGGGTTCCATGGGTTCTCCTCCACGTCGTTGTGTTGGCGTCGTTGTGATGGTGTCTTTTGTTGGCGTCGTTGTGTCGGGTCATCGTGCCGACATCGCGTGAGTACCGGCTGTGTCAGTCCCCGACGGCGGCGATCGTGCGTGCGTAGTCAAGGTAGGGCTCGTGGGTGAAGCCGGGCATGAGCTGGGACTGGACCACCCACCCTTGGATGACCGACAGCACCGCCTGGGAGAACATGCCCACCCATTGCGTGGCGTCCTGGCGGCTCAGCCCCAGTTCCGTGACGGCCCACCCCGCGAACTGCTCGTCCACCAGGCTCCGCAGTGCCTCCAGGTGAGAGCCAAGGGCGGCATTGACGTCGTCGTCGACCGCGGCCTCCCCCCAGGTGATCAGCAGGAGCCGGGCCAACCGGGGTTGGGCGGCCAGTTCCTCGAGCACACCCACCAGCCAGGACTCCGGGTCAAAGGGCTGCGCAACCCGACGCTGAGCCAGTTCGAAGACCTGGTCCAGCCCGGTCTGGGCGCAGGCCGCCACCAGTTCGGACTTGCCACGCGGGAAGTGGTTGTAGATCGCGCCCGCGGACAGCCCCGTGGCCGCGATGATCTCGTGCATCGACGCACCCCGGTAACCCTCCGCCAGAAAGCAGTCGGTCGCAGCACCCACCACGGCACGGCGTCGGTTGTCGCGGTACTCCTGACTGACTTTGGGCATGTCCTGATCCTACGCAGTGGGCAACAGGGACGACTCGGACGCGCCTTGCATGACGACGGTCCGCGCCGGAGCGGACTGGAACCGGCCCCGGTCTGTCATTCTGAGGGCATGGCCTCCACCGACGAACTCGCACGTGAGAACACCCTGCCCGGGTCCGACATTCACCTGGCCCCGTTCGCCCGGGCCGGGCTCGACGCCCCGCACCTGGATTCCCCGCTGGAGCCCACGGATCCGGCGTCCGAACCGCTCGGGTGGGGCGTCGTCGGTCCCGGTGCGATCGCCGAGCGCGTAGTGCCGGACATCGCCCGCCTGCCGGACGCACGGTTGGTCGCGGTGTCCTCCCGCAGCAGTGAGCGGGCACGGGACTTCGCTGATCGGCACGGTTTCCACCGCGCCTACGCGGACAAGGACGGCCTGTCCGGCATCGAGGCCCTCGCCGCCGATCCGGAGGTCGACGTCGTCTACGTGGCCAGCCCGCACGGTTACCACCACGCCCACGTGTCCGTGCTGCTCAAGGCAGGCAAGCACGTGTTGTGCGAAAAAGCCCTGGCCGTCACGGCCCGGGAGGTCGAAGACCTCACACGCATGGCCGCTTCACAGGGTGTCCTGCTCATGGAGGCTGTCTGGACCGCCATGACCCCGGGGTTCCGGCGCGCCATGGGCCTGGTGGCCGACGGCGCGATCGGACCGGTCCGCGGGGTCACCGGAGCGATCGGCTTCAACATCCCGCCCGAGCGCGGCCACAGACTTTTCGCCCCGGAGGACGGCGGCGGGGTCACGTTGGACATGCTCGTCTACCCGCTGCTGTGGTCCGACGCCTTGCAGGGAGAGATCCGTTCGCGCAGCGTGGTGGGGCATCTGGGGCCCACGGGGGTCGACGACGACCTGGCCGTCCAGCTGGAGCGCGAACACGGGTGGGCGCAGCTTTCGGCCACCTTGATGCGCGCCCCGACCACCGGGATCGCCCTCTCCGGCACCCAGGGGTGGCTCCGCGTGGACGGGCGGCTCAACAACCCGCCGACGATCGAACTCATGACCGCGCAACGGCGGGCGGAGGGCGGAGAACCGCTGGTCGAGGAGATCCGCTCGATCGGTGCCGGTTACGTCCAGCAGATCCGGGAGGCCACGCGGTGCATCCGCCTGGGTCTCACCCAGTCGCCCTTCGTCCCGTGGGACCTGTCCACGCTCCGCGCGCGGTTGTTCGACGACATCCGAGCGGACATCGGCCTCCGGTTGCCGAATGACGACAGCGTCGGGTGAGTCCGGCTCAGCCGACCGCGCTGGGGGCCCGGAACCGGCCCTTGATGTCGCTGGACTGACGGACCACCAGTTTGGTCGGCAGGACCAGAGGACGGTTCGACGTCGGCAGCGCGCCCTTGATCATGGCGACCAGGTTCTTGGCCGCGGTTGAACCGACGGCGTGCATGGGCGCGGCGATGGTCGACATGCTGGGGCTCAGGAAGGACAACGACATAATGTTGTCGTAACCGATCACGGCGACGTCGTCGGGAACCGAAAGCCCGAGTTCGTGGACCGTGCGCACGAACCCCATGGCCACCAGGTCGTTGTAGCAGATCACCGCCGGGGTGCGGTTCTCTGCCCAGGCCAGGGCGGCTACGCGGCCACCCGCGACCGTCGGGGAGGCCGGCCCGATGCGGTGGATGCGAAGGTGTTGCTCCACGCCGGCTTCCCGCACGGCCCGCCAGCGCATGCCGTCAGCCCAGGAGGCTTCCGGGCCCGCGACGTAGGTGATGTCCTTGCAACCCTGTGCGGCCAGGTGTTCCACCGCGCGTCGGGTCCCCGTGGGGTTGTCGGTGACCACGGACACCACACCGGAAACCGCACGGTTCATGATGATCGTGGGCTTCTGCTTGGCGGTCATCCGCACCGCGGAGTCGGACATGCGCGACGAGGTCAGCAGCACGCCGTCCACCAGTGGCAGGACGCGTTCCAGGGCCTCCCGCTCACGGCGGTCGGACTCCTGCGAGTTGGCCAGCAGCAGCGTGTACCCGGCTTCCGCGGCAGCCTCCTCGGCACCGCGGATCAGGTCGAAGAAGGCCGGGTTGGAGATGTCCGTGACCACAAGCGCAATCATCTGGCTGCCCGCACGGCCGTCGGCGTTACGGGAGATCGTCCGCGCGCGGTACCCGAGTTCGTCCGCGGCCTCACGGATGCGTTCCGCCGTCTCGTAGGAGACCCGGCCCGGCCGGGCGAACGCGCGTGAGACGGTGGACGGCGCAACCCCCGCAAGTTTTGCCACGTCGTAGATCGTGGGTGCATTCCCGCGAGAACGACGTCGCGGCTGCGCGGGCGCCGATTCTTGATCGGCGGGGGCTACGTCATGCCTGCTGTGGTCCTGGTTCACCCGTTCATTTTCGCGTAACGGGCCGACAAGTCCAAGCCAGGACGCGGCCGCGGGTGGCTCCGCCCACCGCGTGTCGGACACCGGGGATGCGCCCTGCCCACCACATGGGTCGACGTCCCCGGCACCCCGCGGCGTCCCGGCACATGCGCCCACAATGCGACACCCAACGCATCCGGTGTCACACTTGTAAAGTACATGTAGGCGCATGATTGACGAGGCCACTCCCCCGGTGGCCCCTCCTGCCTGTCCCGTTCCTCATCCCCCCGTGAAGGAAACCGACCCAGTGCCGTATTCGCAGACCCGCCGTGCCCGGCGCGAGGCGGAGAAGAAGAAGACCGGGCTTCGTTGGGCTGCCCTGGTGGCCGCAGTCTCAGTGGCCGTCGGCGGGGGTGGGCTGCTGAGCGTCATCCGGAGTGACGAGGGGCGGGAATCGGTACCCGACTCGTGCCAGGAGCTCCGCCCAGTGGTCGTTGTGACGGAGCAACCCATGGCCGAGGTGCTCAAGGACAAGCCCGTGGACGGGCAGAGCTGCATCCAGTTGGAGATCGTGGCGGAGTCCAGCTCCCAGACGGCCACGCGGGCGGCGGCCGGTGAGCTGGGCGACCAGGTGTGGATCCCCGATTCCTCCGCCCGGTTGCCCGCATCGGCGATCGACTCCGAGGTGGTGATCCACACACCGTCCCTGGCCAGTTCGCCGGCCGTCGTCGTGGGTCGGGATCAGGTTGATGCCCCCGACAGTTGGACCGAGGTGTTTGAGGACGACTCGATCCGCATGAGTGACCCTGCGGTGGATGCGGGTGCTTTTGCGGCCCTGCAAGGCGTTGCCCACGACGTCGACTCGGGAGTCGTGTCCGAACAGAGCGCACTGCGGGCCATGACGCCGCGCGCCCACACCCAGGGAGTCGACAGCCCGGTGCTCCTGGCCCCGGAACTTCTGGCCGACGTGCGTGACAACGGATCGCGGGCAGTGGTCTCCGAACGCGCCTTCCTGACCAGCCGTGCCCAGGCCGGGGGCGACCGGCTCACCGCCGTGACCCCGCCGTCGGGAACTGCCTTTCTGGACTTCCCCCTGGTGATTCCGCGCGAGAGCAGCGACGCCAAGGAGTTCCTCCCCGAAGCCGCCGACGAGATCCGGGGCTGGCTCGAATCCAACGACGGGCGACGCGTCCTGTCCGCGGCCAACTACCGGACGCCCCAGGGAGAGACCACGGACCGGCACGCCGCCACCGTCCCGGCCAGGTTCCAGAAACCGGAGCCGGAGACCTGGGAGTCGATCGCCGAGACGTACCGCACCAGCGCCACCCCCATGAACGTCCTGGTGGTCATGGACGCCTCGGCATCGATGCGTACCGAGAGCTCCAACGGCCGGTCACGGTGGGACGACGCGGTCCGCGACGTGGAACTGGCGGCGGGTTCGTTCCCCGGCAGGGATTCCATGGGCCTGTGGGTCTTTGCCGATGACCTGGGCCCGAATGGTGCAGCGTACGAATCGGTGGTCCCCACACGCGGGATGGACGAAACCGTCATCACCACGACCCAGCGTGAGGCCCTCCGCAGCAGTCTGTCCGCGCGGGAGCCCGAGACCGACGGCCACACCGAACTGCACCAGAGTGCCTTGGCCGCGTTCAGGTACCAGCAGGAGAACTACATGACCGGTCAGCTCAACGCGGTGGTCCTCATCTCCGACGGCGAGCGCGGGTCCACCTCCTCCGGCAAGGGCCGGCGGGAGGACGACGTGGACGAGTCCGTGCCGCTCGATCGACTGCTCAAGCACCTGGGCTCGGAACAGGACCCCGCCCGCCCGGTGGCCATCATCACCGTGGAGACCACCTCCGGTCCCGAGGACGACGACGACGCCCTGACCGAGATCGCCGAGACCACGGGCGGCAGCCATCTCCATGGCGCACGGCCCGCAGACCTCCGGGCGGCACTCACGGACGCGGTGGCAGCGGAGGCCGAGGTCGGCTGACGCCCAAGCGCGGAGACACCTGCAGCCGGGGACCCCGAATCGAGGACCCCGGTTGCACGAGCCTCATGGGCATCAGTGGAAGAAGTGGCGGGCTCCCGTGAAGTACATCGTCACCCCGGCCTCCTGGGCTGCGGCCACCACCTCGTCGTCGCGAATCGAGCCGCCGGGCTGCACCACGGCGCGGACCCCGGCTTCCAGGAGGACCTGGAGACCGTCGGCGAACGGGAAGAACGCATCCGATGCCGCCACGGCACCCTGGGCGCGCAGCTTGCCGTCCTCGGCGAGCGTGTTGGCCCGCTCGATCGCCAGACGGCAGGAGTCCACACGGTTGACCTGCCCCATGCCGATGCCCACCGTGGCACCGTCCTGTGCCAGCAGGATCGCGTTCGACTTGACGGGGCGCAGCGCGGTCCAGGCAAAGGCCAGGTCAGCCAGCGTGGCCTCATCCGCGGCCTCACCGGCCACCAGTTGCCAGTTCGCGGGGTCGTCGCCGTCGGCCTGGACCCGGTCGGTGATCTGCATGAGGGCACCGCCGGAGATCTGCCGGTAGTCCAGCGGGTCCCGGTCGAACCCTTCCGGGAGCTGCAGGACACGCAGGTTCTTCTTGGAGCTCAGGATCTCGAGGGCTTCCGGCTCGAACCCGGGGGCCACGATGACTTCCGTGAAGATGGGCTTGACACCCGCGGCCATCCCGGCGGTGACGGTCGCGTTGACCGCGATCACGCCACCGTAGGCGGAGAGCGGGTCGCACGCGTGGGCCTTGAGGTGGGCGTTGGCCACGGGGTCCTCGGCACCGCGGTCGGCCACGGCCAGGCCGCACGGGTTGTTGTGCTTGACCACTGCGACGGCGGGTTCGGTGAAGTCGTAGACCGCACGCAGTGCGGCGTCCGCGTCCACGTAGTTGTTGTAGGACATGGCCTTGCCCTGCAGCTGTTCGGCCTGGGCGATCCCCGGGGAGGCTGCGTGGTCCACGTAGAGCGCAGCACCCTGGTGCGGGTTCTCGCCGTAGCGCAGGGTCTCCGCGCGCTCGAAGGCCAGTCCCGCGTACGGCGGGAAGGTCAGCGCCGGGCTCTCGGTGTTCTCGCCGGTGTCCTCAGGGAACTGCTCCTGGCACCAGGTGGCCACGGCGGTGTCGTAGGCCGCGGTGTGCGCGAAGGCGGCCGCTGCCAGACGGCGACGCGCCGCGAGGTCGAATCCGCCGTCGCGGGTGGCCCGGATGACGTCGTCGTAGCGAGCGGGGTCCACGACGACGGCGACGGACGGGTGGTTCTTGGCCGCCGCGCGGACCATGGAGGGGCCGCCGATGTCGATCTGTTCGATCACGGCGTCCTGCCCGGCGCCGGACTTGACCGTGTCCACGAACGGGTACAGGTTGACCACCACCAGGTCGAAGGGCGCGACCCCCAGGTCGGCCAGCTGGGTGACGTGATCCTCCTTGCGGCGGTCCGCCAGAATGCCGGCGTGGACGCGCGGGTGGAGGGTCTTGACCCGGCCTTCCAGGCATTCGGGGAAGCCGGTCAGGTCGGCGACCTCCGTGACGGGGACACCCGAATCGGCGATGCGCTTGGCCGTGGAGCCGGTGGAGACGATCGAGACGCCCTCGCGGTGCAGTCCGGCAGCCAGTTCCTCCAATCCGGTCTTGTCGTAGACGGAGATCAAAGCTCGTTTGATCGGTGCTCGGACCTGGTCGTTCGTCACGTGATGCAGCTCCCGAGGTTGGCGTTCGGTGCGGATGTGGGCCGTTGGTGCACGGTCGGTCCGAGGGCTTGCGCCGCGGACCGACGTCAGTCTACGACGGGCAGGGAACGAGTCATTGTGTGTCGGCGTCCGCGCACAGCTCGGCCACGACGTCCACGAAGAGGTCACGTTCAGCCGTCTTGATGCGTTCGTGCAGGGTCGCCTCGTCGTCGTCGGCCAGGACGGGCACCGCGACCTGCCCCAGGATCTGTCCCGAGTCGACCGCAGCAGTCACCCTGTGGACCGTGGCCCCGGTGATCTTCACCCCGTGGGCCAGGGCGTCGCGGACTCCGTGGGCGCCGGGGAAGGACGGGAGCAGCGCGGGGTGGGTGTTGATCAGTGCGGGGGCGAACGCGGTCACGAACTCCTCGTCCAGGATTCGCATGAATCCCGCCAGCAGGACCAGGTCGGGTTCATGGCGCTCAACGGCTTGCTGGAGGGCCCGGTTCCAGGCCGGCCGGTCCGGATACGCGGACGGTTCCACGAGGAAGGTGTCGGCCCCTGCCCCTTGGGCGCGTTCGAGCCCGTGACAGTCCTTGTCAGCTCCGACGGCGACGACGTTCGCGTCGATGCGCCCTTCTGCCACGGCGTCCAGGACTGCTTGCAAAGTGGTACCGGATCCGGAGACGAGAGCAACGATGCGCATGGGGCGATCCTAACCTCCGGCCCCGCGAGCGCCCCCGGGGCCGCCGCGTGGAACCGCCTACAGTGGACGCATGAGTTCCGCTCCCTCCAGGCCCCCGTCCAGCCCGGCCCGTCGACCGGAGGCACCCGACCCCCAGACCACGGACGGGTCGGGTCAGGAATCGGGACAGGGCGGGCCCGACGGCGGCCCGTCACGTCGGCCGCTCAACACGGCCCTGTTGGCCCTTTTCGCCGCGGGTGCGTCCATGTTCATGACCAGCGGCCCGTTGTGGATGACCGTTGCGGGTCTGGTCGCCGGGGTTGCCGGGATCTTCTTCGCCGTCGTGGCCCTGGTGCGCTTGCGGGTGGCCGAACGACGCGCCGTGATCGTGTTCTCGGCCCTGGTGGCCATGGCTGTGGCCGGCTTCGGGCTGGTGACCGGCGGCGTACGCCTGGCGTTCTGGGACACCGTGTCCACCTACGAGCGGTGCATGACGGATTCGGTCACCATCTCCGGGCAGGCCGGGTGTCAGCAGAAGATGGAGGACAACCTCCAGGGCATCCTGCTCCCGGGGCTCGAATGACCGATTCCTGACCGGTCGTTTCTTGACCGATCTTGTCTTGGCCCGCTGTTCCCTGCCAGGCCGTGGTCAGCGGTCGCGTGCCGCCTTGCGCCGCGCCCGACGTTTCTCCGCTGCGGCGTAGCGCTTCTGGGCCTTCCGGTCGGCCTGGAGGCTTTGCGCCTGCTGCTTGCGGGCGATGTCCTCCCGGCGCTTGGCCTCCCGGTCACGTTCCTTGGCTCCGCGCGAGACCTTGGTCTTGACCGCACCGGCCGCCGTCGAACCGCCGTGGGCCTTTTCCAGGCCCTCGCCCAACTGCCCCGCACCGGCCAGGCTCTCCTCCGCCTCGGTCCGGTCAGCGCGGTCAGCCCGGTCAGGCACCGCGGGCGACACGGGCCGCGCGGATGGCACTGGGCTGGCAGTGGCCTCGGGCCTGGCCGTGGACGGCGCCGAGCTAGGCACCGCGCCCGGAACGGACCGTCCCTGTTCGACCCACGGAGCCACCGCGACCCCGACGGCGGCGCCGATGGCCACCTCGAGTCCTACGGTCAGTGCCGTCTCCCAGGTCTGCGGTCCCACCAGGCTCAGCCGCCCCAGGCCGAGCGAGCCCGAGGCCAGAGCGGCCAACACGGCTGTGAACACGGCGGTCGCAGCACCGATGGCCAGCCCCGAGACCACCACGACCACGGGAGCCGAGACCACGCGCCACGGGATCCGGATGGCAATCCATTCACCCAGGTGGTTCTCGCCCTCCCGGACGAACCACCATCCGGCCAGCAGCCCGCAGAGCACCACCAGGACGGGTGCCGCGGACAGCAGCGTCGGAGCGTCCTGGGGCGGGAGGGCGCCCAGAACCGGCAGGAGAGGAATGGTCTCCGCGTTGGTGCCGGCCAGAGACACCAGCGATCCCTCGCCCAGGTAGAACCCTGCGCCCGACGCCCAGGACAGGGCCCACACCAGGAAGTTCGGCAGCAGGGCCACGTGCAGAATCGCGAACACGGTGTCCCCGGCGGCGTCCGAACCGAGCTGCTGCTGGATCGCGATCACCTGCTGCCATCCGAGCGTGAGTGCGAACGCCAGGACCAATGCTCCGACTGCCACGGCGGCCACGATCGCAACCCAGGCGGCTCGGAGCACCGCCCACAGGTAGGAACCGGCCCACCGCATGTCCTGTCCGGCTTGGCGTGCCATGTCCACGGCGCGGGCACCGACCAGTGCGGCGGGCGTACCGCCGGCGACCAGCGCGCCCGCGGCCGTGGAGGCCAGGACGATCAGGCCCCCGAAAGCCAGGGCGCTCCACGGCGACGCCGCGGACGCACCGGACGTCGTCGCGGCAGCCACCAGGGCGGCCACCACCGCGTGCACGACCGCCGTCGTGAGCACGACCCCCGCCAGTCCGGCACCGGACAGTGCCCGGCGGGCCATCCGGGCCCCCGCCAGGAAAGCCATCGACGCCGTGAGCAGGCTGAGTCCGAGCGGTGCCAACGTCACTGTTTGAGCCACCGGCCCGGCACCCTCCAGCGGTGCGACGGAAACGTCCAGCGGGACGCCCAGCGAGAGCAACCAGAGTTGCCCGCCCAGGCCGAGGCCCGGGATCCAGCCCAGGTCGGCGAATCCCCCGGCAACCACCGACAGCATGACCACGAGTTCCACCACGGCCAAGGCCCCGAGCGCGATCATCACACCCGGAACCACGCCTTTCCCCCACGCGACGTGGGGTTTCCGCTCTGCCTCTCCACGAGTGCGTGGGGTGCGGGCGGCGGTTTCAGGGGAAGCGGGCGCGGTGTTCGACATCGCCTCTATGGTCGCACGGTTGACCGTCCGGGCCCCGGCCGACCGGGGCCTGCGCGACGTGGACTTGTTCACGGTTCTTTCATCCCGATGCCACACGCGGGTGGGTAGGGCGTGAGGTGCAGCGGCGACAGTTGCACTTGTGAGAGTTGCCGTGATCGCCGAACAGTTCCTCCCCCACATGAACGGCGTGACCCATTCGGTCATCCGCGTTCTCGAACATCTCCGGAACCGAGGACATGAGGTGATGGTCGTCGCTCCCGCGGCCGACCCACTTCAGCTCATCCCCACCGTCGAACACATGGACGGGCCGGCGGCAGGCGCCCCGAACCTCACAGGCGTCCCCGTGCATCGCCTTCCGGCCTTCCCGCTGGCCCGCTACCCGGAGGTCCGCGTCGCCGGGGGCAGCGTGCAGCGGCTGCGCAAGATCCTCACACGCTTCGGGCCCGACGTCGTTCACGTCGCCTCGCCGTTCGTGCTGGGGTGGCGGGCGATCCAGGCCGCCCATCAGATGTCGCTGCCTTCCGTGGCCGTCTACCAGACGGAGGTGCCGGGTTACGCCGCTCGCTACGGGGCCCCGTTCCTGGAAGACGTCCTGTGGCAGCACGTGAGCACCATGCACAACCTGGCCACCCTCACCCTCGCTCCGTCCACCGTGGCCATCGACCAGCTGAGCCGCCACGGCGTCGAGCGCATCCACATGTGGCGCCGCGGCGTCGATGCCGCACGGTTCGACCCCGCCAAGCGCGACGAACACTGGCGACGACGAGCGGCGGGTGACGATCTGCTCATCGGTTACGTCGGTCGGCTGGCTCCCGAGAAACAGGTCGAGGACCTGCGGGTCCTGGACTCCATTCCGGGCGCCCGGCTGGTGGTCGTGGGGTCCGGGCCTGACCGCGAAGCACTCGAGAAACACCTGCCCAACGCGTATTTCGCGGGTTTTCAAACCGGTGAGGAACTGGCCAGGTCCATGGCCTCCTTCGATGTCTTCGTGCACCCAGGGGAATTCGAGACCTTCGGCCAAACCATCCAGGAGGCCATGGCCTCCGGCGTTCCGGTGGTTGCCACGGGTCGAGGCGGTCCCGTGGACCTGGTCGATCAATCCCGTAATGGTTGGCTGTACGAGCCGGGCAATCTCGGTCAGCTGCGGGCGAATGTCGAAGACTTGTTGGGTGACACCACGAAGCGAACGGCCTTCGCCACGGCCGCCCGCGCCACCGTGGAGAATCGCACCTGGTCAGCCATAGGAGATCAGCTGATTGCCCACTACGAGAAGGTCTGGATCCTCACCGGTCGCGGCGACAGAATGCGGTCCAAGACGGCGTTCTGAGATCTGGCACCCATGAGGGAATCCTGACTACCTTTGACCCGTGGGTGCACCTCTGAAGAGTCCTCAGACCGTCACCGTATTCGGCGCGGCGGGACCGACCGGATTGCTGGTTTGCCTCACGGCCCTGGCCGCTGGGCACCGCGTCCGGGCCGTGTCGCGGCGTGACGATCCCTTACCACTGCCCGGAAGCGACCGCCTTGTCCAGGTGCGAGCTGACGCTGTCACCGGCACCGGCGTCGAAAACGCCGTCACCGGTGCGGACGCCGTGCTCTCCACCCTGGGTTGCGCCTACCAACGGTCGGCGGTGACCGTGTATTCATCCGGCACGCAGCACATCGTGGAGGCGATGCGCCGGGCGGGTACGGGTCGCCGCTTGGTCGTGGTCAGTTCGGGCTTGACCTACGAACCCCCGAAAATGAACTGGTTTGCCAACACCGCGCTGTTCCCCCTGCTGCGCAACGTCGTGGGCCGGACGTTGTACGCGGACATGCGCCGCATGGAGGAAGCCCTTCGGGACGAACCGGACATCGAGTGGACGGTGATGCGCCCCGGCCGACTCTTCAACGCGCCCGCACCATCTGCCTACCGACTGGACGCCGAAGCCCCAAGCCAGGGATGGACGGCGCGGGCCGACCTCGCGGCAGCCATGGTGGCGGAGTTGCAACCCGGGACAGCCCACCCGCATCAGGCCGTGGCCCCGACGACGACGCGGCGCGGGGCTTCATCGGCATGATCTGCTGGTCGCACGACCGGCCGCCTTGCCCACTGACAGACCTGGATTGGGAAGGGGCCGTTCTGACCTGGTCAGAACGGCCCCTTCCCCGGCCATCCGCGGGGTGAAGGCGGTATTGCCTCACCCCATGAGCTTGGCCACCAGGACGCGGGCGAATTCCTCGGACACGTCGCCGTAGTTCAGGGAGAAGTCCTCGTCCACGCGAGTCGGCAGGACACCTGAACACAGCACGGTCGCCCGGGCGTACAGTCCGGGGAGCTCGGCACCGATCGGCACCGACAGCAACTGCAGGTCCTCGTCCCAGGACACCAGCGGGTTGCCGGCCTGGCGGGCGGCCAGGTGCTTGCCCAGGCCGGAGCTCACGCGCCGACCGTGGCCGGAAGCGACGTCTTCGACGGTTCGGAACACGTATCGGGTCCGGTGGTGGTGATTGATGCGGTACAGGCCCGGCTGCTCACGGTCCGTGGTCGATTGCCAGGTGGCATCGGCCGGGGCGAACAGCTCCGCCACGCCGTTGTACTGCATCTCCGTCCGGGCCAGCCCCGCTTCCACGGTGGACAGCGGCGCCAGGGTGTCCAGCATGACCGGACCCGCCTCGTACACCACGTCGCACAGCCCCTCCGGGAGCGCCTCCTGCAGTTCTTCCAGGTCCACGTCCTGGACCAACGACGACGAATGGTCCTCGGGCGAGAGCGTCACCAACGCGCCCCCCAGGGAGTCGGCAGCACGCCCGACCAACTCTTCCTTGTCCGGCGTCCACCCACCCGTCAACAGGATGGAACCGTCCACGAGCTGCGTGAGCGCCGGGGAGCACACCTGCCAGCGGCGCACCACCCAGTTCTCGTCGCGGATGACCTCCAGGAACCCCAGGGCCTGGAGGTGCCCCACGAACCATTCCTCGAACCGTTCGGTGTCCACGAGCTGGCGAGCGACGATCGACAGCGTGGAGCGTTTGCCACCGCCCAGGAACGTCAGGGCGTCCTTGAACGGGCCCCAGGACGTCGGGTGTTCCCCCTCGTCGGGGCCGATGAACTGGAGCGATTCCACGGAGCCCACCTCGGACACCGCGGAGAGCTTGGTCAGCCGCCCCGGATACCGCTTCTCGAGCCCGCAGTCCCGGCACCGACCGAAGACCCAAGGAGCCTTCGCCTTGGGATCCATGGGCGGGAGGATGATCCGGTGCTTGCCGGAAGCCAGGCAGGACGCGCCTTCATGGGCGGGAAGGACGTTTTCGCGGGCCACCAACAGTTGACCTTCGGCGGAATGCCACCCGGGGAGCGTGGGCAGCTCAACGGCAGCCACGTCGTCCTCGGGCAACTGCACAGGATCCAGGTTGTTGAAGGCGCCCTGGACGTATTCGTCGGGCAGCTCAGTCACGGTGGAGGCGGTGACGGGCCACAGAGCGTCGTCGTCCGTGTGCACCATCTCGCCCTCGTATCCCAGGGAGCGCTGGGTCATGTAGAACGACGTGTCCCGCACGGAGTACGGCATGCGTTGCTTGACCGTGCGTCCGGCCTTGAGCACCAGGACGTAGTCGTTGGGCTTGAGCCCGCCCGTGGCGCTGGCCATGGGGGTCCCGTCCGTGGAGATCTGGAACGGCGGCACCAGCCCCTCGGCCAGTTTGTGGCGCTGCAGGCGGAAGGTCTCCGGGTGCCGCCACTCGACGTCCAGGGTCAGGGGCTCGTCGGTGTCCGAGACCACGGTGATCTGCGGCGGGCGCTGGGCCGACCAGCGGACCACGTCACCGGGGATACGCAGACCACCCGACAGTCGAACCGTGGGCACCAGACGCGGGACCAGACCGGAGAAGTTGTCGTTGACGGTCAATTCGGGATTGCCCGCCCGCAGGACCTGGACGTCGTCGAACATCGCCCAGCCCTCCGGCAGACCGGAGGTCCCGGCGGGGACGAAGGCGTAGTCCGGGGAGGCCGAGTCGTCCAGGATCGAACGCATCTGGGCCAGCATGGCCTCGTCGTCGCGGACCAGGACCCGGCACGGCCAGGCCGCGGGGATGTGGTCCACGGAGATGAACGTGTCGGAGAACGCGTCCTTGGCGAAGACGACGACGGGCCGCGCCGTCCGGTCGAACCGGTGCGCCCCGGCGGAGAGCCGCAGTTCGCCCTCCAACAGGGAGGCCGGTTCGATGCGCGCCGTCAGGGCGGAGATTCCCAGGTACGCGTCGCCGATGTAGGAGAGGAACAGGGTGCGGGGCCCGGCCGTCGTCTCCAGCTCGACCTCGCGCTCGGTCATGAAGCGCTTGGGTACCACCAGTCCGAACTCAAAGACCTTGTTGCCGATGTAGTCCTGCGAGTCCACCAGTGCCAAGGAGGCCGAGTGCTGTCCGGGCTTGCTGGAGACGGAGCGGGTCACGGGGCTGGGGCCGCCGGCCTCCGCGCGGGACTTCTCCCACCGCGCGAGTTCGGCGCGGGCGACCTCCAGGCCCGGGTAGCGGGTCACGGACGTGGACCAGATCTGGCGCATCGACTTGGACACGTCGGTGTCGGCCACGTCCAGCCAGAAATCGACGTACACGCCCAGTTCCTCGGGCGAGAGCCCCTGGGCCGTGGTGAGCTGCATGTCGGAGAACATCTGGTGCAACTGCCGACGTTCGGAATCCCCCAGCAGTGTCTGGGACAGGGCCAGTCCCACGGGGCGCTGGTTGAGGGCGTCCCCGACCGGCAGCCCGACCTCGCCGTCACGCAGTTCGAGCCAGTACCGCAGGGCGTCCCAGTACGCCTCGGTGTCCTTCTTGAAAGAGGCTTCCAGGGCCTTGGTGTCCTGCCCCGCCTGCAGCAGGACCGCCAGCGGCAGGTAGAACGCGGAGGCGGACTTGTTGCCGGTCTGGGAGGCCAGCCGGGACGTGTGGCGTCCGGCGAGCGCGAACAGCGCCAGGAGGGCGACGACGGGCGGCGGGGCCAGTTCGGACAGGGTGTCCAGCTGGCGGCGGGAGTCCCGGTACCAGAGGGTGGTCAGGCGCGTGAAGGCCTCGAAAACGGGCGTCCGGGACCCGTCGAGAACCAGCAGGGGCGTGACGGAATCGGCGATGGCCCGCAGAGTGGCCGGGCCGTCGAGCCCGTGATCCTGCCCGATCTGCGCCAGAGTCTTCTCGTCCAGGTCCAGGAAGACCAGTTCCCCTGCCTTGTGCTCCCCGAAGAAGGCCGCGCACACCGCGTCATTCCACTTGAGGTACTCGGCCTCGGCATCGTTGCGCGCGATGCGGTGTTGGCCGAGAGCAAGCGAATTGGTCTCTGTCACTGCGCCCTCCGTCTGCGGCGATCACGCCGCTGTCATGCTCTTCACGTCGTCGTCCCGAGCGCACGGCGGCCGCGGGTCGCGGGCGCTGAGATCGGTGGGGACGGGTCATGAGTATATGTGTGAGCGGCCGGGCCCGCGCCGGTCTCCGCCGTGGATTGCCGCGACCTAGAATGACCAGAATGACCACTTCTGCCGCCGAACACCCCGCGGGTCGCCGTACGTCGTCATGGCAACGCGCGCTGGCCTCCGTGTTCGACGACGACGCCCTGGCCCAGGAGGTCGAGGACCTCGAGTACGAAGGGCCCGCGATCGGGCTCGAGTTCGACCTGCAGCTGCCCACGCTGCGGCGCGTGCGCCGTGAAACCGCCGGTGCCCCGTATTCGTTGGGGATGCGCCCGGTGCGGCGGGGACGCCGCGGCACCTGGATCCGGAGCGGCCTGGACTGGGACAAGGTGGTGGAAGCGGGCGTCTCCGGGCTGCTCACGCCTGAACAGGCGGACTGGTTCGACGAGATCCGGGCATTGGCAACGGTCCGTTCCCGCCAGGTGGTCCACGACCGGCACTGGATCTACCTGGAGCACTACGAGTCCCCGGTTCTGTGGTCCTTGCTGGGCCGGGCACCGGAGCTGGAGATCGAGTTCGTCAGCAAGGACCACGAACGGCCCGTGACCGTGGCGGGCCCGGGACGGTTCCAGATCGACCTGGTCCACGACGACCAGGAGAACCTGGTGCTGCGCCCTGAGGTGGTCCTGGGCAACGGTGACGACCGCCGGCACCTTCCCCTGGACGCAGCCGGGATCGTGGGGGCACCCGGCCACGGACTGTTCTTCCCGGACGCCGATCCGGAGGACGTGAGGCGGGCCGAGGACCTCAGTGCCTTCCCGCTGACGCTGGTGCCGTTGGGCACACGACTGACGCGCGAACAGCGCCAGTTCCTGGAATCGGCCCGGGAAGTCACCGTGCCGCGCGATGAGATCCAGGAGTTCCTGGACCGGTGGTTCCCGCGCCTTCATCAGCGCATCGGTCTGACGAACGACGACGGGTCGATCGAGCTCCCGGAAGTGGCCTCCCCCGAGATGGTCCTGACCGTGACCCACGACGACCTCACGGTCCGGTTGGAGTGGGAATGGGAGTACAGCCAGGGCGGCCAGCGTGTCCGTCTCCCCTTCCGCCCCGCCGATCCCTTGGGCACAGAGCCCGTCAAACGCGAGTCCACCTGGGAGACGGCCATGACCAAGGCCGTCACCCGCCGGATCCCCGACCTCGAATTCCGCCGCTCCGCCTATGTGGGTTACGACGCCGTGGTCCTCATCCGGGACTGGCTTCCTGAACTGGAGAAGGTCCACGACCTTCGCATCGAGACCCGGGGAACGGCCCCGGCCTACAAGCCGTCCCAGGAACCACCGGAGATCACGGTCTCCACGCTGCCCAGTGACCACCGCGACTGGTTCGACCTTGGAGTCACCGTGCGCGTGGGCGAGTTCTACGTGCCGTTCGCCGACGTCTTCAAAGCACTGGCCCAGGGGCAGGACGTCATGATGCTGCCCGACGGCACATGGTTCGCCCTGGACGCCCCGCGCTTCGAACACCTCCGTGAGCTGCTGCGTGAGGCCCGTTCCCTCCAGGACGCCCCGAACGACCAGCTGCGGATCTCCAAGCACCAGCTCGGCCTGTGGCAGGACCTGGAGGAACTCTCCGACCACAGTGAGGCCGTGAGCTCGTGGACGGAGGCCGTGACCCGGCTGGCCGAACGGGAACCCACGGACCCCGTTGCGCTGCCGACGGGGCTGCAAGCCCAGATGCGGCCCTACCAGGTCGACGGTTATCGCTGGCTGTGCGCACTCCACGAACTCGGACTCGGCGGCATCCTGGCCGATGACATGGGCCTGGGCAAGACCTTGCAGGTCATCGCCATGTTCCTGCGGACCCTTGAGGACCACGCCGACACCCCCAAACCGTTCCTGGTGGTCGCCCCCACCTCCGTGGTCCCCAACTGGGTCAGCGAGATCCAGAAGTTCGCCCCGGGTCTGCGCGTTGCGGCCGCCACAGGCACCGCGAAGGGATCGGGTGAGCAGCCCCGCACACTGGCGGCGGACAACGACGTCGTCGTCACCTCCTATGCGCTACTGCGTCTGGACGAGGCGCTGTGGCGGGACATCGAATGGGAGGCCGTGGTCCTGGACGAGGCGCAGTTCCTGAAGAACCCGCGCACCCAGGCCCACCGCGTGGCGCGGGAACTGCGCGCCGGCAGCACGATCGCCGTGACCGGTACACCGTTGGAGAACGGGTTGACGGATCTGTGGGCGCTGCTGGGTCTCAGTGCGCCGGGGCTCTTCCCGTCACGCAGGAAGTTCGTGGAGGACTACCAACGTCCGATCGAGGTGTCGGGCGACCGCAACGCCCTGGCACGTCTCCGCCGTCGTGTCGCGCCCTTCATGTTGCGCCGGACCAAGGACGCCGTGGATCTGCAGCTGCCGCCCAAGCTGGAGCAGACGTTGCGCGTCCAGCTCACGGAGGAGCACCGGAAGCTCTACGACCTCCACCTGCAGAGGGAACGTTCCAAGGTCCTCAAGCTGCTGCCCGAGCTCAACCGCAACCGGTTCACCGTCTTCAGTTCCCTGACCAAGCTGCGACTCATGGCGCTGGACCCGTCACTGGTCGATCCTGAGTTGGAGACCAACTCGTCCAAGCTGGAGGCCTTGTTCGAACACCTCCCCGAAATCGTCGCGGAGGGCCACCGACCGCTGGTGTTCTCCCAGTTCACCGGCTTCCTGAAACTCGCCGCGGCGCGGTTGGACCGGCTGGGCATCACCTATTCGTACCTGGACGGGGCCACCCGTGACCGGGCCGGGGCCATCGAACGGTTCCGCGACGGGCGGACCAAGATCTTCCTGATCTCCCTCAAGGCCGGCGGGACCGGCCTGAACCTCACCGAGGCCGACTACTGCTTCCTCCTGGACCCGTGGTGGAACCCGATGGCCGAGAACCAGGCCGTGGACCGCGCCCACCGCATCGGCCAGGAGCGGAAAGTGATGGTCTACCGCATGGTGGCTGCGGGGACCATCGAGGAAAAGGTCATGGAGCTCAAGGAGCGCAAGGCACAGTTGTTCGACCAGGTCATGGACGACGACGGCACGTTCTCCTCGGCCCTCACCGAGCAGGACGTACTGGCCCTTTTCGAGCGCTGAAACATCTTGACGAACCGGTAACTTCGGGCGCATGATGACACGTCAACTTTTTGGCGTCGTCACATTGGCGCCGTTTCCCCCCGGTTTCAGCCGCTGTTGCTCTGGCACGTGAATTCCGCCCCGCGGTGCAATAGCGTGAAGTCTCGATCCCCCAGGAGGTGTCCCGGACGTGTACACGGTACCCACCGGCCTCCCGCGCTTCGAAGATCGGCACGGCGCACTGGTTGCCGACATGCTCGATCGCGGGCTGCGGCCCGATCAGATTCGACGCCGCTTCCTGTTGCTGCACCCCCACGAGTCCTCGGCACTGCTCGATCAGCTTCTGGTGCAGCTCTCCCCCAAGTACACGGCGGACGAGGCCGCGGCCATGACCGCGTTCTACACCGAGACGCAGATCCGGGTGGGCGTGGAACTGACGGTGGCGCGCATCGCGGGTTTGGAACCGGATGCCGAAGCAGCCTGCACCCTGGACGAAACCACGTTCGCTGCCGTCGAGCAGTTGTTCTCGGCTTTCGACCCCTCCGGGGACACCACCCGCCGCATCCTCGGTCGTGTGGCGGCTCTGCGCCGCTCGCAGGCCGACGGGTGCAAGTACGCCCTGGCCCCGAACGACTACGAGCGCATGCGCACCGAACTCGGCCGACAGGTAGGGCTGGAAGAGGCCCCCGCCTGGCCCGCGCCCTGGCCGGAAGTCGCCTACCGCCTGGGGAACGGCCTGTGGAACAGCGCTCTCACCTCCCTGGGACTGGAAGTGCCCTCGCGCCACGGAACGGAGGTGGACGCGACCGGACGCAACGCGGCACCGGATGCGGCTCAGGAGATCCAGCGGCTGGATGACCCCGGCATCGGACTGATCACCCCGTACGTACCCACCGAGCAGATCCCGGAGTCCGTCTGGGACGAACTGCGCGACCTGATCGCCCAGGACCTCGCGGAACTGCCGTGGAAGAGCCAGCTCGTGCTCAAGTACGACCGACCCATACGCGGCAATTCACCTTCGGCCTGGGCCGGCAGCGGCCCTGAAGGCCTGACCTGTGCGCTGTCGACCACTGTCACCGTCCCGGCCACGTCCTGGCCCCTTGACGAGGCCTATTTCGACGAAGGCGACTGGGAGGAACCCGCGAGCTGGGACCGCCCCTGGACCGCCGGCCCGTTGGACCCCGTGACCGCCGCCGAGCGCATGATCGACGGTCTGCGATTCGGCCGACTGTGCGAGGACCCCTACCGGTTCCGGTGGGGTACGTCGCCGGACGGACTGGGCGGCTTCGACCCGGTGTCTGCCACGAACGTCGGTCAGGAATCGTTGAGCGTTACAGATCGCCCCACGCGCGGCGAGGTCATTCCTCTGCACGGGCGGTGAACCCGGCGGCATCCCACTGCGGATGCGGCACGTAACCAAGGCCACGATGCGTGTGGTGGGCACTTGCCGTAAACTTTCGGGCTCGAAGGGGAGTAGTTCCACGCAGCCGCCGGGTAACCGGTGTGGCGCAGCGGCCAGTCGACACACCGGATCTCTTGGAGGAGTCCCGGCTGGTCACCCGGAGACGGGCGAGCGAGACCTTCGAATCGGCAGCGCGTGCCGCATCCCATCGATGATCACGGGACCTGACCTCCCGCGAAGACAAGGACTCCTCCATGGCTCAACAACCCATCGCGCCCGCCCACGGCTCCGTCGAGCCCACTCCCGCCCAGATCCGCCGGTGGCGCAAGTACCTCGCCGACGAACGCGCCGAGGCCGAGATCTACCGCCGCCTGGGTGAATCCAGCACCGGTCGGCAGCAGGAGATCCTCCTCCAGGTCGCTGCCGCCGAAGGGCGCCATTCCCAGCACTGGGAGACCAAACTCGGCCCGCACGCCGAGCGCACCGTCGGCCCGTCGCTCAGTTCGCGGGTCCTCATGTTCCTCGCCGAGCACTTCGGGTCCGTCTTCGTCCTGGCGCTGCTGCAGCGCGCCGAATCCCGCTCCCCCTACGACGGCGACGCCGACGCACCTCCCGCCATGGCCGCGGACGAGGCCGTTCACGAAGAGATCGTTCGCGCCCTGGCCAACGACGGCCGGCAGCGGCTCTCGGGTAACTTCCGAGCCGCCGTCTTCGGCGCCAACGACGGCCTGGTCTCCAACCTCGCTCTGGTCATGGGCGCGGGGGCCACGGGGATGGCCCCGACCATGGTCTTGTTCACGGGCATTGCCGGTCTCCTGGCCGGTGCGCTGTCGATGGGTGCCGGCGAGTTCGTCTCGGTGCGCTCCCAGCGTGAACTGCTCGAGGCCTCCTCGCCCACGCAAGTGACCCTGGCCGTCGCGCCGGATCTCGATCTGGATGCCAATGAGCTCGAGTTGATCTACAAGGCCCGCGGGATGTCGCCGGAGGCCGCCGCCCACCGGGCGCAGGAACGGCTGGGCCACCTGGACTGTGACTGCGACCCGTCATTGTCCTTCAAGGATCCGGCACCCGAGGACGAAGAAGGCCCGGGCGAGCACGTGGCCCTGGGTACCGACCTGGGAGCCGCGGCTTCGAGCTTCTGCTTCTTCGCCTCGGGTGCCGTCATCCCGATCCTTCCGTACCTCATCGGCATGAGCGGTATCTGGGCCATGGTCGTGGCCATGGCCCTGGTCGGGGTTGCCCTGCTGATCACTGGCGGGCTGGTCGGGCTGCTCTCCGGGGCCTCTCCGCTGGCTCGCGGCCTCCGCCAGCTGGCCATCGGCTACGGCGCGGCGATCGCGACGTACGGATTGGGCCTGATCTTCAACACCTCGGTGGCCTAGAATCACGTGTTGTTGAAGTGACATCAAACACACCGTGCGTAACAGCAGGTCACCCGTGAATTCCTGAGGGCTGTCGTTCACCCGGCCGCCAAAGAGTCGATACCATGGGCCCTGTGGCTCACGAGTCACACGGCAGCAGGGGACGCCACGGATCACGCCGTTTCGCGAGCACTGGGGGGTGCTGCGTTTCGAGCCCCGTGACGTACCCAACCGGACAGCCCACGGTTGCCCTTGCTGAGACGCACAGCGTCTGTTGACGGTCGCGGGATCTCTTCCAATTCTGGAGGCGCATCTCTCCCCGCGCTGGGTGCATCTTGAGCATCCGTTCCCGCGACCGTCAGCCCTCCCCTTCACTTCACTCTGGTCAAGCCGACAACCCCGCTCAAACCATGAACGACGACGGCCCGCGCACCCCATCGAGGGATGCACGGGCCGTCGTCGTCGGTAGCGCGCCGAGCGACACCCGAGTGGGCTGAAGATCAGCGCTGTGCCATGAGCTCTCGCATGAGGTCAGCGGTTTCGGTGGGGGTCTTGCCGACCTTCACACCGGCGGCCTCGAGGGCCTCCTTCTTGGCCTGGGCGGTTCCGGAGGAGCCGGAGACGATGGCGCCGGCGTGGCCCATGGTCTTGCCCTCCGGGGCGGTAAAGCCGGCCACGTAGCCGACGACCGGCTTGGTCACGTTGGCCTTGATGTAGTCAGCGGCCCGCTCCTCGGCGTCGCCACCGATCTCGCCGATCATGACGATGCCCTCGGTCTCGGGGTCCGCCTCGAAGGCCTCCAGGGCGTCGATGTGGGTGGTGCCGATGACCGGGTCACCGCCGATGCCGATGGCCGTGGTGAAGCCCAGATCACGCAGCTCGAACATCATCTGGTAGGTCAGGGTACCGGACTTGGACACCAGGCCCAGCTTGCCCTTGCCCGTGATGTTGGCGGGGGTGATGCCCAGCAGGGACTCCTCCGGGGAGATGATGCCGGGGCAGTTCGGGCCGATGATGCGGGTCTTGGGCTTGCCGTCCGCACCGGTCTTGGACTTGGAGTAGGCCCAGAACTCGGCGGAGTCCTGCACCGGGATGCCCTCGGTGATCACGACGACCAGCGGGACCTCTGCATCGATGGCCTCGATCACCGCGTCCTTGCAGAACTTCGGCGGAACGAACACGATCGACGCGTTGGCGCCGGTCTGCTGAACGGCCTCGGAGACCGAACCGAACACGGGCAGTTCGACGTCGTTGCCGTCCTTGTCCTTGTGCGCCACGGTGGTGCCAGCCTTGCGGGCGTTGACGCCGCCGAGCACCTGGGTACCTGCTGCGAGCATCCGGGCGGTGTGCTTGGTTCCCTCGCCGCCGGTGATGCCCTGAACGATGACCTTGGAGTCCTTGTTCAAGAAAATGGACATGAGTGTTTCCTCTGCTTCGTCTCTAAGCTGCGGCGGGATCAGTTGGCTGCTGCGGCCAGTTCGGCGGCCTTGTCCGCGCCACCGTCCATGGTGTCCACGGAGGTGACCAGCGGGTGGTTGGCTTCTGCCAGGATGCGTCGGCCTTCCTCCACGTTGTTGCCGTCCAGGCGCACGACCAGCGGCTTGGTGGCGGAGTCACCCAGGATCTCCAGGGCCTTCACGATGCCGTTGGCCACGGCGTCACATGCGGTGATGCCACCGAACACGTTGACGAACACGGACTTGACGTCCTCGTCCCCCAGGATGACGTCCAGGCCGTCGGCCATGACCTCGGCGGAGGCGCCGCCCCCGATGTCCAGGAAGTTCGCGGGCTTCACGCCGCCGTGCGCCTCACCGGCGTAGGCGACGACGTCCAGGGTGGACATGACCAGACCGGCACCGTTGCCGATGATGCCCACCTGGCCGTCGAGCTTGACGTAGTTGAGGTCCTTCTCCTTGGCCTTGGCCTCGAGCGGGTTCTCCGCGGCCTTGTCGACCAGGTCGGCGTGCTCGGGCTGACGGAAGTCGGCGTTCTCGTCCAGGGAGACCTTGCCGTCCAGGGCCAGGATCTGGCCGTCGCCGGTCTTGACCAGCGGGTTGACCTCCACCAGGGTGGCGTCTTCCTTGTCGTAGACCTCGCCGAGCTTGACCAGCACGGGGACGACCTTCTCGCCCGTTTCGGCGTCGAAGTTGGCCTGGGCGACGATCTCGCGCGCCTTCTCCTCGGTGATCCCGGCGATGGGATCGACCTCCACGCGGGCCAGCGCCTCGGGGCGCTCGACGGCCAGCTGCTCGATCTCCATGCCGCCTTCGACCGAGCACATGGCCAGGTAGGAGCGGTTGGCGCGGTCCAGGAGCACGGAGAAGTAGTACTCCTCGGCGATGTCAGCGCCCTGGGCGATCATCACGCGGTGGACCGTGTGGCCCTTGATGTCCATGCCCAAGATCTGCTGGGCGTACTCGTAGGCCTCGTCAGCGGTCTTGGCGACCTTCACGCCGCCGGCCTTACCGCGGCCGCCCACCTTCACCTGTGCCTTGACGACGGTGACCCCGCCGATCTTCTCTGCGGCTGCCTTTGCTTCTTCTGCAGTGGTGGCCACGTAACCCTGGAGCACGGGGACGCCGTGCTTCTCAAAGAGGTCGCGTGCCTGGTATTCGAACAGGTCCACGGGTGAGAGTCCTTCTTCGTCGAAGTGTCGTTGGCCGCCGTGTGTGAACGTCGACGACCGCGTTCCGGAAGAGCCGACCGCGGGGCGGTCACCCGCACCGCGGTACGCCGTCGTACTCGTTGGGCACGGCGGACGCACTCCTCTCGGATGCAAGGTTAACGGACTGGGCGCGCCGACGTGACACTGGACTCAATGTCTCGACTTCCCGGACGCAGAGAAGACGCTCGCGGGGATGCGGTCCTCCCCCGTCCCACCGCGACCTGCCGCGGTGTGCGCCTGACCCGCTGCGGGGAGACAGAGCGTCGTCGTCGCCCCACCGGGAGCGCTGTGAGCAGCTCGCTGATCACCACGAGCCTCGGAAACTTGATTGACTGACCCCATGGCAGGTTTCAGCGATCGCAACCATCCCGGCCCGGGTCACGGGCCCCGGGGTGCGTCCGGGACTCCCTCCGGGGAGCGGGACGGTGCGTTCGCGGAGCACCGTCCCGGGCCCTCTCGGTCCTCGCTGCTCGCGGCCCTCGCTGTGTGCGCCGTCCTGGCCGCCCTTCAGCTGGCGCTGGCCGGAATCCCGGATCTGGTGCGCCCACCGGGGCGGTTGATGACGCTGTGGCCACAGACCCTCGCGTGGCTCGGAATGGGGGCCCTCTGGATCATCGGGTCACGCAGGATCTTCCTGTTCCTGCGGCGTAGCAGCACCTCCCGCGGCGTCTTCCAGGACACGGAGTCTCTGCCCTCCCTGGACGAGGACCACCGGCACCTGACCGCAGCCCTGTGGTTCGGGGTGTCAGCGGTCCTGTGTGCCGTGATCCTGCCCCCGATGTTGATCGGGCAGTGGACCCTGCAGCCCGTGCAGCTGTGGCAGGGGCTGTACTCGACCTACGGGATGGCCGGAGTCATGGCCGCCGCCGGTTGGCTGGCCTACCACTGTGGCTTTTCGATTCTGGCGGCGCTGACTCTGGCCACCGTCCAGGCGCTGACCGAGTCGGTTGTGTCCTCGCGCTGGGCCTCCGTCGTGCCGGTGGGTGGGATCGTCGTCGGGCTCATGGGTGGTTTGCTGCAGGCGCTCACGGGCGGACCTGCAGCATTCGTGACCACGTTGATCTCGTGCACCCTGCTGGGAGCGGTTCATCTGTTGACGGGCCGTCGACTGCGCTGGACCGCGCCGGCCACCGCCCTTGTGCTGATCTTCCTGTGAGTCTTGCGGCGGATCGCTGATGGCGCCCGGTTCAGTCCGCGCGAGGTCCGCCGGAATGCGCGCGGTCTACGGGCGGCTCATTCCTTGACCTTGGACAGCGGGGCCGAACGGACCAGCAGCCGCTTCTCCTCGGCGCCGAAGCGGACCTTGGCGATCGCCTTGTCGCCCGAGCCCTCGAGCTGAACGACCGTTCCCCGGCCGAAGCTCTTGTGGTCCACTTGCTCGCCCACGGTGAGCGAGAGGACCTCCTTCTGCTGGTCCACCCGCCCGGCACGAGCGGGCTGGCCCGCCCCCATGCGTCGGAAACCGCCCGAGGACCCGGCTCCTGCACCCCACCACGAACCGGCGTCGCCGCCACGGCGCGCCCCACCGCCGTACACGCCGGAGCCGCCGTAGGCACCGGCTCCGTAGGTGGCCGACCCCCAGCCCGACGGCGCAGCGGAACCTTCTCGTTCCCACGTGATGAGTCCCGCGGGGATCTCCTCGAGGAACGGGCTCGGCGGGTTGTACTGGGACTGCCCCCACTGCTGCCGGTTCTCCGCGCGGGTCAGGTAGAGCCGCTCGCGGGCGCGGGTGATGCCCACGTAGGCCAGACGGCGTTCCTCCTGCATCTCCTTCTCGTCCGTCATCGACCGCTGGTGCGGGAAGATCCCGTACTCCATCCCGGTCAGGAAGACCACCGGGAACTCCAGGCCCTTGGCCGTGTGCAGGGTCATGAGCGTGACCATGCCGACGTTCTCCGGGTCCTCGCTGCGATCGGGAATCTGGTCCGCATCGGCCACCAGGGCCACGTGTTCCAGGAACTCGGGCAGCCCGGCGTCGGGGTTCTCCCGCTCGTACTCCCGCACGACGGCGACCAGTTCCGCCAGGTTCTCCACCCGGGATTCGTCCTGGGGGTCCTCGGAGGTGCGCAGGGCTTCCAGGTACCCGGACTGTTCCAGGACCGCTTCCAGGACGGCGGCGGGCCCGTTGCCCTCCGCGACGGTCGCCAGGTCGTCGATCAACTGGACGAAAGCCTTGACGGCGTTCACGGAGCGGGTGGCCATTCCGGGGGCCTCCTCGGCCCTGCGCAGCGCAGCCATGAAACTCAAGGCGTCACGCTCGGCCAGGGCGCTGACGGCACCTTGCGCGCGGTCGCCGATCCCCCTCTTGGGTTCGTTGATGATCCGGCGCACCGTGACTTCGTCGTCCGGGTTGATCAGGGTGCGCAGGTACGCCAACGCGTCCTTGATCTCCTTGCGTTCGTAGAACCGGGTTCCCCCGACCACGCGGTACGGGAGCCCCACCCGCATCAGGATTTCCTCGAGCGAACGGGACTGCGCGTTGGTTCGGTAGAAGACCGCGACGTCCCCGGGCCGGACCCCGTGTTCGTCCTGCAACCGGTCGATCTCTTCGACGATCCAGCGGGCTTCCTCGTGCGCGGACTCGGCGGCGTAGCCCACGATGTTCGCGCCGTCGCCCGTGGAGGTCCACAGCCGCTTGGGCTGCCGCCCGGTGTTCTTGGCGATCACGGCGTTGGCCGCCGAGAGGATGGTCTGGGTCGAACGGTAGTTCTGTTCAAGCAGCACGGTCCTGGCGTTCGGGTAGTCCTGCTCGAAGTCCACGATGTTGCGGATGTCCGCACCACGGAACGCGTAGATGGACTGGTCCGAGTCCCCCACCACGGTGAGTTCGCCCCGTGGGACCGACGCGTCCTGGCCGTCACCGACGATTTCGCGTACCAGGGCGTACTGGGCGTGGTTGGTGTCCTGGTACTCGTCGATCAAGACGTGGCGGTAGCGGCGTCGGTAAAACTCGGCGATCGCGGGGAAGGCCCGCAGCATGTGCACCGTCTGGGCGATGAGGTCATCGAAGTCCAGGGCGTTGGCGGCACGCAGGCGCTGCGTGTACCCGCGGTACACCTGGGCCACGGCCTGCTCCCAGGGGTCGTTGGCGGAGGCCCGGGACAGGTAGGTCTCGTCGTCGACCAATTCGTTCTTGAGCCCTGAGATGGCGTGCTGAATCGCCTTGGGGGCAAAGCGCTTGGGGTCGAGTTCGTTCTGCTTGGCCACGGCCGTGATGACGCGCAAGGAGTCGGCGGAGTCGTAGATCGAGAACGTGGATTTCAGTCCGACGGACGTGGCCTCCCTGCGCAAAACCCGGACGCAGAAGGAGTGGAACGTGGAGATCGTCATGGCGCGGGCGGTTGTACCCACCAGTTCGACCACGCGTTCCCGCATCTCGGCCGCAGCCTTGTTGGTGAAGGTGATCGCCAGGATCTCCCCGGGCCGTGCCCGGCCCGTGGCCAGCAGGTGGGCGATGCGGTGAGTGAGCACCCGGGTCTTGCCTGAACCGGCCCCCGCGACGATGAGCAGCGGGGAACCCGCGTGTTCAACCGCCCGCCGCTGGGGCGCGTTCAACCCTTCGAGCAGAGCGGCCGGATCAGCGGATGCGATTTCGCGCGCCGATTCCCCCGTCCGTGGGGTTGCTGCGGCCGCGGAGAGCAGGGGGTTGTCCGAGAGGAAATCCATGATCCGCCCAGTTTAGGTGGGCCCGCAGACACGCTGCGCCCGGCACGACCGGGCCGCACGGGACGCCCTCCGGACGCGTCAGACGGAGACGACCTCGACATGGTGACGCCCGTTGTCGTCCGTGACCCACAGTTCGCCGTCGGCCACCTCGACAAGGTACGGACGATTTAGCACGATGTCCTCCGTGAAGTCGGTGTCCTCCTGCGTCAACTCCGGGCCACCCAACACCGTCCGCAGCTCCTGGGTTTCCAGGTCGAGCACGCGAACCGCGTTGTTGCCGGTGTCCGCGACCACGACGGACCCGTCGTAGAGGATGTGAACGGATTCGGGGGCGGAGAGCTTTGCCTGCCCGGCCTCCCCGTCGACGTAACCGGCACCCTGCCGTCCGATGACCGTGACCACGTGGGGGTCGGCGTCGCCCTTGTCCAGGTCGAACTCCAGGTAGCGCAGGGACGAGGAATCACGGTCCACCAGCCAGATCCGGCCCTCGGAGTCCTCGATGGTTCCGCACGTGGCCGCGAATTTCGCGTGCGCCACGCGTCCGTCCCGTCGCCCGGGCTCACCCGTGCCCGCGAACTCGACCAGGGCATTGGTGTAGGCGTCCCACCGGAACAGTTGATGGCGATCGGGCACCGCGACGACGGCGGCCCACAGCTTGTGCGACCACGTGATGTCCGCGATGGGTGCACCCTCCAGGATGGAGAGGTCGATCTGACGGCGCACCGTGGTCCAGTCCTTCTCGAAGAGGGTGAGTTCCCCGCCGGACAGCTTGAGCAGCAGACCTTCCGGGAGGCCGATCGACAACTCCACAGTGCACCTCCATCGCTCTGACCACGGACCCCGTTGCCCGCGTCGTCCCGCCGGAGTGATCCCCACCGGGACGTGATCCAGCTTACTCGGTGCCCCCGTGCGACAACGCTCGGCGCACGGGGCTGTGGACGGATGGGTGGCGGCCGCCGTGGCCGATAATGGGCCCATGGGTTTGACGCGCGCGCAGAAGATCAAACGGTACGGGGAGAAAGCAGGTGGCGGCTCCGCGCAAGGGGAGCAGTCGGCCCCCAACGCCCGGCCGTCTGCGCGGCGGAACACGGAACTTCCCATGCCGGAACCCACGGAGGCAAAGCGCCGCCCGGGCATCCTGATCGCCGTGGTGATGATCATCGGCGTGCTGTTGTTGTTCTACGTCAACGTGTTGATCCTCCCCGAGTTCGCGGCGGTGGCCGCCCAGGGCCACGGGCTCCCCGAATGGCAGTTCACGGGATACGACGCCGAGTGGTTCGCGGGATTCACGCAGGCCCTCGGTCAGGACGGACCTGGGCTGTACGCCTCCGTGCACTGGAGCACGGGTTTGCTCGCGCCGCTGGTCACGGCCGCCGGGTGGGCGCTGTTCTTCGTGGTGTACGCCCGACGCGGGTACGAACGGATCAGTGCCCTGACCGTCACGGCCCTGTTCCTGATCGTCTACCTCTTGGGCAACGTGGCAGTGGACGCGGCGGTTGCCGGCCCTGAGTGGACGGGCTGGGTCGCGGCGTCGTCCGTTCTCATGAGTACCCGCTGGGTGCTGCTGGTCGTGCTGATCTTCGTGACCGCGTCCGTGCTGTTGCGCAAGGTGCGTGAACAGCTCCAGGACTTCGACCCCGTGGCCGCCAACGACGAACGCCGCCGCACCTTCCGCCGCCGCTGACCCCTCCCTTTCTCTCTCCGCCGAACTCGGCGGAGAGAGAAAGGGAGGGTGTGAGTCAGAGGGTGGGGACGTTGCTCAGCAGCTCGCGGGTGTAGTCGTGGGTGGGGTTCTCCAGGACATCGTCGACGGGCCCGGAGTCCACGATCACTCCCTGGTTGAGCACCACGATGCGGTCTGCGACGTGCCGGGCCAGCGTGATGTTGTGAGTCACGAACAGCAGCGCCAGCCCGCGTTCCGAGCGCAGCCGGTTCAAAAGGTCGATGATCGACGCCTGAACGGACACGTCCAACGCGGAGGTGATCTCGTCACAGATCAGCACGCTCGGTGCATTGACCAGTGCCCGCGCGATCGCGGCGCGCTGGCGTTCGCCGCCCGAGAGGTCTCCGGGACGGCGATCGTGGAAGCTGCGGCCCAGGCGCACGGAGTCCAGAGCGTCCTCGACCACCCCGCGACGCTCGCGGGCGGGGAGTTTTCCGCTCATCTCCAGTGGTACGGACAGGGACTGACCGATCGAGCGTCGTGGATTCAGCGAGGAGAACGGCGACTGGAAGATGTACTGGATCTCCTGCCGTTCGTCGTTGCTGCGCTTGCGGGTGGAGGCAGCGAGCTCCTTGCCGTTCAGGGCGATGCTGCCTTCGTAGTCCTCGATCAGCCCGGCCACGCAGCGTGACAGCGTGGTCTTCCCGGAGCCCGATTCGCCCAGGACCATGGTCGACTCACCGGTCCGCAGGGAGAACCCGACGTCTTGCAACACCGGCGTACGCCCGTAGGACTTCCGCAGGTGCTTGACCTCCAACAGCGGGGCCTCGCGTCCGGGTTCGGGTTCTCGAGGTCCGGTTTCCGACGACGCCGTCGCGCCCCCCGTGGCTTTACCGCCGTCAGCATCCGAGCCGGACGGCCGGGCGGCCGGCAGCTGACCCGTGGCGGTCAGCACCTTCCGGCCCGCCAGATCCGGAACGGCATCGAGCAATCTCCGCGTGTAGGGATGCTCGGGTGCCTGCAGCACCTGCTGCACCGTGCCTTCCTCGACCAGCTCGCCCCGCAGCATCACGGCGATCCGGTCGGCCAGTTCCGCCACCACGGCCAGGTCGTGAGTGATGTACAGGCTCGCCACGTCGTGCTGGCGGGTCATGGACCGAATCGTGTCCAGGACGTGGGACTGGGTCGACACGTCCAACCCGGTGGTGGGTTCGTCCAGGATCAGAACGTCCGGGAACATCGCGAACGCCATGGCGATCCCGATGCGCTGCTGCTGTCCCCCGGAGAGTTGGTGGGGCCACTTCCGGCGGTATTCGGCTGTGGAGGGCAGCCCGACGTCGGCGAGCACCTCCTCAACCCGCGCGTCACGGTCGCCGGTCGATTCCCCGTACCCGTGGGTGTCGAGCACCTCGCGGATCTGCTCGCCGACCCGCAACACGGGGTTGAGGCTCAACGCGGGATCCTGCGGGATGTAGGCGACACGGCTGCCCCGTAACCTCCGGAGACGGTCGGTCGGCAGCCCCATCAGTTCCAGGCCCTCCCCGCCGTCGTCCGCTTCCGACGACGCAGGGCGGGGTTCCAGACGCACACTGCCCGCCGTGTGTGCCAGCCCGGAACGGAAGTGTCCCAAGCAGGCCAGCCCCGCCGTCGTCTTGCCGGACCCCGACTCCCCCACCAGTCCCAGGATCTCGCCGCGGGTCAGCGTGAGGTCCACGCCATGGAGGATCTCGGCTCCACCGCGTGCCGCGACTCGCAAGCCGCGCATGCTCAACGCCGCGTCCCGCTGAGGACGCCACCCCCGTTCCGCAGTCACGCCACTCACGAGGCCTCCACCGTGGTCGACGCCGTGGCCCGGGCGACGGCGTCGGCCAGCAGGTTGGTACCGATCGTCAGGACGGCGATGGCCAGGACCGGGAGGATCACACCCCACGGTTGGACGCTCAGGGCAATCCGGTTCTCGTTGATCATCAGGCCCCAGTCCGCAGCCGGTGGTTGCATCCCGAGCCCCAGGAAGGACAGGGACGCGATGGCACCGATCGAGTAGGTCAACCGCAGCCCCGCTTCGACGCTGAGCGGACCCGTGATGTTCGGCAGCACCTCCCGCGCCAGGATCCGGGTGCGCGGGACCGCGTACATTTCCGCCGCCCGGATGTAGTCCTCGCTCACCACCCCGAGGGTGGCGGCCCGTGCGACCCGGGCGATGCGCGGTGCGTGGGTGAGGCCGATGACGGTGACCAGGACCCACCCGTGGGGACCCAGAACCACGATGGCCAACAACGCCAGCACCAGTTGCGGGAAGGCGAGAACGATGTCGTTGAGGCGCATGATCACGGAGTCGGTCCGGCCTCCCGCATAACCGCCGATCATCCCGATCGTGCAGCCAACGACGAGTCCGAGGGTCGTGGCCAGCACGGAGTAGGCCAGCAACAGGAGTCCACCGGCCAGGAAACGGGCGCCCACGGAGCGGCCCAGGTTGTCCGTGCCGAAGACACCGGTGGACTGGAAGGGCCGATCGGCGAACTCCGTGGGTGAGTACCCGGTGAGCCAGGGCGCCAGCAGCGGTCCCGCGAGCGCCACCAGCACGACGGCGGCGGTCAGGACAACGCCCACCTTGCCCTGGGTCTGCGCCCAGACCCTGGCGGGCAGCGGGCGGGAACGAGTGGCGGATTCCTTGGGCGGTGTCTCGGCGGCGCCGGGTTCCGGCGTCGCGACGACTTCGGGGTCCAGATCGGGCGTGCTCATGAGGCGCTCCGAAGTTTGGGGTTGGCCAGGATGCCGACCACGTCGGCCACCAGGTTCACCAGGACGTACACGGCCGCGATGATGATCGACACAGCCTGGACCACCTGGACGTCACGGAAGGCCACGGCGTCGATCAAGGCCTGTCCCAGGCCGGGATAACGGAACAGGTACTCGACCACGACCACCCCGCCGGCCAGCCAGGCGAGCTGGATGGCGATGACCTGGGCCACCGGGCCGATCGCGTGCGGGAGGGCGTGCCGCAGGATGACCTGACGTTCGGGTACGCCCTTGAGGCGCGCCATTTCCACGAAGCCCGAGTCCATGACCTCGGCCATCGTGGCGCGCATCATGCGGATGATGTACGGGATCACGACCAGGGCCAACGTCAGGGTCGGAAGAATGAGCTGGCTGGGGATCTCCCACACCTGCTGGCCGGGTGGGCTCATGGTGACTGCCGGGAGCACCCGGAACACGGAGGTGGCAAAGAGCGTGACCAGAACGATGCCGATCACGAATTCCGGCAGGGCCGCCAGGGTGAGTGTGCTCCAGGTGACGGCTTGGTCCCGGCGCGTGCCCCGGTGCAGGGCCGAGTAGATGCCGATGGCCACACCCACCGGCACCGCGATGGCCGCCGCGCACAGCATCAGGATGAGCGAGGCTCCGATGCGCTCGGACAGCAGGTCCGCCACGGGTCCGCCGGTCGTCGTCGACGTCCCGAAATTGCCGACGAACAAGCCGCCCAGCCACAGGAGATACCGCTCCACGGGGGAACGGTCCAGGTGCATCTCGGTACGCAGCGCGGCCAGGCGTTCCTCCGTGGCCTGCTGCCCCAGGATCGCGCGGGCGGGATCCCCGGGGAGCAGCAGGGTCGCGGCAAAGACGACGACGGAGACTGCCAGCAGGATGAACACGCTGACCAGCAGGCGCTTCAGGATGAGTTTGACCATCAGGACACCTCCCCCAACCAGACTCGGCGGAACGTGTACCCGGACAACGGCAGCCCCGTGGAGTTCTCCCGGAGGCCCAGCACGTAGCGCTGGTAGGCGTCCACCTGGTTGGCGAAGCCCCAGATGATGTACCCGCCGTCGTCGTAGAGGCGTTGCTGTGCCTTTCGGATCAGGTCGTTGCGGCGGGTTTCGTCCAGTTCGGCCTGGGCGGTGTCCAGCAGGTCCGTGAACTCCTGGTCCGTCCAGGCGGTCTCGTTGAACGGGGCCTCGGCGGTGGCGCAGTTGCGGGCCTGGGGCAGGAAGTTGCGCGTGTACCAGAAGCTCTGCGCGAAGTCCCACTGCAGGTACTGGTCCCCGAAGAACGTGGTGGTGTCCACGCGTCGGATCTCCACGGTGATGCCCACGTCCTTGGCCTGTTGGGCGAAGACCTGGGCGGCCTCAACCACGCCCGACTGGATGGGTGCGGTGACCAGCTCCACGGTCAGCCCGTCCGGGTAACCAGCCTCGGAGAGCAGGCGTTTGGCCTCGGCCACGTCCTGGTCGCGCTGCGGGAAGTCACGCGGGTAGGAGGGGTCGTAGGGCGAGAACATGTCGTTGCCGGGGCGACCGTGGCCGGAGAGCACCTGGTCGATCATCTGTTCGCGGTCCACGGCCAACCGGAACGCCCTCCGCACCCGGACGTCGTCGAACGGCTTGACGTCCACGCGCATGGTGAACGGCAGCCACATGCCGGTCGCCGAGTTCAGGACCGCCATGCGTTCGTCGGATTCGAGCACTTCCACCAGGGCCACGGGGATCTGTCCCACGCAGTCCACCTGGCTGGAGAGCAACGCGTTGATCAGGGCGTCGGTGTCGTTGAAGTTCAGCAGCTCGACCTGGTCCAAGTGGGGTGCGGTGTCCCAGTAGTGCGGATTGCGCTCCAGCACGGTCGAGACCCCCGCGGTGAACGACTTGAGCTTGAACGGCCCCGCCCCCACGGGGTTCTCGGGGTCGTAATCGCGCGGGACGACGCCCATGGAGTACTGGGCCAGAGCATCGTCCAGCACCGCGTTGGGTGAGGTGAGATGAACCTCCACCGTCCGGTCGTCCACCGCGACGGCGCGGTCGAACGTGGCCAGGTTGGAGGCGTTGGTCTTGGGATCCTCGGGGTCCGTGACGCGTTCGAACGTGAAGACGACGTCGTCCGCCGTGAGATCGCTGCCGTCGGAGAACTTGAGGTTTTCCCGCAGGTAGAGGGTCCAGACCGATCCGTCGTCGTTGGGCTCCATGCTCTCGGCCAGCCGGTAGGCGATCTTGTACTCGTCGTCGCGCTCCACCAGGGGTTCGTAGAGGTTAATGGCGCGCGCCGAATCCCCTGAATTCACGGTGATGTGGGCGTCGATCGAGTCCGCGCTGGAGCCACCCGAGAGCCCGACGCGCAGCGTTCCGCCCTGTACCGGCGGGGCGTCGGCGTCCACCTCGAACGCGGTGGGAGCCGAGCAGGCCGAGAGCACACCCAGTGACCCCAGGGCGAGAGAACCGCCCAACAACCGGCGTCGGCTCAACTCGACAGCCACGGGCAGACCGTGTTCACGCCGAACGGCCCGATCGGAACCGATCGGGCCCGTGCGTGAACTCGCAGGGTCTCCCATGTGTTGCATCTAACAATTGCTTGCACCCCATGGCAAGCGAAGCGGCCCCGTCGCCGTCATAATCAACGGCTGAGGCAGATCCGGTGTATGGACGGCCCCGGGTGCGGTGGTCGCGCCCGAGAACTTGTCGTTACAGGAGTTGCCATGTGGATCATCAGGCCCGAGTCCCCGACCGACGTGCCCCAGGTCCGGTCCGTGGTGACGGACGCCTTCCCCACCCCTGACGAAGCGGACCTGGTGGATGCGTTGCGCGAGGATCCCGCCTGGATTCCCGACTTCTCGCTCGTGGCCGTGGCAGAGCCAGAATCCCCGGGCGGTTCCGACGGCCACCCCTCGGAAACCGTGCTCGGCCACGTCCTGCTCACGCGCTGCCACATCGGCGAGGTCCCCGCCCTGGCGTTGGCACCCGTGGCGGTGGCCCAGGCCGAGCAACGCCGAGGGGCGGGTTCGGCACTGGTCCGGGCGGCTCTTGAGGCGGCACGCGCAGCCAGGGGGAACGCCGTCGTGGTGGTGGGGCATCCCGAGTACTACCCGCGGTTCGGTTTCCACCGCGCCTCAGTGGACGGCATCACCGTGCCATGTGACGCCCCGGACGAGGCGGTCATGGTGACGGGGCTGAACCCGGCCGAATCCCTGCCTCCGGGCCAGGTGCGTTACGCCGCGGCCTTCGGGTTGTGACCGTGTGAACGAAGCAACCGCGGGCACCGGAGCGCCCGCGGTCGGCGGAGAGTGCCCTCGATTGGATTCGAACCAACGACACCGGCTTTAGGAGAGCCGTGCTCTATCCCCTGAGCTACGAGGGCAACGCCAACCATCATAACGGCGGCACCGCGGGGACTTGACCGCGCCCAAGTCACGGTCGGGGTGCCGGGCACTAGATTGGCTCCCATGCCCGTCTACATCGACCCTCCTCGCTGGCCCGCTCACGGAACCGAGTTCTCCCACCTGGTGTCCGACACCTCGCTCGACGAATTGCACGAGGCAGCTGCCCGCATCGGCCTCTCACCCCGGGCCTTCGACCGCGACCACTACGACGTCCCGCGCGAGCGTTACGACGACGCCGTGGCCGCCGGGGCCGTCGAGGTGGACGGAAAGGAACTCGTGCGGGTTCTCGTGGCTTCCGGTCTACGGGTCACGGCGGCCCAACGCAACAACAAGGTTCTGACCGCGCTGCGGCAGCGGTGGGACAGCGCCGTCGGGCAGGTGCCCGAGGCCGATGAACAGAGCAGGCAACGCCGCGAACAGTTGCGGGAGCAGTTGCTGGAGGCGTGGGGCGAGGACCACCGGCACTACCACGACCGGACACACCTGTTGGCCGTCCTGCGCGCCCTTGACGAGTTGACCGACGACGACGCCACACCTCCGCTCGAGGTTGTCCTGGCCGCGTGGTTCCACGACGTCGTGTACGAAGGCCAGGCCGGCGCTGACGAGGAGGCCTCCGCACAGCTCGCGGAGCAGGTGATGCCCCAGGCCGGGTTCTCCGAAGAGCTCACGCGCGAAGTCGCCCGTCTGGTCCGGGTGACGGCGCATCACAACCCCGTCGCCGAGGACCACAACGGGGCGTTGATCAGCGATGCGGACCTGGCGGTGCTGGGTTCCGATCCGGCGGGGTACGCGGACTACGTCCGACGGGTCCGGGAGGAGTATTCGGGGATCCCCGAGTTCGATTTCGTGCACGCCCGGCTCATGATCCTGGACCGCATGGACCCGCAGAACCTCTACACGTCCGATCGCGCCCGCACACTGTGGGGTCGACAGGCGCAGGAGAACCTGTCCGTGGAGATCGACGAACTGCGGCTCGGGTCGCTGGCCCGCATCCAGGTTCCCGACTGGTGCAAGGTCCTCTCGATCGTGGGGGTGTGCTTCGTCAACGACGGCCAGTTGCTGACCGTGCGCAAACGGGACACCAACATGTTCATGCTGGTCGGCGGCAAGCGCGAGGATGAGGAATCCGCCCCTGGGGCAGCGCTCCGCGAGACCCACGAGGAAATCGGACTGGAGTTGACCCACGACAGCCTCACGGAGATCGGTCGGTTCTCCTCACCCGCCGCGAACGAGGCCGCCACGTGGATCGACACCACGGTCTTTCTGGTGGATTCCGAGGTCGCACCGGCCGCGGACACGCTCCCGCCCGGCCTGGCCGAGATCGAGGAGCTGCGCTACCTGGACCTCTCCCCCGAGTCCGTCGAACAGGCGGAGGCCACGTTGGCACCGTTGGTACGCCGCCAGGTGGTCCCGGTGCTTCGACGGCGTGACCGACGGTTCTGGCCCGCGTACACCGCGCCGGAAGGTCCCTACCGGTTGGAGAACGGACCGGAGGACTGATCCCCGGTCACTGCGTGGCGCTGCCTGCGTCGGTACACCACGGCCGCAATCACCAAACCCAGCAGGATCCCGACACCACCGGCGACGGAAACCCACATGGCGGCGTGGCCGAGGGGGATGGCCAGGAGCAGCCCGATGACGATCCCCGGGATCGCGCCCGCGACCATGCCCACGGCAAGGTACGTGTACTCCTGATCCGCTCCGGTACGGGAGGACGCGCTGTAGTCGCGCGGTGCTTGGGAGGTTCGTCGGTCATTGGCTGCCATGGCTCCACACTATCGAGCCCGCGGGTGAGTTCTCAGCACCCGTCCGCTGCGCTCACCGGTAGGTGTAGTAGCCGTCCAGCGGCATGGCGTGGACCGAGTGGACGATGGTGCCCTGTTCCGGGTTCAGGGCGGAAATCATCTGGTCGCCGCCCAGGTAGATCCCCACGTGGGACCCACCGTTCTGGGAGACCAGGTCCCCGGGTCGGGGCGTGGTGGTGGGTGTTCCCGCCGCGAACTGGTCCCAGGTGACCCGCGGGATCTCGATGCCGTGCTGCGCGTACACCCACTGCACGTAACCCGAGCAGTCCCAGGCCATGAAGTCCGTTCCGCCCCAGATGTACGCCCCGCCTAGGCCCTGGTAGGCGGTGTCCAGAATGGCCTGGTCACCGGCGGAGGCTGCCGGTTCCTGTCCTTCCGGTTGCGCCACCGGACCACCGGTGGTTGCCGCAGGATCACCTCCGAACGGTGCGGAGACGGCGGCGGCCAGGTCGTTCATCCCGGGGTCCGAGGTCGCGACGGCGGGGTCTCCGCCGGCGTCGGTGCTCCACAACGCGGTGGGTTCGGACTGCGTGGTCACGTCCGTTCCCGTGGACGCCGCCGGGGCCGCGGGAGGGTTGGCGGAGTTGCTGGTGGTGCCGTCGGCGTACACGAACGTGACCACACCGTTGGCGTCGGTGGACCAGGAGAAGGTCCAGTTGTTGGCCTCCGCCGCGGCCAGGTCAAGGCCGGCACCATCGGGCACGGTGCCGGTGACCGTGACCCAGTCCGGGAACTCGACGGGCGACGCATGGGCCGGCGCCGCCCCGAGTGCGGCGGCGCCGATGGCACCCAGGCCCGCGGCACCACCCAGCACCCAGGCACGGCGTTGGGCAGGGCAGGGGTTCTGGGCGGTCGTCACCCGCGGGGTGGACGGGCTGCCCGCGGCAAGCCCCACGGCAATCAGCCGCCCCCGGGAGAGACCGGCGGAGAGGTGGGCCGGGTCGTCGGTGGGAAGGCAACGAACTGATGGGCGGGTCGCGGACGGCATGTCGGTTCCTCCGGTGTGGCAGCGATCGAATGTGCCACACCGTTCCGTGCAGATCCCGGGGTGACAGGTCGCACGCTACGCGCGCCGTCGTCGGCACCAATCGGTCGTAGGAGGCCGCGGACCGCAACTGTTCACGGGCAGCCGATCAATCCACGGTGACCCATCCAGCTCTGGGTGTCAGTTCCCGCTGGCCCCGTCCTGTGGAGCCACTACGGAAACACACAGCGCCTGCGCCACCTTGGCACCCACGCGGATCTCCTCACCCGGTGCGTCGTCGTCGGAGACGCGGCGCAGGACCACCCATCCGTCGTCGTCGAGTTCCGCGGTGAAGGCGGCTCCCGCTAGGACTCCGGCCTCGGCGAGCGCGGGAACGGTGACGCCGTCGGCCTGCACCACCTCCGGCACACCGGTCAACGCGAACGGGCCCGTGGACCCGGAGGAGACCAGATCGAACAGCCGCGGGAAATCCGCGAGTGCCCCGGTCGGGGTGGCCAGGATCGCGTGGACGGCGCTCGATTCGTCGGGGGCCGTCAGTCCGTCCAGCCCGGGAATGGGCATGCCGTAGGGAGAAGCCTGGGGTCCGTCCAGCAGGACCAGCAGGCGTTTCTCCACCTCTTCGCTCATGACGTGCTCCCACCGGCACGCTTCGTCGTGAACCTCCGAGAGCTCCAGTCCGATGACGTCCGCCAGGAGCCGCTCCGCCAACCGGTGTTTGCGCATGACCTTGATCGCGGTTTCCCTGCCGTCGTCCGTCAATGCGATCCGGCGGTCGGGCAGCACGGTGAGCAGCCCGTCGCGCTCCATCCGGGAAACCGTCTGCGAGACCGTGGGGCCGGAGTGGTCGAGGCGCTCGACGATGCGAGCGCGCATGGGCGGGATGCCCTCCTCCTCCAGCTCCAGGACGGTGCGCAGGTACATCTCCGTTGTGTCGATCAGATCAGTCACGAATAACTCCTGCGGGTCCTGAAGGGTCGGGGGCGAACGCGACGCAGTGCCTGTCACCGGGGGCGACGCACCGTGGCCGCGACGCTTCCGGTTGCGGGAGGACCCCGGCCGGATGTCAAACAAGAGTCTAGTCGTTGCACGAATCCGCCACATGTCGTCCCCGAACGGCCGATCGACTCTCCCGGCCACGGCTCCCCGGGCCCGGGTGCTGCGGAGCGCTGGGATCAAGAAGCCGAGGGGCCGAGGAGCGTGGGGCAGAATGGCTTACGAAGCGCTTCACAGGCTGCCGACCGGACCGTGAACGTTGCCCAGACCCATCCCATGGAGGCCACCCTTGTCGCGTCCCATCTCGATCCCCGATCACATGTTGCCCGCCGACGGACGGTTCGGTTCCGGCCCGTCGAAGGTCCGGGAGGAGCAGGTCGGGGCCCTGGCCCGCGCGGGGCGTTCGCTGCTGGGGACCTCCCACCGCCAGGCGCCCGTCAAGGACATGGTGGGTCGCATCCGTGAGGGCCTGGGTGACTTCCTGGAGCTGCCCGACGGGTACGAAATCCTGCTCGGTCTGGGTGGGGCGTCGACGTTCTGGGACAGCGCGGCCTTCAGCCTGGTCCGCGAGAAAGCGCAGCACGCCGCGTTCGGTGAATTCGGGGCGAAGTTCGCCGCCGTGACCGACAACGCGCCGTTCCTGCAGCCCTCGAGCATCCGAACTTCCGAACCCGGAACCCGTACCGAGGTGGTCGAGGAAGAGGGCGTGGACGTGTACGCCTGGCCGCAGAACGAGACCTCCACGGGCGTGATGGCCCCCGTGCGTCGTCCCGACGGCGTGGAGCGGGCAACCCCCGGGTCCGACGGCGCCCTGGTCGTCGTCGACGCGACCTCCGCGGCGGGCGGCACCGCGGTGGACCTGCAGCAGACCGACGTCTACTACTTCTCCCCGCAGAAGAACTTCGCCTCCGACGGCGGGCTGTGGTTCGGCGCCTTCTCCCCCGCCGCCATCGAACGCATCGAGGCGATCGCGGCCTCCGGTCGCTGGGTTCCGGACGTGCTCTCGCTCAACACCGCCCTCGAGAACTCCCGCAAGAACCAGACCTACAACACCCCCGGTCTGGCCGGGCTGGTCATGCTCGACGACCAGGTGCGGTGGCTCAACGAACAGGGCGGCATGGCCTGGGCGGCCGCCCGAACCAAGGACTCCTCCGACCGGGTCTACGCGTGGGCGGAGGCCAGCGAGTTCGCCCGCCCGTTCGTCACCGCCGCGGGGGACCGGTCCACCGTGGTCACGACCGTGGACTTCGACGACGCCGTGGACGCCACCGCGATCAGCAAAACCCTCCGTGCCCACGGCGTGGTCGACGTCGAGCCGTACCGCAAGCTCGGCCGCAACCAGCTGCGGATCGCGACCTTCACCGCCGTGGATCCCGAGGACGTCTCGGCACTGCTGTCCTGTATCGACCTGATCGTCGATCAGCTGTGAGGTGACGGGCCCACCGCCACCACAGGATCGCCCCGACGGTCACACCGGCCAGGCCCGCGAACACAGCTGAACCCAGGCCCCACCGCGGCCCGAACTCGGAGGTGATCCACCCGACCAGCGGCGCCCCGAGGGGTGTGCCGCCCATGAAGATCGCCATGTAGAGGCTCATGACGCGGCCCCGCACTGCCGCGTCCGTGGTGGTCTGCACGTAGGCGTTGGCGGTCGTGCTCACGGTCAGTGCGCTCAGACCCGTGGGGACCAGCCAGGCGGCGAAGATCCACAGGGTGGGGGCCATGGCCGCCATGAACGTGCAGACGGCGAATCCGGCCGAGCCCAGGAAGATCATGCGCAGCCGCGCTCTGGGCCGGTGCGCGGACAGGAGGGCGCCGGCCAGGGTGCCGGCCGCCAGAACCGAGTTGAGCAGGCCGAACGTGTCCGGCCCCCTGCCGAACTCGGTGCCGGCCATCGCGGCAAGGTACACCGCGAAGTTCAGTCCGAACGTGCCCAGGAGGAAGACCGTGAGCAACACCGCGGTCAGGTCCGGGCGGCTGAGGACGTAGGCGAAACCCTCGCGGATTTGTCCGCGCCCCCTGGAAGCTCTTGGACTGGCCCGGAGCAGGTTGCGGTCCAGCGACCACAAGGCGGCCAGCATCGCCGCGAAGCTCAGGCTGTTGAGCAGAAACACCCACCCGGACCCCACGGCCGCCACCAGGACACCTGCCACGGCCGGTCCGACCAGGCGGGCCAGGTTGAAGGAGGTCGAGTTCAGGGCGACGGCGTTGGACAGGTCCTTGTCCTCGACCAGTTGGCTCACGAACGTCTGCCGCGCGGGGGCGTCGAACGTCGTCGTGATCCCCAACGCAAGAGCGAACGCCATGACCAGGGGCAACGTCACCAGGCCGGTCACGATCAGCACACCCAGGACCAGGGCCAGGGTTGCCATGACCGTCTGCGTCAGGACCAGCAGACGCCGTCGATCGGCCCTGTCCACCAGCACCCCCGCGTAGGGGGCCAACAGCAGCTGGGGAGCGAACTGCAACGCCATGACCACGCCCATCACGCGGGTGTCGTGATCGGTGAGTTCGGCGAAGACCAGCCAGGACTGCGCGGTGCGCTGCATCCAGGTGCCCACGTTGGACACCACCGCACCCGCGTACCAGCGGCGGTAGTTCGGGTGGCGGAAGGACCGGAAGGTTCCGGACGGCGTTCCCGACGGCGTCGCGGCGCTCACCTAGTCCGTCGGATCGTCGGACGCGTCGTCCTCCGCCGGCACCTCGGCCGGCTTCGCCTCGTCATCGGCCGCACCTGACTCGTCGGAGTCCGGATCGACCTCCGGATCAGCGTCGGGATCGATGTCCGCGGCGTCGTCCTTCTCGTCGTCGCGCAGTCGCTCGGACCAGGGCACCCATTCGGGGGCCAACAGTGCACCTTCGGCGGGGAGCAAACCGGTTTCGCACACGGTTGGCTCCGTCTGGCGCGGCGCCCGGGCGATGGTCACGTACCACTCCCAGTCCTTGTACCCGCGGCGCAGTGACGGGAAGTAGTGGGTCACCAGTCGCTCGTCGTCGGCCTGGACCCTGTGGCCCTCGCCGATCTCGGCCTCCGGGACGAGTTGCGTCAGGGCCGCCAGCGCGAAGTCCTTGGCGTCCGCCAGTTTCTGGTCGACGGACGGTTTGCGACGACGCGCGGGCGCCGCTTCGGGCGTCTCACCCTGGGCGGCGTCGGTCGATGTGGTCTCAGACATGGGTTTCCCCTCAGACGTCCAGGTTGTCGGCGACGGTCCGCAGGATCGTGGCGATCTTCTTGCCGTGGGCACGGTCCGGGTACTTGCCCCGCTGCAGTCCGCCGGAGATGTCGTCCAGGAGCTTGATGAGGTCCTCGTTGATCACGGCCATGCGCTGGGCGGGCATCCGGGTGTTCTTGGCCACCGACGGTGTGCGCTCCAGAACCGTGGCCGACAGCGCGGACGGGCCGCGGCGACCGTCCGCCACGCCGAACTCCATGCGGGTGCCCGGGCTCACCGATTCCATTCCGGCGGGCAGCGCGCTGGCGTGCAGGAAGACCTCGCCGCCGTCGTCGCTGGCCAGGAAGCCGAATCCCTTGTCGGCGTCGAACCACTTGACCTTGCCAGTGGGCACTTTCTTCGACCTCAGTTCTCAGGAGTTGATCGTGGATCAGGTGGTGAAGGACCCACCGGAGCAGTTGCCGGAGGAGTCTTCACCAATCTTAGACAGAACTCCCTATCTTACCCCGTTTGTTCCGCGTTACGCCGCGGGCGCAGCGCTCTCTCCGGCTGTATCCTGGGGCGCATGTCTGCCACACCGCCCCTCGACCACCAGGGCTCCTCAGGAGACCCCATGAACGCCGGCGGGTCCGGGCTGAACGTGTTCGGGTGGGCCGCAGTGTTCCTGGCAGTGACCTCCTGCGCGGCCATCCTGATCATGCTGGTCCTCAAATGGGTCACCGGCGGCGGAGAGGTCTGGCCGTGGTTCACGCGCTACGCCTACTTCGCGTTCCCGGGTTCGGTCGTGTGCCTGCTCCTCTCACTCGTGCTCACCCTGGCCCAGCGGCGCCGGGCCTGACGGTTTGCCGTCGTCCTTCGTCACGGACCTCGCGCTGCGCACACCCGACCAGTTGCGAGCGCTCCTGGAACTGCGCCCGGACGTCGCCGACGCGACACCGACCTCCGTCGCCGAACTCGCCGCGGCCCTGTCCGCCCGACCCTCCCTGCAATCGGCCCTCAATCAGGTCGACCGCGCCCAGTTGGACGTTCTGGAGCGCGCAGTGGTTCGCGGCGAACACACGATCGACGACGACGGGCACACACGCGCTCTGCACGCCGCCGGGCTGATACACGGGTTGATACATAGGGCCACGCCAGGCCCGGAGGATCCGCGAGGGAACGCCCCGCGCTGGGTGCTGTCCCCCGGTGTCGCCGAGGCACTCGGACGCTATCCGGGTGGCGTCGGTCGCCCCCTCGCCGAGCGTCTCGGGCCGGACACGGGCTCGGAGCCCCCGGAGATCGACCGGAGCCTCCTCGTTTCGCTCCCACCGCGACCCGCGGAGGTCCTCTCGAACTTCCGGTCGCGCCCCCTCGGTACGCTCCGCAACGCCGACCGGCGCCCCGTGCCCGATGATCCGGAGAACCACCCCGTGGACTGGTTGCTGGCCCGGCGGCTGCTGGTCCCGGTCGGCACGCACCACGTGGAGGCACCGCGCGAGGTGGGCCTGGCCCTCAACGACGACGACCCGTGGTCCGGGCACAGCACCCAACCTCCTGCCCCCACGGGTCACCGGGTGAACCCGCGGATCCGCGACAACGCCGCCTCGGCCGCCGTCGCCGAACTCGTCCGCGACCTCACGGACCTGCGGCACGAGCTACGCGAGCGGCCCGCGGAGACCCTGCGCGCCGGAGGCCTCGGCATCCGGGAGCGACGGCGCCTGGCCACCGCACTCGACGTCGACGTGCCCCGCGCGGACCGTCTGCTCGGCTTTGCCCACCTGGCCGGGGTGATCGAACAGGACGAGCACGATGACACGTGGCGTCCCAGCGCTCCGTCCTTCGAGGACCTGGACGTCGCCATGGCGCACGGGCTGGTCCTGGCGGCCTGGGTGGCCTCGGGCGTCGTTCCGTCCGCGACCCGCACCCAACGGGCCGACGGTTCCGTCATCACGCCGTTGACGGACGGCTGGTGGGTCAAGGACGCCCCTGCGCTGCGACGGACGGTCCTGCTCGCCCTGACCCGGGATTCCGAGCTGGCCGAGGATGCCTCATCGAGTGAACACGCCTGGGCCTGGTTCCGCCCGCGGCTGAGCGGACAGTTGAGTCGCCACGGCCACGGGATTCTGGCGGAATGTGCGGACCTGGGGCTGACCGGGGCGGGCGCCGCAACGGATCTGATCGACGTGCTGTTGCGGGACGGTCCCGAGGAGGTCACGGCCACCGTGGCGCGGCGCCTCCCGCCCGTCGTCGAAACCGTGGTGCTGCAGAGCGACCACACCGCCGTGGCACACGGACCGCTGTCACCGGCTGCGGCCGCTGACCTGCGACTCGTCGCCGATCCCGAGGGCAAGGGGGCCGCGGCGACCTTCCGGTTCAGTGTCGCGTCCTTGCACCGCGCCCTGGAGCGCGGTCACGACGCCGAATCCTTGCGGGACCTGGTGGCAACGCGCAGCGAAGGGCCGGTGCCGGCCGCCCTGACACACCTGGTGGACGAGGCGATCCGGACCCACGGCAACGTCCGGATCCTGAACGCGGAGCGCGTGGTCACGGGCCGCCCGGACCTGGTGGAGGCCATCGCCTCCTCCGCCGCCTTGGACGGTTTCGAGGTGGAACGGGTGAGCTCCGAGGTCCTGGTCCTGCGCTCGGCCGAACCGGATCGCAAGGCGCCCCGGGCCTCTCTGCGCCGCAATCCCGTGGACGTGGCCGTGCTGAAAGCCACCGAGCAGGTCGGCATCGCCCCCACCCTGGCCCACCCGGGGGAGGACGCGGCACCGAGTAACCTGTCCCTGCCGCGCGGCGCCTCACCGGCCCAACTGCGCGCGCTGTTCCCGGGTCCGCCACCCGCCGAACCGGTCGTGGACCGCGACCATGTGGTGACCGTGGCCGACCGTCTGGCCGCTGACGCGCGGGCCCTTGCCCGGGGTGGGACGACGGCTGCCCCCGAGGACGCGACCCCGAAGGAGAAACCCCGTGCCTGACGGCCCCTTGGTGGTCCAGTCCGACCGCACCGTGTTGCTGGAGCTCGATCACGACCAGGCCGAGGAGGCCCGGCGGGAACTGGCGGTCTTTGCCGAACTCGAACGCGCCCCCGAGCACGTCCACACCTACCGGTTGACCCCGCTGGGACTCTGGAACGCGCGGGCCGCCGGTGTGGACGCGGAAGCCGTCGTCGACACCCTGCTCGAGTACTCGCGCTACCCCGTGCCCCACTCCCTGCTGATCGACATCGACGAGACCATGGGACGGTGGGGCCGCCTGGTGCTCGAGAAGGATCCCGTCCACGGTCTGGTGCTGCGCTGTGACGACTTCCCCGTCTACGAGGAGATCTCCCGGGCCAAACGGATCCAGCCGCTGTTGGGCCCACGCATCGATCCCCGGACCACCGTGGTGCACGCGAGCGCCCGCGGTGAGCTGAAGCAACAGTTGCTCAAGCTCGGGTGGCCCGCGGAGGATCGGGCCGGGTACGTGGACGGGACGCCGTACCCGATCACGCTCACGGAGACCGATGCCAGGAGCGGGCAGCCCTGGGGCCTGCGGCCCTACCAGGCCGCCGCTGTCGACGCCTTCTGGGCCACCGGCGCGGGCACCGTGGTCCTGCCCTGCGGGGCCGGGAAGACAGTGGTGGGGGCCTCGGTGTTGGCCGCGTCCTCGACCACCGCTCTCATCCTGTGCACCTCGGCGGTGGCCGCGCGACAATGGCGTGACGAACTGATTGCCCGCACGAGCTTGACCAGCGACGAGGTCGGTGAGTACACGTCCCGGTCCAAGGAGATCCGCCCGGTGACCATTGCGACGTATCAGATGCTGGCCACACGACGTGGCGAGTTCTGGCCGCACCTCGAACTGCTCGACGGCCAGGACTGGGGGCTGATCGTCTACGACGAGGTCCACCTCCTGCCCGCCCCCGTCTTCCGGCGGACCGCGGACATCCAGGCGCGTCGTCGCCTCGGGCTCACCGCCACCCTGGTGCGGGAGGACGGACGCGAGGGCGAGGTCTTCTCCCTGATCGGCCCCAAGCGCTTCGAAGCGTCCTGGAAGGACATGGAGGCCCAGGGCTGGATCGCCCCGGCCGAATGCGTGGAGGTTCGCGTGGACCTTCCGGAGTCGGACCGCCTGGTGTACGCCACGGCCGAGGACAAGGAACGCTACCGCCTGGCGGCCTCCTCCCCGCAGAAGAACCCCGTGGTCCAGAAACTGCTGGAACGTCACCCGGGCGAGCAGGCCCTGGTGATCGGCCAGTTCGTGGAACAGCTCGAAGAACTCGGCGAGCTCCTGGACGCCCCCGTGCTGACCGGCAAGACCCCGGCCAGACAACGGCAGGAACTCTACGACCGGTTCCGGGCCGGTGAACTGCCCGTGCTGGTGGTCTCCAAGGTGGCGAACTTCTCCGTCGACCTGCCCTCCGCCACCGTCGCGATCCAGGTCTCCGGGACCTTCGGGTCCCGGCAGGAGGAGGCCCAACGCCTGGGACGACTGCTGCGGCCCGCCCCGGGTGGGCAGCAGGCGACGTTCTACACGGTGGTCGCCCGGGACACGGTGGACACGGTGTTCGCCGCCAAGCGCCAGCGATTCCTGGCCGAGCAGGGTTACGCGTATCTCATCACCGATCTCGAGGAGCACTGACGGGTGGCGAAACTGTACTTCCGCCACGGAGCCATGAACTCCGGAAAATCCACCGCGTTGTTACAGGCTGCGTTCAACTACGAGGAACGCGGGCAGCGTGTCCTGCTGGCCAAGGCCCAGGTGGACACCAAGGGCGACGCCCACGTGGTCTCACGCTTGGGGATCTCCCGCCAGGTGGACCTGCTGGTCTCTCCCGAGGACGACGTCCGTTCCCGGTTCCAGCAGCTGGCCGCCGGTGCCGAGCCCGAAGCCCTCATGGACACGGTGACACTGCCACCCGTGTCCTGCCTGCTGGTGGACGAGGCCCAGTTCCTCTCCCCCGCCCAGGTGGAAGACCTCCTGCGCATCGCCGTCCTGGACGGTGTTCCCGTACTGGCCTACGGGATCCGCACGGACTTCCGGACCCGCTCCTTCCCCGGGTCCGCGCGCCTGCTCGAACTGGCGCACTCCTTGGAGGAGCTCAAGACGATCTGCCGGTGCGGCCGCAAGGCCATGTTCAACGCCCGCAAGGTGGATGGCCGGTTCGTGTTCGCCGGTGACCAGGTGGCGATCGACGGCGAGGTGAACTACGAATCGCTGTGCGCGGCGTGTTACCTGCGCTTCTCGGACGGCGCGCTCGGGCCGGCCTGAGACTGCCCGGCCGGTTGCCCAGCTGGTTCCTGGCCGGTTGCCGCGCTGGTTGCCGGACGGGGAAGCAGACCTGACGCCGTCGACCGACCTGCCGTACAGTGCACGCACAGAGGAGGCTGGAATCCGTCACAGCGGCCTCACAGAAAACGTCGGGAGAATCGAACGCGTGAACACCAAGACTCCTGAAGCCAAACTGCTGGTCGTCGACGACGAACCCAACATCCTCGAGCTGCTGGCCACCTCGCTGCGCTTCGCCGGGTTCGACGTCGTGACAGCCGCCAACGGCCGCGACGCCATCACCAAGGCGGAGCAGGAGGACCCGGACCTGGCCGTCCTGGACGTCATGCTCCCCGACCTGGACGGGTTCGCCGTCACCCGCAAGCTGCGCGCCGAGGGTCGCTCCTTCCCGATCGTCTTCCTCACGGCCAAGGACGACACCGACGACAAGGTCCAGGGACTGACCGTCGGTGGCGACGACTACGTGACCAAGCCGTTCAGCCTGGACGAGGTCGTGGCCCGGATCCGCGCGGTCCTGCGCCGTACCCAGCCGGCCGAGGAGGACGACTCCCGGCTGCGCGTCGACGACCTGGTGCTCGACGACGACGCGCACGAGGTTTACCGCGGCGACCGTGAGATCGATCTCTCGCCCACCGAGTTCAAGCTCCTGCGCTACCTGATGCTCAACCCCAACCGGGTGCTGTCCAAGGCCCAGATCTTGGACCACGTGTGGGAGTACGACTTCAACGGGGACGCCTCGATCGTTGAGTCCTACATCTCCTACTTGCGGCGCAAGATCGACAACGACCCCAATCTGCCCCCGCTGATCCACACCAAGCGCGGTGTGGGCTACCTGCTGCGCACGGCGAACAAGAACTCCTGACCCCGTCCCGGAGCATCCGCCCCCGTGGAGACCCTCGCAGCCCGCTGGCGAGCGTCATCACTGCGCACGCAGTTGATGGCGCTGACCGGCATGCTCCTGGCCGTCAGCATCGTCGTCACCAGCTTCGTGGCGATCTCCGTGCTGCGGGATTCTCTGATCAATTCGATCGACGAGGACCTGCAGGACTCGTTGCATTCGGTGTCCACGGCACTCATGTCCGAGATGACGGGCAGCCCGACGGAGACCGTCCCGCACCAGGGCTTCCTGCTCTCCGAGGACGGCAAGGTCGTGGCGCACGTCGACGCCACGGGCACGACGACCGCCCAGCCTGACACTCAGCCCGATCTGTCGCGGTTCGACCGAGAGATGGTCGAACAGTCGGAACAGCTGGGGATCACCGTTCCGTCGGCCAACGGGGCGGAGGGGTCTTGGCGGGTCGTGGCGGCACCACAGTCCCGGACCTCCTACACGGTGGTGGTCGCCGAGCCGCTGGGTGACACCAACGGGCTGGTCTCGGCGATCACTCTGCTGACCTTGAGCTTCGGGGCTGCCACCCTGCTGGCTGCCCTGGTGGTGGGGTGGGTGCTGATCACCCGCGCCTTCCAACCGTTGAAAAAGGTCGAACAGACCGCGGCACAGATCGCCGAAGGCGACCTCTCACGGCGTATGGCCGGGTACAACTCGGAAACCGAGGTCGGTCAGCTGTCGATGTCGCTCAACCGCATGTTGGGCCACATCGAGGACGCCTTCGACGCCCGGACACGGTCGGAGGCCAGGCTGCGGCAGTTCGTCGCGGACGCCTCCCACGAGCTGCGCACCCCACTGGTCTCCATCCGCGGATATTCCGAGCTCTACCGCCACGGCGCGCTGCGGGACGAGGAGCAGGTCGGACAGGCCATGGGCCGGATCGAGTCCGAAGCGACGCGGATGACCCAATTGGTCGAGGACCTGTTGTCCCTGGCCCGGTTGGACAGCAAGCGGGAACTGGCCACCGACGACGTCGACCTCCTGGTCCTGGCGCACGACGCCGCCGCGGACTTCGCGGCCTCCAGCCCGGACCGGTCCGTCACGGTCACGAACCTCGACGACGGCCCCGCGACTCCCGTGTGGACGCGAGGCGAGGAAGCCAAACTGCGGCAGGTTGTGGCCAACCTCATGACCAATGCCGTGAGGTACACACCCAGGGGCAGCGACCTGCAGATTCTGATCGGCACCGTGCCGCTGACCGGGGTCCCCCGGGACCAGCGTCCCTCGACGGCCGGGAACACCGACCCCGCGGAGTTCCTCGCCCAGATCAAGATCCGCGACCACGGCCCCGGCATCAAGGGCGCCGACCGGGCCAAGGTTTTCGAACGCTTCTACCGGGCCGACACGTCCCGAACTCGAGAGACGGGCGGGACCGGGTTGGGTCTGTCGATCGTCTCCGCCGTGATCGACCAGCACGGGGGCACCGTGACCCTGGAGGACACCCCGGGTGGCGGGGCGACGTTCGTCGTGTCCCTGCCCAGCATCTCCACACCCGAGCCGCCGCCGGAGACTCTCGACGAACTCCCGGCAGTGCCCGAACCCACGGCGCCTCCCGTCGTGGAGGACGACCTCCCGCCGATCCCCGAGATCGACGACGACGATCCCGACATCATCCACGACCCCCGCCCCTGACCTCCCTGTCCCTCTCCCCCGCCGAGTGTCCGAGTTCGGTCACCGTGGGGCACCGGAAGCGACCGAACTCGGACTTTCGGCGGGGTGAAGGCGGGTCAGGACTCCTCGGTTACCTGGTGGTGTCGTAGGAGCCAGTCGCCCAGCTCGTTGCGAGAGTCCTCCCTGGTCCACAGGGAGGCGTGCACGCGGGTACCCGGAGCCACGGTACTGCCCACCAGGTGGGTCGAGACCAGCACGGCGTTTCGGCTCAGCGTCAGGACCTCGACCACGTGGACGTCGGCCTCGGCGTCCCCTCCCGACAGGGCGTCGGCCTCGACCGGGCGGCCGTCTGCCCCGATCAGCACCGCGTCGGGGTGAACCCGGGCCGCGGGGACGCCGCCCCGGATCCGCTGGAGTTCCAGACCCAGGACCTCCCGGTCCGGTGTGACGCCTTCGGCCAGTGACTCCTGCTGAACGTCCAGGGTGGCCAACAGGTCCGGATCCTGGTCCTGTGCCTCCTCCTGGGGATCGTATTCACCGGAGTCGTACGTGAAGTCGCTCGCCGCGCGGCCCGCGGAAACTCCACCGGCGGCCGCCAGGCCCGGGCCCGTCTCAGGTGCCTTCCCTGCTTGGAACGCGCGTGCGGCGGCGTTGGCCCGCGCGTCGGCGGCCTCGTTGAGTTCGTGGCCGGCGTGGCCCTTGACCCACTCGAAGGTCACGTCACGGCCTTCCATGGCCGCATCCAGTGCTTTCATCAGGTCCAGGTTCATCACGGGCTTGCCGTCCCGCTTCTTCCAGCCCTTCTTCTTCCAGCCGGGCATCCACTTGGTGATCGAGTTGATCACGTACTGGCTGTCGCACAGCACCCGCAGCGGTTCGTCCAGGTGCGCGGTGGATTCCAGCAGGTCCAGAACGGCCTTCAACTCACCCAGGTTGTTCGTGCCGTGCTCCCACCCGCCGGCCTGCCACGAGTCGTCGTCGATGTACCAGGCCCATCCGGCCGGCCCGGGATTGCCCAGCGCGGAACCATGGGCTGCTGCGGTGATTGCCATGGGGAACACCCTTTCACGAGCCTCGGACAGAAAACCCTCCGCCGAGTGTCCGTTTCCGGTCGCTTTCCACGGGTGGAAGCGACCGGAAACGGACACTCGGCGGAGGTGTGGGGTGCTGCGCGGCAGCTGATCAGCCGTGCGGCTGGATCACATCATGCCGCCCATGCCGCCCATCGGGTCCTCTCCGCCGCCTGCCGGAGCGGGCTCCGGCTTGTCGGCCACGACGGCCTCGGTGGTCAGGAACAGACCGGCGATCGAACCGGCGTTCTGCAGCGCCGACCGGGTCACCTTGACGGGGTCGTTGATGCCCGCGGCCATCAGGTCCTCGTACTCGCCGGTCGCGGCGTTCAGGCCGAAGCCCTTGTCCAGGCCACGGACCTTGTCGACGACGACGCCCGGCTCCAGCCCTGCGTTCAGAGCGATCTGCTTGAGCGGTGCGTCGATGGCGACCTTGACGATGTTCGCGCCGGTGGCCTCGTCACCGTCGAGGGTCAGCTTCTCGAACGCCGACTTGCCGGCCTGGATCAGAGCCACGCCACCACCGGCGACGATGCCCTCCTCCACGGCGGCCTTGGCGTTGCGCACGGCGTCCTCGATGCGGTGCTTGCGCTCCTTGAGCTCCACCTCGGTCGCGGCACCGGCCTTGAGCACTGCCACGCCACCGGCCAGCTTGGCCAGGCGCTCCTGCAGCTTCTCGCGGTCGTAGTCCGAATCGGAGTTCTCGATCTCGGCGCGGATCTGGGCCACGCGGCCTTCGATCTCCTCCTGGGTGCCGGCGCCGTCGACGATCGTGGTCTCGTCCTTGGTGACGACGACCTTGCGGGCGGTGCCCAGCTCGTCCAGGGTCGCGGTCTCCAGGGAGAGGCCGACCTCTTCGGTGATGACCTGGCCACCGGTCAGGATGGCGATGTCGGCCAGCTGAGCCTTCCGGCGGTCACCGAAGCCCGGAGCCTTGACGGCCACGGACTTGACCGCGCCGCGGATCTTGTTGAGCACCAGCATGGCCAGCGCCTCGCCCTCGACGTCCTCGGCGATGATCAGCAGCGGCTTGCCGCCCTGCATGACCTTCTCCAGCACGGGGACCAGGTCCTTCACGGCGGAGATCTTGGAGTTGACGATCAGGATGTAGGGGTCCTCCAGGACCGCTTCCTGACGGTCGGTGTCGGTCACGAAGTAACCGGAGAGGTAGCCCTTGTCGAAGCGCATGCCCTCGGTCAGTTCGAGGTCCAGCCCGAAGGTGTTGGACTCCTCGACCGTGATGACGCCTTCCTTGCCGACCTTCTCCATGGCCTCGGCGATGAGCTTGCCGATCTCCGGGTCAGCGGCCGAGATGGACGCGGTGGCGGCGATCTCGTCCTCGGTCTCGACCTCCTTGGCGGAGGACAGCAGTTCCTCCGTCACGGCTGCCACGGCCTTCTCGATGCCGCGCTTGAGCGACAGCGGATCCGCGCCGGCGGCCACGTTGCGCAGGCCCTCACGGACCAGGGCCTGGGCCAGAACGGTTGCGGTGGTGGTGCCGTCACCGGCGACGTCGTCGGTCTTCTTGGCGACCTCCTTGACCAGCTCGGCGCCGATCTTCTCGTAGGGGTCCTCGAGCTCGATCTCCTTGGCGATGGAGACACCGTCGTTGGTGATCGTGGGGGCGCCCCACGACTTCTCGAGCACGACGTTGCGGCCGCGCGGGCCGAGGGTGACCTTGACGGCGTCGGCCAGGGTGTTCAGGCCGCGTTCGAGACCGCGACGGGCCTCCTCGTCGAAAGCGATCAACTTTGCCATGTGTTTCGTCCCTCCTGGACGGTCAACAGACTGTGCGCCGCACCCGGTGCCCGCGACGGACGGAGCAAGCGCGTGGGATGGCCCGCACGTCATTGCCCCTCACCGAGTTCGGCTGGAGTTCACTCACTGTGCCGGGAACCGTGGCGGCCGCAGCATGGCCACCTAGCAGTCCACGCGACTGAGTGCTAAGCCCATTATTGGCACTCTGTCCGGGTGAGTGCAAACCCCTTGAGCCAGTTCGACTCAGTGTTCACCGTGGGCGTTCACGGCGACTCACGCACCGTCCTCGGCAAGATCGGATCCGATCACGACGACGATCGGGTAACCCACCGCCTCGTCACTGGCCACTTGTTCGATCCCCAGATGATCCGCGACGGCCTGCGCCTGTTCCTCGTCGTCGGCGTAGTAGACCACGCTCTGCTCCACACCCACGCCCCAGTCGTCGGTGGCGGAGACCGTCCACCCGGCTGAGCTCAGGTCCTGGGCCGTGGTGCCCGCGGCCCCGTCGACCTCGGCCGCGTTGTAGACGCCCACCTGGACGGAGGCGTCGGGCTCCACCGTGGGTTCGGCCTCCTGCGTGGGCGTGGCCGATTCGGTCGCCTCTTGCGACTGCGACTGAGACTGCGACGGCGAGGCCGAAGCCCCACTCGCAGCCCCCGGGGCGGCCTCGGAGTTGCCGCCGAGCAGGTAGGCAGCCGCTCCGACCGCGAGGGCCACCGCCCCGGCCAGGAGCAGACCGGCGATCTGGCGGGTCACCCGCGGGGCGGGGGCGTCCAGGGCCCTGTGGGCTCCGACTCGCGCCCCCTCCTCCGGTACGTCGTCGAAGGCGTCGCGGGGCCACGACGACGCGGAGGCCGACGACGAGGTACGCCCCGCGGACACCTCGGGGTCGCGCGCAGGCGGGTTGGCCGGAGACTGACTGGACGGGGTCATGGGCACCATCCTCCCATCTCGGGCAGCCCCACGGCCCCGGGACGGTCCCGCTCAGGCCGTCGCACCGGAGGCCCCGTCACGCTGGTCACGGAGTCTGCGCAGCAAGGCGGGCCGCAGCGCCCAGGCGTCCGCGTCGTCGATGAGCACGTTGAGCCGTTGGTAGTACGCCGTCACCGGGATCCCGAGCTCGCTGCGGATCGCCCGTTCCTTGGCACCCTGGTACTTGAACCGCCGCCCCTCGAGTTCGAGGATCTGCAGGCTCAGGTCGTCCAGCCCCGCGGGCTGCTGTTCCCCCACGGTTCAGCCCTTCTGTTCGGTCCGCGGGCGGACGGACACGGTGGTGAGTTGGACATCCGGACCGGCGTCGACGACGGTCCGGACGGCCGCTGCCACCGTGGCCGGTTGGATGTATTCCTCGGCCCGGTACGGCTTTCCGACGGACTCGAAGATGCCCCGCAGCATGGGTGTGTCCGTGGGGCCGGGGTGAACGGAGCTGACGCGAATGCCGTCGGGTTCGACCTCCTGCCGCAAGGCATCGCCGAAGGCCCGCAGGGCGAACTTGGAGGCGGCGTAGACGGCGTTGCCGCCACTGGCCTTGAACCCGGCGCCCGAGTTGATGAGCACCACGGTGCCGCGTGCGGCGCGCAGGGCCGGGAGCGCCGCCCGGGTCAGCTCGGCCGGGACCATAACGTTGAGTTCCAACTGGGCCTGCCAGTCCGCCGGGCAGGCTTCCGCCACTCCCAACCGGTGTCCCAGGGCTGCGGCATGGACCAGGACGTCCAACGTCTGCAGGGACTCGACCAACGCGGGCAGCTTGTCGAAATCCGTGAGATCCGCCGCCACCGTTTCCACCGCGGGCCCCAGGTCCGTGAGACCGGCCAAACGTTCGGGGTCGCGTCCCACGGCGATCACCCGGTGGGTGGCGGCCAGGTTCTCGACGACGGCGCGGCCGATGCCGCCGGTGGCGCCCGTGACCAGAGCCAGCGGTCGTGGACCTCCGGTCGACGCCCGGGGTGCGGCATCCGTGGCGGTGACTGTTGCGTCGTCGTCGAAGGTCGTCATGGCCACACTCTAGGAGCACGGTCGGACGGGACACGACTCCGGTCGGCGATGCGTGGCGTGGCACAGTAGCCCCATGACCAAGGGCGATTTGTCGGAGATCATGGCCGCGGACTGGGCGGAGGCCCTGCGGCCGGTGGAGGGTGTCATCCGTGAGCTCGGGGACTTCATCCGCGCCGAACACGCGGCGGGATTCCGAACGTTCCCCCCGGGGCAGGACATCTTCCGGGCCTTCCAGGAACCGATGTCGGAGGTCAAGGTGCTGGTGGTCGGTCAGGACCCCTACCCCACCGCCGGGCACGCCATGGGCCTGTCCTTCTCCGTGCGCCCGGACGTGCGGCCGCTGCCCCGCTCCCTGCAGAACATCTACAAGGAGCTCCAGGACGACCTGGGTATCCCGCCGGCGCAGCACGGGGATCTGAGCGCCTGGACCCGGCAGGGCGTCATGCTGCTCAACCGATGCCTGACGGTGCGCGAGGGTGCCCCCGCCTCGCACCACGGCAAGGGCTGGGAAACGGTCACGGAGTGCGCGATCAAGGCGCTGGCCACCCGAGGTCGCCCGCTGGTCGGTCTCCTGTGGGGGCGCCCCGCACGCTCGACGGCGCAGTGGCTCGGTGGGGCACCACGGGTCGAGTCCGCCCACCCGTCGCCGTTGTCGGCCTCGAAGGGTTTCTTCGGGTCCCGCCCGTTCTCCCGGGTCAACGAGATGCTCGAACAGCAGGGTGTCGGTCCCGTGGACTGGCGCGTAGGCTGAATTAGGTGACGTCAGCTACACCTAATTCAGACTCCCCGTCGTCCTCCGCGTCGTCCTCCGCGTCAACAGCGGCACCACGCACGCAGCACAGGCCGAGGAAGCCGCAGATCAACCTGGTCGTTCGGCAGCGGCTGCAGCTGTCCGCCTCGATGGTGCGGGTGGTTGCGGACATCCAGGACCCGTCGCAGTTCCAGGACATCGAACCACCGGAGAAGTACGTCAAGCTGGTGTTCTTCGACCCCGCCCTAGACCTGGGCCCGCACCCCGATTACTGGGAACTCAAGGAGAGCCTGCCTCCTGAACAGCAGCCGGTCACGCGCCACATGACGCTGCGGAAGGTCGATCTGGAACGCGGCTCCGTGTGGATCGACGTGGCCACCCACGGGCAGGTCGGTTTCGCCGGCCCTTGGGCCATGCAGGCTCAACCCGGGGACACGATCGTCGCCGTGGGCCCCGGGGGCAAGTGGGTCCCGGACCCCCAGGCCTCCTGGTCCCTTTTCCTGGGCGACGACGCCGCCATCCCCGCGATCGCGGCCAACCTGGAGACCCTGCCCGACGACGCCCAAGGCGTGGTCCTCCTGGAGGTGGAGGGCCCGGAGGACCAGATGGACCTTCCGGTTCCTTCCGGCATGACGTTGCGATGGTGCCATCGACGGGACCAGGCGCCGGGGACGCACGCGCTGGTCGAGGCCGCGGAGGCCGTCGAATGGCCGACGTCGACGGAGGGCGTCCAGGCCTTCGCCCACGGCGAGCGCGAGGCGATGAAGCTGCTGCGGCCGATCATCTTCGGCGGTTCGACAGGTTCGACCGACCCGCAGGGCAGAGGACTGACCAAGGAACAGGTGTCGATCTCCGGTTACTGGGCGCGCGGTCGAACGGAAGAAGTGTTCCAGGCGGAGAAGCGCACGCCCATCGGCCAGGTCTGAGCGCTGCCGGTCACCGTCGTCGGTTACGGTCCAGGCCCACACCGTGCTGCTGCTTGGTGAACGGTCGCATCAGGTACTGACCCAACACCAGCCCGGCGGCCATGGTCACGATGGTCGTCATGGCCGTCACCAGCGCCACCACGCCGTCGCCCGTGGTCTGACCCTCGATGACCACGGTATACATGCCGCGGAAGATCGACAGGCCGGGCAGCAGAAAGGTCATGGCGGGGATGGCGATCACCAGGGAGGGGATCCGCAGCCTTCCCGCGGCTAGTGCGGCGATGCAGCCGACCGTGACCGCGCCGAAGACCGCCTGCAGCCTCACGTCCAGCCCGACGTACCCCGCCCCGTGATAGGCGACCAGCCCGCCCAGAGACGCCACCAGGACCGGCAGCAGGAAGCGGGGTGAAGCCTGAAGCGTGATCGCGATGAACACCGCGGCCAGCTCCATGAACACGATGTTCATGACCACCCCGGGCGGTTCGAACTGGCCCTGGGCCGGGTCCACCGCCATGATCCCGCCCAGACCGGCCAGAACGATTCCCGCGTAGATGCCCGCGACGATCCCGGCGAAGGCCATACCGGTGGACACCACGCGGCCCGCCGCGGTCACGGGGAACCCGCTGATCGCGTCGTGCATCGTGGACATGAACCTGGTGGTGGGCATGAGCATGATCAGGCCCGCGGCGATCACCCGTGGCGGGGAGATGTCCACGTCCGCCCAGGTGAAGGCCATGGCCAGCACGGTCACCACGAATCCGGAGGCGATCATGCTGAAGAACTCCGGGTAGCGACGCCGACCCATCCAGATCCCGATCCGCGCAACGATCAGCCCGGACACACCTGAGATCCCGGCGCCGACGAGCCCACCACCGATCCCCAGGGTGATGGTCGCGGCGGCCGCGATCATCGCCGCGGTGACCACCCAGTTGGGGAAGGTCTTGGGGCTCGAGTTGATGGTCTCCAGCCGGGCACTGGCCTCACCGCGGGGCATCTCCCCCTCGATGATTTCCGTGACCAGCTGGTGGGTCGCGGCCAGTGCCGCGTAGTTGTCGGTCCAGGAGCGGACCACACGCATGACCGTGTGGCTGGTCGTGTTGTTGTCGTTGAAGACGTCCTCGCGCGTGCGGGTCCCGGTGTGCCCGACGTCCGGAACGTAGTTGATGGTGACGGCCTGGTTGGTGATGTCCACCTCCAGGTTCTCCACCCCGTACGTGGCGCACACCGCCACGATGGCGTTCTCCACCTCCAGCGCGTCCGCGCCGTAGTGGAACATGGTTTCGGCCAGGCGAAGAGCGAAGTTCAGGGTGCGCCGCGCCTCCTTCTCCCCCGAGTCGGCGTGCCGACGCAGGTGAGCGAACGGGCTGGCGGCCAGCCGGTCGACGAGCCCCATGGGCGCCGTCATGCCGGTGTCGCGCTTCATGAGGGACCGCAGCACACGCTTGGACCGCGGCTGGGTGGCGGTGGCTGAGGTCGAGTCCGAGGACGGGTACGCGGCCGGCAGGACGGTCGTGGACGGACCGGCTGCGACCGGTGCGACGTCGATGCCGGTGGTGTCAGGGCGCGTCACCTGCGCCGTCGTCGTCGCTGAACGACGGCGACCCGAGGTCGTGACCGGAAGAGTCTGCGCCGGCGACTCGCGGCGCAAGCGGTCCCGCTCGATCTCCTCCGGCGTGAGAACGGGGATGGGCCTGGGGACAGCCGTCAGCGCCTCGGTCCGTGCCCCCTCCGCGCGCGCCCGCGCACGTTCGGCCTGGGCCTCCGTGGACACGGTCCGGGTGACGGTGCCACCCGGGGACCGGTCCACCAGGTGGAGCTCCGCGTCCGGACCGAACGGCTGCGACCACTCGGACTCGGGATCGGCCCACCCGGACACGGGGTAGTGACGTGAACCGTCCAAGGAATGAGCCAAGGCGACCAGCCCTGCGGGGGTCTCCCCCACCGGCTGTGTCCCCACTGCCGGACCCATCGCTTCACCTCCCAAGAATCACCGAACCCGGCACGGGACGTGCCGGGCACCGGGCGAGGACGGTCGACCCGAAACGGCCGACTCAGTAGGTCGACTCAGTAGAAGGGCTCATGCTTGGAACGGACCCACAGCTGACGCATGACCTTCTCCGCCAGTTTGTTCCAGAGCGCCACCTTGGCGGGGCTGATCTCCTGGTCCCAGACGCCCACGTAGTCGATGACCTCCTTGGTGAAGGCGGTCTTGAACAGCCCCAGCCCGTAGAGGGGGTGCTCCTCGTTCTTGAGTTCGTCCGACGGCGGCGTTCCGCACAGGTCATAGTCGATGATGCCGTAGTCGTTCTTGAGGTCGTTGATGACCCTCCACTGCAGCAGGTGACCGTCGCCGCGCTGCTTACGCCGCGGCTTGGACCCGCCGTCCTTGTAGGTACCGTGCCGCCCGTAGTTGACGACGAACGCGCCCATCGACGGCTCGCCGTCCTCGTGGACGAAGTACAACCGGCCCTGGCCCGCTTCGGCGAAGTTCGTCCAGAACTTCCGGTAGTACTCGTAGGGCCGCAGCGTGATGTTCGCTTCGCCCTGCCCCACCGTGTTCATGAGGGCGAACATGGTCTTCATGTTCTCCTCGGTGAGTTCCACCCGTTCAACCGGGGTGCCCTCGCGCTCGGCACGGCGCAACATGTTGCGGCCCTTGGACTTCATGCCGGCCATGATCTCGTCCGGCTCACGGTCCGTGTCCAGCAGCGCCGTGTGGTCGTTGGGCTGGATGTCGAAGGACTTGGTCAGCCCGGCGGCAGTGAGAGTCTGCTGGGCCTCCTCACCGGCCAGGAACACGGGTTCGTACTTGACCAGGAAGACGTTCTTGGCGCTCTCCCGGATGAAGGCCTCCGTGGCCTTGGTGAACCCCACCAGGTCGTTGAGGACCTCCACGGAGGGGCCACGCACGATGTACCAGACCCGCCCCACCACGGGCACGGACTTCTCCAGGGCCAAGGTGTAGACGGGCTGCGACCCGTCGTCGGGTTCGTGGACCAGGTGAACGGGCCGCCAGCCGTGGTGCTTCTTGACGTCCGCGTAGGAGGCGGACTGCAGCATGTCACCGCCGCGGGGATTCGCCTGGACGTGGGTGTCCCAGTCCGCGACTTCCTGCGGCGTCGCAAAGCGTGCGGTGAACTCTCGCAAAGTGCTCTCTCCCGTTTCCGATGTCTGTGCTCCGAGTGTCTGTGCTCCGCGATCCGGCGCTGAGACCCGGCGTCGGGATCCCGAGGCCGATGCGCCAAGGTGGCGGATCCAGACAGGTTGCTCAGCAGTTACCGTACCGGCTTCCCCGCAGGACTCACCGTCTTGGCGGGGCATCGGCGGCTGTGATTCTCACCGTCCGTGGGCGGTGTCAGGCCACGATCACCTCGACGCCGCCCTCCTCCAGGGCCGCGGCCAGGGGACCCGTGGGGGCCGCGTCCGTGATGAGTGCGTCCACCTGGGTGAAGGTTGCGAACCGCGCCAGGTTCTCGTGGTTGTGCTTTTCTGCATCGCACAGGACCACCACCTTGCGGGCCGAATTGACGATCGCCGTCTTGACGGCAGCCTCGGGCAGTTCAGGGGTGGAGAAGCCGAAACCCGCGGCCACGCCGTTGCACCCCAGGAAGGCGACGTCCGCCCGGTACCGGTTGTACTGCTCGGCGGTGAAGACCCCGGAGGCCGCCCAGGTCAAGGTGCGGACCCGTCCCCCCACGAGTTCCAGGTCGATCTCCGGCTGGTCGGCCAGCCGTCCGGCCACGTGGAGGGCATGGGTCATGACCAGCAACGACTGGTCGCTCGAACCGGTCCGCCGGGTCGCGAGCGCGTCCGCGAACGTCTCGACCGTGGATCCGGCGTCCAGGACCACGCTGGTCGCCTCGGTGTACTCGAGCAGTTCCAGTGCGGCAGCCGCGATGCGCCGCTTGGCCGGGGTCTTCAGCGTGGCCCGGCTGTCCAGGGACTGTTCCACGGAGTCCGTGCGGTCCAGGGAGACGGCGCCGCCGTGTACCCGTCGCAGCACACCTTCGGACTCGAGCGCTGCGAGATCCCGGCGTATGGTTTCCATCGTCACGGTGAACCGGCGCGCCAGATCCGCACCGCTGACGCGGCGGGTGTCTCCGACGAGTCGGGCGATTTCCGCCTGGCGTTCTTCGGCAAACATTGAGCTCCATTCCTTGTCCTGCATAGGCCAATTCTGTAGCCAGGATGACCGATTGCGGTATCACCGACCGCCATGAGAATCGGGCCTGACCGGGTCCGGGTACTTGGCGGTAGGGTTCACCTGCCCGAAAGACATCTTCCAATATCCCAAGACGCAAGCACGCAACCGCACCCACTTGCTGTCAGTTGCGGCCAGGTCCTGTCCGCTGAAGGTCCTAGTCTGATCCGCGTCCCCTAGTTCCGGAGTACCCGTGCTGCTACGTCTGATCCGCCAGTACACCGGCCGATACCTGCCCTGGGTCATCGGCGTCGTGTTGCTGCAATTGGTCGCCGCCCTGGCGATCCTGGTTCTGCCCGCTCTCAACGCGCGCATCATCGACCGGGGCATCGCTCAGGGCGACATCGGCGTGATCACGTCCACGGGCACGGTCATGCTCGGTGTGACCCTGCTGCAGGCCATCGCCTCCGTTTGCGCCGTGTACTGCGGGGCGAAGGCTGCGATGGGGACCGGGCGGGACCTCCGCCGAGCGGTCCAGCGTTCGGTGGCCCGGTTCTCGGACCGGGAGGTGGAAACCTTCGGTGCGCCGTCGTTGATCACTCGCGGAACCAACGACGTCCAGCAGGTCCAGATGTTGGTCCTCATGGGACTCAACATGATGGTCGCCGCACCGTTGATGGCCGCGGGCGGGATCATCATGGCCATCCGCGAGGACCCCGGGCTCTCCTGGCTCGTGTGGGTCTCGGTTCCGTTGCTCGCGGTGCTCATCGGTGTGATCGTGGTGCGGCTGATGCCCATGTTCCGTTCGATGCAGTCCCGGATCGACGAGATCAACGGAGTCCTGCGCGAACAGGTCGTGGGCCTGCGCGTGGTGCGGGCCTTCGTGCGGGAGGACTACGAACGCAACCGGTTCGCCACCGCCAACGACGCGCTGGCCACGGTCTCCATGCGCATCGGCGAACTGTTCGTGCTCATGTTCCCGCTCATCATGATGGTCCTGCACGTGGCCACCGCGGCCGTGGTGTGGTTCGGAGCGCACCGGATCGACGACGGTCAGCTCGAGGTCGGTGGCATGACCGCCTACATCCAGTACCTGCTGCAGATCCTCATGGCCGTGATGATGGGCGTGTTCATGCTCATGATGACGCCGCGCGCGCTGGTCTCCGCCGAACGTATCGGCGAGGTGCTGGACGCCCGCAGCACGTTGCACGAACCCACCTCCCCCGTCGTGCCGTCCGCCCGTACCGGGTTGGTCGAGTTCCGCTCGGTGGCCTACTGCTACCCGGGCGCCGAACGCCCGGTGCTCGAAGACCTGACCTTCCGCTGCGCCCCGGGCACGACGACGGCGATCATCGGCTCCACGGGGTCCGGCAAGTCCACCCTGCTGAACCTCATCCCCCGACTGGTGGACCCGACCGGTGGTGAGGTCCTGCTGGACGGAGTGGCCCTGCCGGAGTTGCCCCGGGAGGAGATCGTGAACCGAGTGGCTGCGGTGCCGCAGAAGCCGTACCTGTTTGCGGGCACCGTGGCCTCCAACCTCCGGTTCGGAAACCCCAATGCCACGGACGAGGAGCTGTGGGGAGCCCTGGAGATCGCGCAGGCGGCGGACTTCGTGCGGTGCATGCCGGAGGGCCTGAACAGCACCATCTCCCAGGGAGGAACATCGGTCTCGGGTGGCCAACGGCAGCGGTTGTGCATCGCCCGGGCTCTCGTGGCCCAGCCGTTGGTTTACCTGTTCGACGACTCCTTCTCCGCACTCGACGTGACCACGGATGCGCGGCTGCGGGCAGCCCTCAAACCGGTCACGGCTGACGCGACCGTGATCGTCGTGGCACAGCGGGTGTCCACCGTGGTCGACGCGGATCAGATTCTGGTGCTGGAACACGGACGGATCCAGGCCCGCGGAACTCACGACCAGCTCCTGGAGTCCTCCGCCACCTATCGGGAGATCGTGGAGTCCCAGTTGAACCCGCAGGAGGTCACCGTGGACGCAGCCGAGGAAGGCAACTCATGAGCCGACAGGAACAGACACCGGAGTCCCTGGAACCCGCCACGGAAGCCTCAGAGGCGGTTCCGTCGGCGTCCGCAGACCCCGACCAGGACCCAGAGGTCCTGGGTGAGGGCGTTCCCCCGGGGAAGAAGGCCAAACACTTCTGGCCCACGGCCGGCCGTATCGCGGGACTCTTTGCGGGGCACCGGGTGGGCCTGGCAACGGTCACAGCCTTCATCACGGTGTCCGTGGTGCTGGCGGTGCTTGCCCCCCAGTACCTGGGCAAGGCCACCGACGTCGTCTTCGCGGGTGTGCTGCAGCGCGACCTACCCGCGGGGACCTCGCAGGCCGAGGTGGTCTCGGGACTGCGCGCAGAGGGCAACGACTCCCTGGCCGAGGTCTTCGCGGCCATGGACCTGGTCCCCGGTGCCGGCATCGACTTCCACCGGCTGGGGGTGTTGATCCTGCTGGTGCTGGCCATGTACGCGGGATCCTCCGTCCTGGCCTGGGCGCAGGGGTGGGTGCTGAACAAGATCTCCGTGATCATCATCCGTGACCTGCGCGAGCGCGTGGAGTCCAAGCTGCACCGGCTGCCCCTGAGCTACTTCGACACCCGACGCCGCGGCGAGGTCATGTCCCGGGTCACCAACGACGTCGACAACGTACAAACCACCCTCCAGCAGACCTTCTCCACGCTGCTGGAATCCACGATGCGCGTCCTGGGCATCGTGATCATGATGTTCATCCTGTCCTGGCAACTGGCCCTGGTCGCACTGGTGGCCCTGCCCTTGTCCGCAGCGGCAGCCGGGGTGGTCGGCTCCCGCGCGCAGAAGCACTTCGGGCGGCAGTGGGCGGCAACCGGTGCGCTCAACGGTCAGATCGAGGAGGACTTCTCCGGGCATCGACTGGTCACGGTCTTCGGCCGCGAGAACGCCATGGCCGACCAGTTCGACGAACGCAACGACGAGCTGTACTCGGCGGCTTTCAGCGCCCAGTTCACCTCGGGCACGATCATGCCCATCATGCAGTTCATCAGCTGGTTGTCCTACGTGGGCATCGCGGTGGTCGGTGGGCTTCGCGTGATCTCCGGTCAGATGACCCTGGGTGCGGCCACGGCCTTCATCCAGTACTCCCGCGAGTTCACCCAGCCGCTGTCCCAGGTGGCGGGCATGGCCACCCAGTTGCAGTCCGGTGTGGCCTCTGCGGAGCGGGTCTTCGAACTCCTGGACGCCGACGAACAAGAACCAGACCCGCCGGCCATCGACCTTCCCGAACGCACGGAAGGGCGCGTCCGGTTCGACCAGGTGTCCTTCTCCTACTCGCCTGACGAGCCGCTCATCGAGGACCTCTCCTTCGAGGCGCACCCCGGGCACACCGTGGCGATCGTGGGCCCCACCGGGGCGGGAAAGACCACGCTGGTCAATCTGGTCATGCGGTTCTACGAACTGGACTCCGGACGCATCACCCTGGACGAGACGGACATCACCTCGATGACCCGGGCGCAGCTGCGCTCCCGCGTGGGCATGGTCCTTCAAGATGCCTGGCTCTTCGAAGGCACCATCCGGGAGAACATTCGGTACGGGCGCCTGGACGCCACCGACGAGGAGGTGGAAGCGGCAGCCGTCGCCACGTCCGTGGACCGCTTCGTCCGGTCCCTGCCCGACGGTTACGAGACGTTGATCGAGGACGAGGGAGACAACATCTCCGCCGGTGAACGCCAGCTGATCACGATCGCCCGCGCTTTCCTGGCCGCCCCGGCCCTGTTGATCTTGGACGAGGCGACCTCATCCGTGGACACCCGTACCGAGGTCGCCGTGCAGAAGGCCATGGCAGCGTTGCGTCAGGGGCGGACGTCGTTCGTGATCGCCCATCGACTTTCCACCATCCGGGACGCGGACACGATCCTGGTCATGAACCAGGGCCGCATCGTCGAACAGGGTGACCACGATTCCCTGTTGGCCGCCCGCGGCGCCTACTGGGACCTCTACCGCAGCCAGTTCCAGGAAGGCAAGGCCTGAGTTCCGTCACCGTGCCGATGGGGCTACCGTGGGAGACACGAGCCAGGCACGACATCCAGGCACGTCCTGGCTGACCCCACCAGCCCGCACCGGGCAGAGGAGCTACCGTGACCAACTTCGCCGTCGTCGAACGCCGCCATCTGGCCGCCTTGTTGCGTCGGGTGGGCCCCGAGGCCCCCACGCACTGCGAGGGGTGGAAGACCCGCGACCTTGCCGTGCACCTGGTCGAACGTGATTCCCGACCGGACATCCTGGTCGGCAAGTTCGCGCCCAAGCTGCCCGTCCTGGGGAAGCGCGCCAAAGCTGGCGACGACGCCCTGTACGCCCTTCCGTGGAACGAGCTGGTGGCACGGCTGGAGAAGCCCGCGCTGCTCTCCGCCGCCCGGGTCGGGCCGTTGGACAAGCGCATGAACACGGCCGAGTTCTTCGTGCACCACGAGGACGTCCGCCGCGCCCAGGAGACCTGGCACCGCAGGCAGCTCCTGCTGGACGAGGAGAAGGACCTGTGGGCTTCGCTCCAGCTCATGGCCAAGCCGCTGCTGCGCGGCGAGCAGGACTCGATCCTGCTGGTGGCCTCCGGGCACGGATCGATCAGCGCCGGCCGGGGAAAGACCAAGCGCGTCCAGCTGGTGCGCGGGAATCCCTCGGAGCTGCTGCTGTGGGCCTACGGCCGACGTGATGCCGCGGAGGTCGTGATCACGGAGGAGTGATCTAGTGATCTTTGCGGGTGACCCCGGGACCGTACCCGGGATCGAGCACCCGTTGAACGCCGAGACCCCCGGTGTGGGGCGCGATCGCTCTGATCGTGCCCCACGCCGGGGGTCTCGGCATGTGAAGCGTGGTGGAGCCCCCTACCGGATTCGAACCGATGACCTGCTGTTTACAAGGCAGCTGCTCTACCAACTGAGCTAAGGAGGCGTATTCCGTAAATGGAACCCGCCCATGATAGCGGGTGGAACCGCACGGACTCACATCGCGCACCCGCGCGGTCGGGCGCCCCACCGGACAGTGCCGGAGCGACGCCCGACGGGCGATCAGCCTTCGCTGGTGTCTTCGCCCTTCTTGGCGGCCTCGACCGTCTCGGACAGGCCCTTGCTCTGGTCCCAGACCTTGCCGTCGATCATGACGGTCGGCGTGCCGCTGACACCGTTGGCCTTGGCCACCGCGGTGGTGTAGTTGACCATGGTGCGCCACTCACCGGACTTCATGTCTTCCTCGATGTCGGCCCCGTGCTTGGCGGCGATGTCGATGATCTCCTTGTCATCAATGCCGCCGGTACCCTGGTGCTCGAACATTTCCTTCTGGAACGCAAACGCATCCTCGGTTCCGACCTGATCGGCCACGGCGTAGTACGCGTTGGCCGCGCGCGACGAGTAGTTGGTCGCGTTGTCCAGGAAGTTCACGGTCCGGTATTCAACCGTGGCGTCGCCGGACTCGACAAGCTTGGCGATGTCCTCCCCGGAAGTCTCCTCGAGCTCCGCGCAGTGGACGCAGTCAAAGTCCTGCCAGATCACGATCTGCACGGGCTCATCCGAATCAGCTGCCGTGCCGGGTTCCACGATGCCTTCCGCGTCGGGTTCCTCCGGCGGGGTCTCGGGCCCCTCGGGCACGGTGGTCACGTCGACCTCGTCGACGTCGGAGGTGTCCTTCTCCGCACCGTCCTTGGTCAGCACGATGCCGCCGTACTGGTTGGACGACGCCGGGACGGGGCCGGTATCGGCCACCTTCTGCGATCGGACCTGGAAGAACACCAGCAGTCCGATGACCAGGACGGCGACGACCAGCAGCGCGATGGCCCCGATCAGGAGCTTGCGCTGGCGCGCGTCGGATTTGGCGTGACGATCCGCGATCTGGCGCGCGTGCGCTCGAAAGTCGGACTTGTCGTTCTTGTCGGCCATAGGTCCTCTTCTGAAGTCGGTCTGGCGTCCGCGGTGGTCAGGGATCGATCCCGCCACCCGGACCGCGAGGTGCTCCCGGACCCGGCGCTTCAGCCGACACCTGCCCGGAAGGATCGTTCGCAGGCAAGGATAACGGTCTTCGTTACACAGGCTTTGCCCAGGTACTCTCCGCTTCATCCGTCTTCATCCATCGGCTTCGTTCCTTGGACCGCCAGGGGACGGCACCGACCGAAGTGGGACGCCCCCCCAATCGGCAGTAAACTGAGAATCGAACCAGGCCGTTTGCGCGAGGAGTTCACAGTGAGCCCACAAGACGCCCGGAAACCCTCCGACGAATCCGTCTACGACTTCGTCGTCGTCTCCAACCGACTGCCCGTGGACCGTGTCACGGACGCAGACGGCAACAGCACCTGGCGCCGCTCCCCCGGCGGTCTGGTGTCCGCCATGGCACCGGTCATGGCCAACAACGACGGCGCGTGGGTCGGCTGGGCGGGCGGGGCCGGTGAGCACCTGGACCCCTTCGACCATGACGTCTTCCACCTGGTTCCGGTCGAACTCTCCGCCCAGGAAGTGGAGCGGTTCTACGAAGGCTTCTCCAACGCAACCCTGTGGCCGCTGTACCACGACGTGATCGCCCCGCCCGAGTTCCACCGCACGTGGTGGAACGCCTACCGCAATGTAAACCGCCGTTTCGCCGAGTCCGCCGCGGCCACGGCTGCCCCGCGCGCCACGGTGTGGATCCAGGACTATCAGCTGCAACTCGTGCCTCGGATGCTCCGGCAGCTGCGTCCAGATCTGACCATCGGCTTCTTCGACCACATCCCGTTCCCTCCGTTGGAGATCTTCGCCCAGTTGCCGTGGCGGCGTGCGGTCCTGGAAGGACTGACAGGGGCGGATCTCATCGGATTCCAACGCCCCGGGGACGCCCAGAACTTCATGCGCTGCGTCAGGCGGCACATGGGGATCACGTTCCGGCACGGGCAGGCCGAGATCGGCCCGGAGGTCACGTCCGCGACCTTCGCCGTTCCGGACCCCGCCGTCGACCCGGAGAAGCCCGCGGCGGACACGCCGGAGGGCATGAGGTCCGCGGAGGACAGGTGGCGGCTCAAGGTCGCCGCGTACCCCATCTCGATCGATGTGGACGCCATCCGTGAGATGGCTGCCAAGCCGGAGACCAGGCAGCGAGCCCAGGAGATCCGCCAGGAACTGGGCGACCCGGAAACGGTATTCCTGGGCGTGGACCGGTTGGACTACACCAAGGGCATCCGGCACCGGATCAAGGCCTACGGTGAGCTCCTGGAGGACGGCAAACTGCGCGTCGGGCAGGACGTCATGATCCAGGTGGCCTCGCCCTCCCGCGAGCGCGTGGAGTCCTACAAAGTGCTGCGCGAGCAGGTGGAAGGCATGGTTGGTCGGCTCAACGGCCAGTTCGACACTATGGAGCACACCGCGATCCGCTACCTGCACCACGGGTACCCGTTCGCCGAGATGGTGGCCCTCTACCTGGCCACTGACGTCATGCTGGTGACGTCCTTGCGGGACGGGATGAACCTGGTGGCCAAGGAGTTCGTGGCCGCCAAGTCGGACGGAACGGGCAGGTTGGTGCTCTCCGAATTCACGGGCGCGGCCGAACAACTCAAGCAGGCCGTGCTGGTCAACCCGCACGACATCGACACGCTCAAGGAGCGGATCCTGTTGGCCAAGAACATGCCGCAGGACCAGGCCCGGCGCCGGATGCGCGCCATGCGTCGACAGGTGCTCACCCACGACGTCAACGACTGGCAGGACAAGTTCCTCACCGATCTGGCCCGTATGCGCGACGACGACGTCGATCCCCGGCTCGGCAACGAACGCTTGGAACCGGCTGCGGGCGGGTCCAGTATGGACCTGTGATGACCGAGGACTCCGCCGCAGCATCCTTGCCCGCCGAGCAGGCCGTGTCTGACGGGCCCACCGCCGTTCCCGCAGCCCTGGAGGCCGCGCTGGAGGATGCAGTACGTGCCGACCGGTTGTTGGTCGCCCTGGATTTCGACGGCACCCTCGCACCTTTCACCAAGGACCCCAAGGATTCCCGAGCCACCCCGCGCGCGGAAGCCGCACTGCAACGGCTTGCCGTGGCAGAGCACACGTGGGTGGGCATCATCTCCGGGCGCACCATGGATTTCCTGCGTTCCACGGTGGATCCGCAGCAGCGCATGTTGCTCTCCGGCTCCCACGGAGCCGAGTTCGACCTGACCGCGCTGGGGCCCGATGCCCAGCAGGTCGACATCGAGTTGTCGGCACAGCAACTCGTCACCCTGGAGCTCGCCGTCGAGGCCACTCACCGGGTCATCGAGCGCTACCCGGGATCGACGGCCGAACTCAAGCCGGCCGGGGTGTGCTTCCACACCCGCCCCATGGCGGACCAGTTGCTGTCCGACCAGGCGTTGCAGGAGATGCTTGAGGAGTACACCGCCCTGGACGGCTTGCGAATCACCCCGGGCCAACAGGTCATGGAATGCTCCGTCCTGGGAGCCACCAAGGGTGAGGGCCTGAATGCGCTGGTGGGCGCCGTGCGGGCCGACCTGGTCGTCTTCGCGGGAGACGACGTCACCGATGAGGACGCCATGCAGGAACTCCGTGCACAGGACCTGGGCATCAAGGTGGGCGACAAAGAAACCGTCGCCGCCCACCGCGTTTCCGACGTCCATGCATTGGCCGAGGTGTTGGAGCGGCTGGCGGAGCTGCGCGAACGGTCTCATTCCCGGCGATAGGTGGTGAGCACGACTCCGCCCGGCAGCTGCTCGGAGGATACCAACCGCATCGGGGTCACCCGTAACCCGGACTGGAACAACGGGACCCCGGCCCCGAGGATCACCGGGTTCACCTTGAGTTGAACCTCGTCGATCAAGTCGAACAGCTGGCCGGCCAGATCCGCACCACCGCACAACCAGATGTCGAGGCCTGGCTCAGCTTTGAGGTGTTTGATGTGACCGGCCACGTCACCCCTGAGTACGTCCATCGGCCCGTCGTTCGGCAACTCCTGGTGTGTCACGACGATTTCGCGCAGCGACGGATAGACGGTATCCATCCCGGCTTCACGTGCGGGGGCGTACGTCCGGGCACCCATCACGACGGTGTCGAACCGTCGTGGTCGACCTGTGACACCGAAAAGCTCCCGGGCCTGTGCGGGGCACGTTTCCGGATACCGCTCGAAAAGCGCCCCAACCGTGGCCGGGTTGACGGGGAACGCACTGAAGTCGCCATCCGGCGCGGCAATGTATCCATCCATGGACACAGCCACGTAGTACACGAGTTCACGCATCACAACCCATAACCAGTACATCTGTTGTTGTTTCGAACGTACAACTGATGTACTGGTTTGGATAGGGTTGCACCATGGTCGCCAATCCCCGTCGCCGACAACGCCTCTTGGACGCTGCGTTGGACATTCTGGGGAACAGCGGCGGACGTGCGCTCACCCATCGTGCGGTCGACGCGCGGACAGAGCTGCCGACAGGCACCTGCGCGAACTACTTCCGGAGCCGCTCCGACCTGATGAGTGCCATGGCTCGACGCTCCTTCGAACGACTTGCGCCCGCTCAAGACGAGTTGGACCGGCTCCAGCAACTGCAGGGCGACGCGGCGGTCACGGCGTACGTCGAGTACGCGACGCAGCGTCTGCTGGCACAGCCGTCTCTGGCACTCGCACTGGTCGAGCTTCGCCTGGAAGCCGCACGAAACCCAGAAGTCCGGGCGCTTGTGCTCCCGTTCCTCCGCCAAGGATTCGTCCAGGACGTCGAGTTCCACTCGTCAAGGGGACTCGACGGCGGAGCGGAACTGGTCGAAGCCCTCCACCACGTCACCAACGGCATCGTGATCGACCGGCTCACCACACCACTACGCCCGGAGGCCGACCCGGTCGAGACCGCCGGGTGGATCGCCGAGCAACTGTCGACCCACCACCCCGGGCAGCGGTCACCCTTCTCACCCCTTGACCGCTCCACCCGTGAGACCGGCGACGATGTAACGCTGCAGGAAGAGGAACAGCAACACAACAGGTAGAGCGGAAACGATGGCTCCCGCCGTGAAGAGACCCCAGTTCTCGGAAAGTTCCACGGCCACGAACTGGTAAAGGCCGACTGCCAGGGTGTACTGCCGGGGGTCCTGCAACACAATCTGCGCCAGAAGGAAGTCCGAGAACGCCGTGATGAAGGCCAGCATGGCCACGACCACCAGGATGGGGCGGACCAGAGGAAGGACCATCGTCCAGTAGATCTGAGCGTGGGACGCGCCATCGATCGTGGCGGCTTCATCGATGTCCCTGGGGATGGTGTTGAAGAAACCGAACATCAGAAAGGTGTTGGCGCCCAACGCACCGCCCAGATACACCGCGATCAGCCCGAATCTCGAGTTCAGCCCCAGGAACGGGTAGATCCCGGAAATGGCGAAGAGCAGCAGGAAGATGGCCACGAAAGCAAGTAGCTGAGGGAACATCTGTACCACCAACAGGGTCATGAGTCCCCCTCGACGTCCGGAGAACCGGAATCGCGAGAATGCGTATGCGGCCGCAGCCCCCATCAGCACGGTCCCCAAGGCAGTGGCGGTGGCGATGAAGATCGAGTTGAAGAACCATCGCCAGTACGGATAGGCGGGTGTGGTGAACAACGCCTCGTAGTTCGCCCCGGTCAGGGAGGCGAACAGCTGGTTGGAGCCCGTCAAGGTTCCCGATTCGGACAAGGAAGCCGACAACGCGTAAACCAGGGGGAACAACGCGAACACACACATGAGAATCGCCAACGCGTGACGCCACCAGGCATTCGCCCGACCTGCCTTGGTTCGTCGACGACGGGGGGCTCGCCCCTCTGACGACGGTGCGACATCCGGCGACGAGGCCTGCCGGTCAGTCTCTACCCAAGAACCTGAGGTGGTGGACATGTCAGTTGATCTCCTCGAGTGCACTGGAGCGTCGGAAGGTCAGCAGCGAAACCACCGCAACCATCACGAAGACCAGGATCGACAGGGCTGCCGCCAAGCCGTAGTCATTGGTGCCGCCGGCAAAGGCGATCTTGTAGACGAACGTGATCAGGATGTCCGTGGCCCCCACACCGGTGGTCGATTCCAGGTCCACGGGACCGCCGCCGGTCACCAGGTAGATCACGTTGAAGTTGTTGAAGTTCATCGCGAAGGAGGCGATCAGCAGGGGGCCAACCGCCACCATGAGCATGGGCAATGTGATCGAGCGGAAGCGACGCACTGGCCCCGCACCATCGATGGCCGCGGATTCGTAGAGGTCCTGCGGGATGGACTGCAGGGCACCCGTGGTGATCAGAAACATGTAGGGGAAGCCGAGCCACAGATTGACCAGAAGCAGGCAGGCTCGGGCCAGCCACGGGTTCTCCAGCCAGGGAATTCCCGCCCCTTGCAGGAGGACCTGGTTGAACCAGCCGTAATCCGTGTTGAGCAGACCCGCCCAGATCAACGCCGACAGGAACACGGGGAACGCATAGGGCATGAACAGGATCGTCCGATACACGTTCCGGAACCTCAGGTTCTCGTCGTTGAACAGGATCGCCAGCAGGAGCCCGGCGAAGAACGTCAGCGCCACCGACAGGATTGCGAAGGCGAACGTCCACAAGGTGACCGAGAGGAACGGGCCTCCGTACACTTCGGGATCGAGCACCGCCTTGAAGTTCTCCGCCCCCACGAAGACCTGCCATCCGGGACGAAGTTCCTCACCGTCCGGGTTGACGAAAGCACCCGCCCCGTTGTCGGTCCAGACTGTTCCGTCCTCGTCGACCATGGCGTCCCGACCCTCGTCGTACGTCATGGTGGGGTGCCAGGCATAGGCCGTCTGTCCGTCCTCCGTACGCAATGCGCCGTCCGCAGATTCCTCGGACACGGGCACGCGCAACTCGGCCAGATCCTCAGATGCATTGACGACACCCGCATAGTCGAGGATTTCGTACCCATCCACGGCAGTCACGGCGCCATCGCCCTGTTCAGCGTTTTCGGCGACGGCCAGAGCCTGCCCTTCCGAACCGACCAGCACCCGACCGTCACGAACGGTTGCCAGAGCCAATCGGCCGTCTGCACCGCGCAGAACTTCGACGTTGTACTCCGGGCTGCCTTCCACACGTTCCTCGTAGGTCCGCGTGATCTGCGAAACCGCGGCGTCTTTGGTTCCGTTGTGACCGTCACCGTAATTCGTGAAAGCGGTGTAGCCCGTGTAGAGGATCACGAAAACCTGAAAGATCAGCAGGAACACCAGGCCCGGGTAGAGGTACTTGGCGGGAAGGATGCGCCGCCCGGGTAGAAAATAAATCAGGTTCGCGGCGATCAAGGCCACCACCAGGAATGCCCCGATGGCCCAGCTGCTGATACCGAAGGCCGCCACGATCCCGTAGATGCCGAAGGCGTTGACCAATCCCATGAGGATCAACTTGACCAGGAACCCGATGCCGAAACCGCGTGAGTGGGCGCGCTTGGGCAGGGGCTTGAAAACCGGCTCGGTGGTCGCGGACCCTTCCCGGTCCGAAGCGCTCATGTCCGGACGCGTGCGGGCGGAGCTGCTTGCGTCGCTCATCAAATCTGCCCCTCGATGTTCTTGATCATGTCCTCCCACACCTGCGCAGGCTCACCCCGTCCGTCCACGATGGCGTTCTCGGCGGTTCCCCAGAAACTCCAGACGGCGCCCATCGCGGGGATGGCCGGCATGGGCAGGGCGTCCTTGGCGATCTGTGCGTAAGCACTGCGCAAAGGGTCCCCTTCCATCCGGGCGATCGTCGCGTTGGAGGCCGGCGGCCGCCCCGTCGACTCGTACATGTCCGTCTGGGACTCGTCGAGCGTCAACCAATTCGTCACGAAGTCCTGCGCGGCCACGGGGTTCTGGGCGAAAGCGTTGACGAAGAATGCCTGGACGCCCGCGAACGGCCGAGCCTCCTCCTCACCTGCGGCAGGCACCGGCAACACCGTGCAGTTCATCCCGGCCTCCTCGAAGACGGGCAGCAACCACGGACCGCCGATCAAGAACGCCGTCTCCCCGCTGGAGAAAGCTTGGGTGGCGATGTCAGGCGACATGGACGTACGCAGATCTCCGGATTCGCCCAGATCGGCCAGGTACCGCGCGAACTCTGCCCCCGACTTGCCTCCCATGGTGAGTTCAGGGAGGTATTCACCGGCACCCGTCCTTTTGAAGACCTCCGCCCCGAACGACGTCTGGATGGCGTAGAGGTGGTACGGGTCCCCGGAGGTCGCCGACTGTGGGATCGCGAACGGGTAGGACAGCCCCTCCCGCTCCATGAGGCGGTGGCCAATGCGTCGAAGGTCGTCAAAGGACGTCGGGGTGGCATCCGTCAGGTCGTCATTGCGTACCAGGGCCACGCATTCGACGGCGTAGGGCACGGCGTAGTTGACGCCGTCGTACTTGACCGCGCTGCGGGCGTTTTCGGTGAACCCTTCCTCGCGATCACCCATCTCCACGGAGGCGACCACCCCGTTGGTGGCCAGCTGGCCCAGGTTGTCGTGGGGAGAGATCAGGATGTCCACACCCTGACCCATGGGTGCCTGGGCGATGAAGTCCGAGATGGTCTGCGCATTGATCTCGCGCTCTATGAACTCCACGGTCACACCGGTGGATTTCGTGAACCGTTCGGCGATTTTCGTCAGGCCCGGGATCTCGTCATCGCCCGCTTGGATCTTCAGCTTCCCGGGACCGGCCGGTGTCACGCCCTGTCCCGTGGGAGAGCACGCACTGAGCGCACCGAGCGCCCCCAGGCCCACCGCCGCGCCGAACAAACGGCGACGGGTCAGGAGACGGGACGGACATTCCGGGAACAGCGTCGAAAGAGATTTCACGGGGCCTCTGCAGATCGGCGAGTGTGCGGTACGGCAGCCCATGCGGCGCCGGATTGATGGTGGCCTACGTCACGGATGCCTGTAACCCTACCGGACAGGGAGGGGTTTTAGAGCATCTTGGCTGAAGCGCCACGCTGGAAGGCTCGGAACGATGTCGCCCAGGTCCCCGTCGAAACCCCCGTGTAGTCTCGTTGATCATGCATAGTTCTAACTTGGGTTCCTCCCCCCAGGTCCCATGGGAGGCCACGTCGGCTCCCTCAGGGACCGGACCCACGCGTGCCTCTGAGACCCAGGTCCAGGACTCTTCCGACCCCCGCCCCGTGGTCCGTGGCGTCAAGATCCAGACCGGTTTCCCCCAGCCGGAGCTGCTGGACCTTCCGTGGTCAACCCCGTTGGCCGAATGGCCCGACGACGTCCTGGTCGCCTATCCGCGCGGGATTTCCCGGCACGTGGTGCGGTTCGCCCAGGTGGGTGACCGTGTCCTGGCAGCCAAGGAGACCACCGCCCGCAACGCCGCCCGCGAGTACGACCTGCTGCGTCGCCTCCGCCAGCTGGGCACACCGGGTGTGGTCCCGGTCGCCGTCGTCACCGAACGGCACACCGCTGGGGGTGATGAATTGCCGGCGGTTCTGCTGACCGAGCACATGAACTTCTCCCTGCCCTACCGGGTCCTGTTCTCGGAGCACCCGGACGCGGTGATCGCCAACAAGCTCGTGGACGCCTTGGCGCTGTTGCTGGTTCAACTGCACCTCGCGGGCTTCTACTGGGGCGACGTCTCCCTGTCGAACACGCTGTTTCTGCGCGACGCCGGCCGGTTCGCCGCCTGCCTGGTGGATGCGGAGACCGGTGAGATCCACCCCCAGCTGACCAAGGGTCAGCGCAGCTACGACCTCGAGCTCGCCCGCACCAACGTTGCCGGTGAGTTGATGGACCTCCTGGCCGGCTTCGAGGACGACTCCCACGACGGCCCGCCGCTGGACCCGTCCATGAAGAGCGGGGAGAAGACTCGCTACGAGCCCGCCGCGGCCACCTCGGCGTTGCCGCAGATCATGTCCTCGAACCCCGTGCCCGTTGACCCGTTCGCCACTTCGGAACGCATCGTTGAAAGCTACGAAAATCTGTGGAACGAGCTCACGGGCGAAGAGAAGTTCCCGCACGAACAGAAGTGGCGCGTTGCCGAACGCGTCAAACGCCTCAACGACCTCGGTTTCGACGTCGAGGAGGCCTCCCTGGACACCGACGACGACGGGTTCGTGCACCTGGTCCCCCGCGTCGTCGAACCGGGGCACCACTCACGGCACCTCCACAACATCACCGGCATGGTCGCCCGCGAGAATCAGGCCCGCCGCATCCTCACGGACATCGCCCAGTTCGGTCGCGCCCTGTACCCGGGCCTGCCGGAGGACCTGACGGGCTCCTTGTGGATGCAGGAGGTCTACGCGAAGATCATGGCGGCGGTGCCCGCCGACCTGCGCGCCAAGCGTGAACCCGCCGAGATCATCCACGAGGTCCTGGAGCACCGCTGGTTCCTGTCCGAACGGCTCCGCGAGGACATCCCCACCGCACAGGCCGTCGAGGACTACGTGGAGTCCCAACTGCGTACCCGGCCGGACGAACAGATGATGCTGTGACCCGGCGGGCGCTCCGCTGAAGGTCTGGTCAGCCCAGTGACCGCGTGAGCGTGTCCTTCACCCGCGACGCCCAGTCCTCCCCGAGTTCTCCCTCACGGGCCACCTGTGCGTAGGCAGATCCGAGCAGGAAGTCGACGACCACACCGAGATCCGTTTGTGGGTCCAGACGCCCCGCGTCAATCTGCAGTTGCAGCAACTCCACCAACTGGGCCATGCGTGGGCGAACCAGGTGGCGCCGGAGAATGTGCGAGGTCTCCGATTCCGGCTCCGTCAGCAGAGTCACGGCAATGCCCGTCCCGAGGTCCTGGATCAACACGCGCAACGCCGTGTCCAGGGCCCGGGTCCACTGCTCCTGGGTCCAGGACTCCCGATCCAGGTTGAGCGGCTTGGGTGCGAGGTTCTCCTGGGAGCGAGCGAGGACGTCGTCGACCATGGCGTCCGAGTTCGCGTACCGCCGGTAGATCGAGGTCTTGGCCACACCCGACTCCGCGGCCACGGCTTCGATCGACAGCCGCCCCGGGCCCTCCCTGGTGAGGATGCCCAGGACTGCGGCGGTGATCTTGCGGTCCGTGGTCACGGTCCGCGGGTCCGGCGTTACTGAGCCGTCCTGCTGACCGCGATCGGGACCCTCGACGGGGCTGGGCGCACTCATGTGCCGCCCGTCGTCATGGCCGGTTGTTGGGTGTCGGTGCCCATGGGTCAGATCTTCTTCCAGTCCTCGATCGGCCAGTGGTTGCGCTTGGCCAGGCGGTAGAGCGCGATGTCCGGGTTCACGACGTACGGGTGGCCCACCAATCCCAGCCAGGAGGCATCGGCCACGGAGTCGCCGTAACCGAAGGATCGTGAGAGGTCGTAGCCGTTGTCCTCGGCGTACTTCTTGAGCCACTGGGCACGTGCTTCGTCCACCAACGGAGGGGTGGACAGGTATCCGGTCAGCACGCCGTCGCGTTCGACCATGGATCCCGCCACGACCTCGTCGAACAGGTCGGCCACGGGCGAGACCAACAGGTCGAGGGACCCGGTGACCAGCACGGTGCGGTGCCCGGCCGCCCGGTGTTCCTCGATCCGGGCAAGGGCTCCCGGCTTCAGCACCCGGAGCATTTCCTCCCCCAGCTTGCCCGCGACGGCTTCGCGGATCTTCTCGGCCTCCATGCCTTCGTAACGCCGCATGAAGGCACGAACGAACTCACCACGGTCGCGGCGTTCAGCCTTGAGGTAGGTCGGTGTGGTCCGAACCGCGTCCAGCACGTCCGCCGGGCGTTTGCTGGCCGGCAGCACACGACGCTGAACGGCGAAGTACTGCGAGACCACCGTGGAGTCCAACACGGTGCCTTCCAGGTCGAAGACCGCCACCACGTCCGTGCCGGGCTTGAGATCCTTGCGCGGCCGCTGCGCACGACGGGCCCGGGCCGAGGACGCCCGCGAGTACGCCCGGGTCATCTCGGTGAGAGCCGGAAGGTGGATCTGCTGCCAGTAGGTATTCCAGTCGATGTCCCGCGGATCGAAGGTCCGGTCCTCCGGTGTGCCTTCGGGGAGGGAGTCGTTGAGCGCACGCGTGTTGGCGTCGTCGAAGACCATCTCCGTGCGCGTGTAGTTCTGGTACAGGTCAACGTAGGTCCGCAGGGACCCCAGGCCGGACTGCATCTTGTGCAGGGAGTTGGTCCATTCCAGGGTCCGCCTGGTCGAAGGCAGCAACGCGTTGAGGCGCCCTCCCCATTCGGCCAGTTTCTCCTTGCCGGCCAGCGAGCGCACGACGGCGTTGTTCGCCGGGAACTTCCACTCGGGCACCACCACGGGCTTGCCGTCAGGGCCCTCCACCGGGTTCTCCAAGAAGTATTCACGGACGGAGCCGTACATCTCGTGGAACGGCAACGGGTTCGATGCCCCCGAGCAGATCTGGTAGTAACCGACCTTTCCACGGTCGCCGTCGGCCTCCCCGGGATGGCCGTGGGTCACCAGGGCGGTGATCGCGTTGACCACGAAGTCCACCGGGATGACGTCGAGCACGGAATCGGGCAGACCCGGGAATTCCGGGAGGGCACCCTTGGCGTAGGCCATGATCAGGGGGTCTGCAACCTTGTACCCGTCGATCCACCCGGGCTGGGGGTGCCGGAGCGCGGACTCGATGATTGCGGGGCGGACCACGGACAAGCGGTGCCCGTTGCCCTGCCAGAGGTCCTCGGCCACCCGCTCCCCCATGGCCTTGGTGAACGTGTAGATGTCCGTCCACCCCAGGGACTGTGCCCGGGTACGTCCCAGGTCCACCAGTCGCTGCGTGATCCACCCGGTGCGGGCGGCTTCGGCGTTCTCCGCGACCGACTTGGGCCCGCGCTTCCCGCTGGCCCGGGTGGCGGACTCGATGAAGGCATGCAGCTGCTCCGGTGTCCGGGAGGCCAGCTCCGCTTCCTCGCGAGCGGCGACCGCGTAGTCGAATTCCCGGCGCCAGTCCACGTTGTGATCGATGGACGCCTCGGGCCGCAGTCCCTTGGCGATTCCGCCCACATAGCAGGTGGACACGTGCACCACGTGCGGGTCCTGCCCGGAGGCCAGGAGCGCCTCGTAGAGACTCAGTGCGCCGCCGACGTTCGTGTTGAACGCCTCGTCGATCGGCGGGTCGAAGGACACGGTCGAGGCGGAGTGGACCACGACGTCGAAGGGTTGGTCGATCGACTTGAGCGCTGCCAGGTCGCCCTCCAGGACATCCGTCCGCTCGGCGAAAATGCGCTTGGCCTCGTCGTCCCCGACACGCTCGCGCCAGGTCTTGAACACAGGTTTGCGGAAGATCTGTTCAAGTCGGGTCTGCGCGGTGATCTCCCCCTTGGGTCGGATCACGGCGGTGATGTGGACGTTGTCCTCGGACGACAACAAGCGCTCCATCACGGCCTGCCCCAGGAATCCTGTGGCTCCCGTGAGCAGCACTCGTTTGGTGGTGTTCTCAGACAACGGTTCTCCTCATGCCGGAAACGGCTGTACGTGGCGTCGGCAACGGTGGTTGCCGACGATGCTGTTCTTCATTCTCATGGATTCTCAACGGCCCACCCAAACACGGGTGCGGGCTTGGGCTCCGTGGACCGGGCGGGGACGGCGCCCGGCGCGCGGTTCCGGCAACCCGTCGGGCCGCACCATTGGGTCAGGATCTCACGAGCATCCCTTCGGTGCGCAGGGCCCGCTCGAGGGGCTCCGGGCCCCTGAGGTTGGGCAGGTCGTGCACCGCGGCGTCTGCCTCCCGGCACAGAGCCCGACGGTGTCGCACCCTCGGAGCCAGTACGTCCAGTGACTCCTGCACTGTCTCCCGGGCCACCCTGGGCGGGCGGACCGGGGAGAAGCCGCGCCCCAGCACCCTCCTCGCCAGGGCCGCGGCCCTGGGAGATCCTTCGAGCCGGGCCTTGGCCTCCTGCTCGAAGAACCGGATGTAATCGGCGGTGCGTTCCAAGCTGCGGTCGCACAGGTGATCCACCACGGGATGGTCGGCCACCACGGCAAGGCGCCGCAGCAGCGCCGCGGTGGTCGCCTCACGCGAGAGCGCCTGCGCCATCTGCCCGGCGACGACGTCCGCCCCGATCAGTTTCGGCAGCACGGTGCCCGTCATGGGCGTCCGCCGCTCCGGCGCACCACTCCGGGGTGGCTCCCGATGGTGAACAGTGAGGAGAGTTTCGAGCGCACGGGCGATCCAGTGCTTCTCGCGGCCCCACGTGGTCAGGAAGGCGCCGAGCTTGGGGTCCTGCACGGACTCCCCTGCGGCCAGAGGTCGCAGGGGCCCCGTGGTCGAGGACTCGAGTGCCCACAGATGCGCGACGGCGTCCAGAACACCCACGTGCAGCGGTCGGATCTCGAACTGGGCCGTGTCCAGCTCTTCGTGGAAGGCACCTCGTTCACCACGGCAGAAGTCATGGGCCGGGAAGCCGGAGTCGACCGCCGGACGCTGTTGGGCGCGGTGGTCGAGTGATCCGTTCTTGTGCTGGACCAGATGGGAACCTGGCCGATCACCTGTGGTGCTCACGCGATTCTCCGGGGACGGCGGGCTGGCTGCGCGACCGTAGCCGGCGGAAGGCGGTGAGCCACTCACTGGTTCGCTGGAGAGCTCAAGTCACCGGTTACGCTACGCCCACCGTAGTGTACCGTGGGTTTCATGTTCACCGCACTGATCACGGGCGGAACCTCGGGCATCGGGGCCGCCTTCGCCAAAGCACTGGCCGCCCGGGGGTTGAATCTGGTGCTGGTTGCTCGCGACCCAGCTCGCCTGGATCAAGCGGCACAAGAGCTTCGGGCCCGGTACCGGATCGAGGTCGAGACGCTGGCAGCCGACCTCGCCGACCGCGACGACGTCGACCGCGTGGCCGAGCGGCTCGAAAGCCCGGACCGGCCCGTGGAACTCCTGATCAACAACGCGGGCTTCTCGGTCAAGGGTCCCGTGACCTCTCCTGACCATGATCTGCACGACGCCGGCTTCGACGTCATGTGCCGCGCCGTCATGGTCCTGTCCTCCGCCGCAGCCCGCGCAATGACCGCCCGGCACGAAGGCTGGATCCTCAACGTGTCCTCCGTGGCCGGCGAGGTCTCGATGGGGCCGTACTCCGCGATCAAGGCTTGGACCACGACCTTCACGGAATCGTTGGCGGTGGAACTGCGCGGCACGGGCGTGCAGGTCACGGCGTTGCTGCCGGGCTGGGTCCGCACGGAGTTCCACTCGCGGGCCGGCATCAGCGGCTCGTCGATCCCGAACTGGCTGTGGCTCGACGCCGACAAACTCGTCGAAGAGGCCCTCCGCGACATGGCGCGGGGCAAGGTGGTCTCCATCCCCACACTGCGGTACAAGGCCCTCATGGGTGTGGTCAAGCACGCTCCGCGCTCGGGCATCCGGCTGGCCTCGGGTCTGCTCAACGGCGCGCGCGCCCGGGAGCAGAAGATCGCCACCGACCCCGTCGGTGACAGCCCGACCCCGCAGCCGTTGTCCGCAACCGACACCGACGATTCCCACGGCAAGGAAGAGGTCCAGTCATGACGGAACACTCCGGCCCGACTGACAACGAGAGCGCGGACGCGAAGAACCCCGCCACCGACCGCCTCAAGGTCATCACCCAGTGGCGCCCGTGGGAACCCTCAGAACCCGCCCCGCACGTGCTGGACAGCATTGACGCTCACGGTGCGCCGCCGGAGGACCACGGTCCCGCGCCGGTCGCACCCCCCGCGGAGTCGGCCCACATCGGCCTCGAGCACTTCACCGATCCCGGGCGCCGCCGCCTTCGCGCCGTCGCCCGTGCCATCTTCTTCAACGGCATCGTGGACCGCACGATCCGGCGGCGCGTCCAGCGCAAACCCGGCGCCGAGGTTCTGACCGGCGCGTGCGTCGTCGTCGCCAACCACTCCAGCCACCTGGACGCTCCCCTGATCATGAGCTCGCTGCCCGTGAATCTCCGGCAGAACGTGGCCACCGGGGTTGCCGCCGACTACTTCTTCACTACGTGGTACAAGAAGCTCTTCACGCAGCTGGTGTTCAACGCGTTCCCGATCGACCGTAAGGGCACCGGGGAGAACCGAGGCTTGTCGCGCAAACTCCTCAGTGCGGGGATCCCGGTCCTGGTATTCCCCGAGGGCACCCGTTCCAAGGACGGCAAGATGCGGGAGTTCAAGGTCGGCGCGGCCGCACTGGCTTCCTCCATCGGGGTGCCCGTCCTGCCGGTCGCGCTGATCGGCGCCCACGAGGCCATGCCCAGGGACACGTCGTGGCCGCGTCGCGGACGCCCCCCGGTCGTGGTCGCCATCGGCGAACCACTGGTCGCCCGGGAGCACGAATCAACGGTGGGGTTCAACGACCGCATCCAGGCAACCGTTCGCGAGCTCTACCGCGAGTACCGGCCGCTCATCGAGCAGTGATCCAACCTCAGGACCACCGCCTTCGCGTCCCCGCGGGAACGCCCCTGCGCACCGCGTAGAGTCGAGTACCGAACCGTAGGGAAAGAGGTACAAGTGCCAAACGTCAAGCACCAGAAATGGTGGGGCTGGGGAGAAGAGAACGTCTTCTTCACGTACGAGAACAAGCCCGCCTTCGCCCCCATCGTCAAGCGAGCCGTGGGCATCGACCTTCGCCACCGCGAGCGGGACACCGTCGACTTCGGGACCGCCCAGGTTCCCGCGTCCCGCATCACGGATGCACAGCTGGCTGCGCTGCAGGGGATCTCCGGGGCGGAGAACACACTGACCGATGATCACGACCGCGTCATTCACTGGGCGGGGAAGTCGGTCACCGACATCATCAAGACCCTCCAGAACCGGTTCGATCGCGTTCCCGACGTCGTCGTCTACCCCGGTTCCGAGGACGAAGTCCAAGCCTTGGTCGACGCGGCCGTTGAACTCGACCTCGTGCTGATTCCGTTCGGCGGTGGTTCGAGCATCTCCAGGAGCTTGCAGGCTCGGCCCGAGGAGACCCGGACCGTGGTGTCAGTGGATCTCGGTCGCCTCAATCAGGTCCTGGAAATCGACGAGACGTCCGGGCTGGCCCGAATCCAGGCCGGCGTCCTGGGCCCGGACATGGAAGAGCAGCTCAATGCCCGCGGGTGGACCCTGGGGCACTTCCCGGATTCCTTCAACCACTCGACCCTTGGTGGTTGGGCCGCCACCCGCTCCTCCGGAATGCAGTCGGACAAGTACGGCGACATCGCGGAGATCATCCGCGGGATGAACGTCGTTCGCCCGGGCGGCATCGTCAGGCTTCGCCCACTCCCGTCGACCTCCACTGGCCCTTCCCTGCGCGAGATGTTCATCGGCTCGGAAGGCCGGCTGGGGATCATCACGGAGGTCTGGGTGCAGATCCACCGCCAGACCGAAGCCCGCGAAGTCATCGCCTACATGTTCCCCACCTGGCAGCAGGGCCTGACCGCGATGCGTCACATCCACGAATCCGAAGTGCACACGACTTTCGCGCGCATCTCGGACGCGCGGGAGACCGAATTCTCCCTGGCCACGCAGAAGGCACCGACGTCTCTCAAGAAGACGGTCTCCGCGAAGGGCCAGGACGCCCTCTGGGCGCTCATGCGGAAGCGGGGGTGGGACACCGACGCCATGTGCATCGCCTACGTCTGCTTCGAAGGAACGAAGCAGGATGTCCTGCGCAAGAAACGACGGGTCTCCGGCATCGTTCACAAGCAGGGAGCCTTGATCCTCGGGTCCGGACCCGGCGCGCTCTACGACCAGAAGAAGTTCGACACCCCCTACCTCCGTGACTTCCTGCTGGAACAGGGCGTCATCGGCGACGTGTCCGAAACCGCGGCACCGTGGGCCAAACTCACCACCGTGCACAAGAACGTCTACGACGCAGCGCAATCGGCCTTTGACGAACTGGGCAAGACCGGCTGGATCATGAGCCACATGTCCCACTCGTACCACTCGGGAGCCTGCCTCTACTTCACTTTCGCGTTCGAATACAGCGACGACGTCGATCACGAATACGCGTTGGTGAAGACGCGCATCCAACAGGCGTTCATCGACTCCGGAGGCACGCTGTCCCACCACCACGGTGTGGGCGCCGAGCACAGCCCGTGGATGGAGCAAGACGTCTCCGAGGGCGGCGTCCAGCTTCTCCGCGGCCTGTTCCAAATCGCGGATCCGGGTGAGAACTTCAACCCTGGAAAGGTCATCGACTCGCCGGACACGTTGCACAAGGCCCTACGCAACGGCGAAGCCGGCTGAATCCCGCGGCTCTCATTCCGGAACGCAGCAGAAAAGGGGCGGTGGGCTCAGGAAACATTCGGTTTCCTGAGCCCACCGCCCCTTGCAATGCCTCAAAAATGGCGGAAAGCCCCGTCCTGGTGGGTGGGGCTTTCCGTGTGGTGTGGTGGTGTTGCGGCGGTGTCTTACTCTCCCACACCCTTACGAGTGCAGTACCATCAGCGCTATGGGCCTTAGCTTCCGGGTTCGGGATGGGACCGGGCGTTTCCCCCATGCTATGACCACCGCAAAACCATTACTGGTCACCACAAGAACCTATGCTGTTATACCAGACACACAGTGCTGGTGTCCTGCGAACCCTCACCCCCGGGGGTGTTGTTCGGGGACCGTATAGTGGACGCGAGCACACACTCCTGTTCACCACCACCAGGACTGGGTAACCCAGCCACACGCGGTGTTGTGATGTGTGTTGTGTGTAGATCTTCGGTGTATTAGTACCAGTCAGCTCCACAACTCTTCAGTCGTTGCTTCCACAT
>NZ_JAAOZS010000008.1:0-113339 GCF_011602805.1 Kocuria sp. JC486 | reverse complement strand
GTTCGACTTGCATGTGTTAAGCACGCCGCCAGCGTTCGTCCTGAGCCAGGATCAAACTCTCCGTCAAAAAATATGCTTTTAACGAAAACATCAAAACCCGGCCGAAAACCCACCCCAAAAGGTCACGGGAACGAAACCCCAGGGACAGGCATCAACCAAACAAACAAAAATTTGGTATCAACAAACAAACAAAACACTATTGAGTTCTCAAACAACAGGACGACGATTTCGGATCCCTCCGCCTTCGTCGCGGTCCGCTACGTTACGCACCCCAACCGTTTCTGGCAAATCAACCTGTCTGCCCGAAGGCATGCCAGTTGATCGTTCAGATCGATGTGTGGGTGTGGTCTCGAAGTGGACCGGCCGCTCGTTCGGGTTCTTTGCGTTCCCGCCGTCATCGCGACAGACGTCAACTGTACACACGCCCCCTGGGGGCTGCAACTCGTAGGGAGGCCCGAACACGGTGCCCTCGCTCACATCAAGCGGAAGGCCCCGTGCCCCGCGCCGACTCAGCCTTCGAGGACCACCGCAGCCATGTTCTTCTTGCCGCGCTTGAGTAGCACGTAGCGCTGTTGGAGGACCTGGTCGTCGCTGATTTTTGCCTCAGCACCGGTGACCTTGACGTTGTTGACCGACACTCCCCCTTCATTGAGGGTTCGTCGGGCCTCTGTCTTGGACGCCGACAGCCCGGTGGCGATCAACAGGTCAACCACGTCGCGCTGGTCAGCCGACACTGTGGCCGAGGGCAGTTCTGCCACCACGGCAGCCAAGGTGTCGGCATCGAGTTCCGAGAAGTCCCCGCGGCCGAAGACCGCTTCGGACGCGGCAATCGCCTGACGGGTCGCTGTTTCCCCGTGAACCAGGGTGTTGACGTCGTAGGCCAGCTGCTTCTGCGCCTCCCGGCGGAACGGTTCCTCGTCCACCAGGCGCTGGAACTCGGCGATCTCCTCCTGGGTGCGGAAGGTGAAGACCTTGAGCCGATCGATCACGTCGGCGTCTGCCGTGTTGAGCCAGAACTGGTAGAAGGCGTAGGGGGACGTCATCTCCGGGTTCAGCCAGATGGCGTTGCCTTCGGACTTGCCGAACTTGGTGCCGTCGGAGTTCGTGATGAGCGGCGTGCCGATCGCGTGCACGGTGGCGCCTTCGACCTTGCGGATCAGTTCGGTACCGGCGGTGAGGTTGCCCCACTGGTCGGATCCACCGGTCTGCAGCACGCAGTCGTAATCGCGGTACAGGTTCAGGAAGTCGTTGCCCTGCAGGACCTGGTAGCTGAACTCGGCGTAGGAGATGCCCTCCTCAGAGTTCAGGCGCTTGGCCACGATCTCCTTCTTGATCATGGTGCCCACGCGGAAGTTCTTCCCGATGTCCCGCAGCAGGTCAATGGCCGAGAGACTTGCGGTCCAGTCCAGGTTGTTGACCATGCGAGCGGCGTTGTCGCCGTCGAAAGACAGGAACCGTTCGATCTGGGCCCGGAGCTTGTCCACCCACTCCGAGACCACTTCCCGGGAGTTCAGTACGCGCTCAGAGCTCTGGCGGGGGTCACCGATCAATCCGGTGGAACCACCCACAAGCCCGAGCGGCTTGTGACCCGCCAACTGGAGGCGGCGCAGGGTCAGCAGCTGGACAAGGTGCCCCAGGTGCAGGGAGGCCGCGGTGGGGTCGAACCCGCAGTAGTACGTGATCGGGTCACCGGAGAGCGCTTCTTCGAGAGCGTCCTCGTCCGTGGAGACGTAAACCAGGCCCCGCCACTTCAGTTCCTGCCAGATGTTGGGGAAGGAGGGGTCGTTTCGCTGCTGCTCAAAGTCGATGCTTTCCGTCACCCGCACAAAAATACCAGGGCGCACCTGCCACCCGGACGCCGCCGCGGGCTCCGCACCTCAGCACGGGTCCCGGGAGCGAACCGGGCCCGCAGCCTCACGACGACGGGGTCAACCCCGCGGGCAACTCCCCCGTGCCGATCACGCGGAGCCGCTGCGTGGGTCGGGTCATGGCGACGTAGAGGGAGCCGACGCCGTCGTACTCGTCCACGATCTCCATGGGCTCCACCAGGATCACGGAGTCGAACTCCAGTCCCTTGGCGTCCCAAGTGGACAGCACCACCACCTGGTTGTCCACGCGCCGCATGCCCGCCCCGACCTTCCCCGGAATCAGCCGGGACAGTTCCGTGCCCAGGTCCTTGACCAGGCGCTCGGGTGCGATGACAGCCACCAGTCCACCTTCGACCGCGTCGATCTCCTCCCGCGTCTGGTTCGCAACCGCGGCGATCCGTGCGTCGTCGTGGTCCGCCAAGGCCTCTGCGGAGGACCCCGGGGCTGGCAGCACCGTGAGAATCGGCGCCACACCTTCGCGCACGGCCTTTGGTGCCGGGATCTCCAGACCGGCTGCGCGCGCGACGGCGACCGCGGCGTCGGCAATGGCTGCGGGCGTGCGGTAATTGACGGTCAGTTCGTCGAGCTCGAACCGGTCCTGGACGAAGGGTTCCAGAGCCGCCGACCAGGACGACGCCGCAGAAGCCGACCCGCCCTGGGCGATGTCCCCCACCACGGTGAAGGACTTCATGGGACAGCGGCGCATGAGGACGCGCCACTGCATGGGCGTGAGTTCCTGGGCCTCGTCGACCACCACGTGGCCGTAGGCCCAGGTCCGGTCCGCGTGAGCGGCCTCGGCAGCCGTCATCCGGTGCTCGGACTCCTCGTTGAAGGCGGTGAGGTCGGCCGCCGTCACCACCCCGTCCACCCCGACGTCCTCGAGTGACTGGTGCATGTTGTACAGCGCCTTCTCGGCGTTCTCCGTGGCCTTGGCCCGCTCGGCCTCGGAGGTCCGCAGGCGTACGCCCGCTTCTTCCAGATCCCCGAGCAACTCGGCTGCCTCGTCCAGGAGAGGAACGTCGGAGACGGTGAGTGGGGCATCGGCGTCGCGCTGCAGCAGATCCCGTTCGGCCCTCGAATACGACCGGAAGGCGGAGTCCAGGTAATGCCGCTTGGCAAAGAGGTGCCGCACCAGGGTTTCGGGTGACAGCGGGAGCCAGCACAGGTTGAGCGCCTTGCGGATCTCCGGTGCCTGGCGCAGGTCCTCGACCAGGTACGAACGATCGATCGAATTGCCCGAACGCTTGTTCAGGTCATCGCCCAGGGTTTCCGCCAGCTCCCGCAGCACGATCTTGACGAACGTCGCGCGGGCCTCGTTGTGCGGCTTGCCCGTGGCTCGCGCCTTGTCGCGGGCTCGACGAATCAGCTTCCGTGGCAAACGCACGGTGTACGAGTCGGCTCGCAGTGTCTGATCCGTCGCGGGGACCTTCTGGCGGTCCCGGACGGCCTGCTGCATGACGTCGGCCATGTCCAGCCCCGCCTTGATCCGGGCAACGTCACGATTCCGTTCGGGGACCCCGTGGACTCCCGGGTACAGGTCGGCCAGCGAGGACATGACCACGCCCGTCTCCCCCAGCGACGGAAGGACACGGTCGATGTACCACAGGAACGACGACGACGGGCCGACGATCAGGACGCCTGACTTGCGGAGCCGCTCACGGTGTTCGTAGAGCAGATATGCGGCTCGGTGCAGTGCAACCGCGGTCTTGCCCGTGCCCGGTCCGCCCTGGACCACGTGCACCCCGGCAAGCGGTGCGCGGATGATCCGATCCTGTTCGGCCTGAATGGTCGAAACGATGTCCGTCATCCGGCCGGTGCGCTTCGAGTTCAACGCGGCCAGCAGGGCACCTTCGCCCTGGAGCACACCGTCGTCGTCGAGCATCTCGGGGTCAAGGACGTCGTCCTCGATCGCGGTCACGTCGCGGCCGTCCAGGATGAGATGGCGACGGCGCCGGACCCCCATGGGGTGGCGGCCGGTGGCCTGGTAGAACGCAGCCGCTTCACGGGCGCGCCAGTCCACCATCAACCGCCGGTGGTTCTCCGTGGCCAGGCCGATACGGCCGATGTAGCGGGTGTGTTCGCCGTCGTCGTCTGAGCTGTCCAGGCGACCGAAGACCAGGCGGTTGTCCACGGAGTTCAACTGGGCGAGCCGGTCCTCGTAGTGCGTGGCGAAAGCATCACGCTCGGAGCGGCTCTGATGATTGCTCCCCGCATCCACGCGACGCACCTTGTCCAGCTCCGCGGACTTCTCCTCCCGGAGCTGGTCCAGACGCGCGTACAACAGGCGCACGTACTCACGTTCCAGCTCCAACTGGCGCTCCACGCGCTGCACCGCACCGTTGGCGAGTTCCGTCATGCGATCGTTCTCCTCCGCTGATTCCAGACCCACCATGGTAGACGGCTCGGGGTGAACGTGAGGTGACCTCGGGTGACGGGACTGGTCCCCGCGGCGCGGCTCAGACGCGGTAGAGAGCGCGCACGCGGTGACCGCCGAGCTTGGCCCGCCCGCGGAGGTCGGTCAGTTCCATGATGAGACCGAATCCGGCGATGTGGAGTCCTGCCCGGTGCAGCAGTTGCCCGGTCGCCTCGAGGGTTCCACCCGTGGCCAGGAGGTCGTCGACGACCAACACGCGGGAGCCGCGGGCCAGGTCATCGGTGTGGATCTCCAGGGTGGCGGAGCCGTATTCGAGCTGGTAGCTCTGCCGGTAGGTCTCGCGCGGAAGCTTGCCCTCCTTGCGTACGGGCAACACGCCGCAGCCCGCCGAGCGTGCGACGGCACCGGCCAGGATGAAGCCGCGGGCCTCGACGCCCGCCACACAGTCGAACTGGCCTTCGAAGGCCTCCGCCAAGGAATCGACGGTGCGGGTGAACCCCTGCGAGTCCGCAAACAACGGCGTCAGGTCCCTGAACAGGATCCCCGGGTCCGGGTGGTCGGGGATCTTCACGCACAAGCGGTCGATCACCTGTTCGATGGACTCGGTGGGTTGCGCGGGCTGCTGCTGATTCACACGCGACATCGTAGCCGGTGGCGGTCATCCACGACGACGATTGCGAGTGACCGCGGCTCTGTACGGTGACACCGTGGGGTCCCCCGCCACCGCGAACCGCCACGGATACTCGGGGCCGCCGCCGGGACCGGAGACTCCGGTGCGTGCAGTTGTGACGATCTCGGCAACGGGGCCCCCACGACGGAGGGTCAGCCCCGTGGCCGCCAGGTCCGAGGTGAGGAGCGCGCCGTCGTCGGCCAGTGTCAGGGAGAGTGCCTGTGCGACATTGCCGGGACCACGGGCCAGGGCGAGATCGGGAACCGGGGTGCGACGACGCACGCTGCGCCGCTGCCGGGCAAGTTCCGTTCCCTCCAGGACCTCGCCGGCGCGGATCAGACAGCCGCCCGCGGTTCCGGCGGGCCGGCAGACCAGGTTGACGGCGTGGTGCATGCCGTAGGTGAAGTACACGTACACGCGACCGGCCGGCCCGAACATGGAGGCATTGCGCGCCGTCCGCCCGTTGAAGGTGTGTGCGCCCGGGTCCGGGAGGTCGGAATCGGCGGGGCCGCCGTAGGCCTCGATCTCGGTCAGACGCAGCGTCACGGTCCCCTCCGGGCCGGTGTGCGACAGCAACGACCCCAACAGCAGAGGAGCCGCCTGCGGCGCTGGCAGTTCGAGGATGCCCAGCAGGTCGCGGTCCAGCCCCGGCTCCACGCACGGCTCCGGGCGCCCCTGTTGGCCCAGCTGCATCTCGCCGCTCAGGCCGAGACCACCGGGGTCCGGTTCTCGAAGTCGGCCACGGCGCCCACCCGCTTCTTGAGTTCCGCCAGCTGCTGCGCGACGGCGTCGGGGCCGGTTCCGCCCTGCGAGGACCGGGAGTTGAGCGAACCTTCGAGCGTCAGGACCTTGCGGACCTCCTGTGTGAGGCGGGCATCAATTGCGGTGAAGTCCGCGTCGGTGAGGTCCCACAGCTCGATACCGCGCTGCTCGCAGACCCGCACGGCGTCGCCGGCGATTTCATGGGCGTCGCGGAACGGGACGCCTTCCCGCACCAGCCACTCGGCGAGGTCCGTGGCCAGGGCGAAGCCCTGCGGGGCGAGTTCGGCCATGCGTTCCGTGTTGAAGGTGAGCGTGGCGACCATGCCGGAGACGGCCGGCAGCAGGACCTCGAGCTGGTCGATCGCGTCGAAGACCGGCTCCTTGTCCTCCTGCAGATCACGGTTGTAGGCCAACGGCAGTGCCTTGAGCGTGGCCAGCAGACCCGTGAGGTCACCGATCAGACGACCCGCCTTGCCGCGAGCCAACTCGGCGACGTCCGGGTTCTTCTTCTGCGGCATGATCGAGGACCCCGTGGAGAACGCGTCGTCCAACGTGGCGAAGGAGAACTCCTTGGTGGCCCAGGTGGTGATCTCCTCGGAGATCCGCGACACGTCCACGGAGAGCATGGCGCAGACCCACGCGAATTCGGCGTACACGTCGCGCGAGGCCGTGCCGTCGATCGAGTTGAACACGGCCGAGTCGAAGCCGAGTTCCTCCGCGACGGCGTTGGGGTCCAATCCGAGCGTGGAGCCGGCCAGAGCACCTGACCCGTACGGGGAGACCGCCGCGCGGGCGTCCCAGTCCACGAAGCGTTCGACGTCACGGACCATGGCCCAGGCGTGTGCCAGGAGATGGTGGGACAGCAGGATCGGCTGCGCGTGCTGCAGGTGCGTACGCCCCGGCATGGGTGCATACGGGTGGGCCTCGGCCTGAGCGATCAGGGCGCGCACGACGTCCAACAGGTTCTTGGCGATGATCGAGGCATGATCCCGCAGATACATCCGGCCCAGGGTCGCGATCTGGTCGTTGCGGGAACGTCCCGCGCGCAACTTGCCGCCCAGCTCGGTTCCGGCGCGTTCGATCAGTCCACGTTCCAGGGAGCCGTGCACGTCCTCGTCGGACTCTGCGGGGACGTACTCGCCGGACCGCACGTCGGCCTCCAGCCGGTCCAGGGCATCAATCATCCCCGCGAGTTCGGCGTCGTCGAGCAGGCCCGCGCGGTGCAAGACCCGAGCGTGGGCACGGGAGCCCGCAATGTCGTACGGCGCCAACCGCCAGTCGAACTGCGTGGACTTGGACAACGCCGCCAGCGCCTGGTCCGGTCCGCCCGCGAAGCGCCCACCCCACAGCGCGCCCTCGTTCGTTCCGTGCTTGACGTGCTCGGTCATGCTTCCCCTTGCGTCGCTTCCAGAAATGCTCGCCCCAGGATACGTCCCGGACGCCAGCGGTCGTGTGGTCGGGCAGGGCGGGCTGGTGGGGCTTCCTTGGCCTGCTTCGCTTGACGGCCCGCGGAAGCCCCACCAGCCCGCCCTTCCGTCAGCGGGTTCCGTGTCCGCGCCACAAGACGACGATGGTCGCCCTCCGTAGGCCGTCAAGCGAAGCAGGCCAAGGAGGGCGACCGTCGTCGTCTGGATCCGGGCCCTGGACTTGGGACGGTTTACTTGCCTTCAGCCGCCAACCGCTGGTCGCGTGCGGAAGCGACCTTGGAGGACATTCCGAACAGCTCGATGAAGCCACGGGCCTGGGACTGGTCGAAGGAATCCCCTTCGTCGTAGGTCGCCAGGTTGAAGTCGTACAAGGAGGTGTCCGAACGGCGACCCGTCACGGTGGCCTTGCCTGCGTGCAGCGTCATGCGGATGTCCCCGTTGACGTAGCGCTGGGTGTCGTCCAGGAACACGTCCAGGGACTTCTTGAGCGGAGAGAACCACTGGCCGTCGTAGACCAGTTCGGTCCAGCGCTGACCCACGGTCTTCTTGAACCGGGCCTGTTCGCGCTCGATCGTCACGTTCTCGAGCTCCTGGTGAGCGGCGATGAGCGCCATCGCGCCCGGAGCCTCGTAGATCTCGCGGGACTTGATGCCCACCAAGCGGTCCTCGACGATGTCGATCCGGCCGACGCCCTGGGCACCGGCGCGGCGGTTCATCTCCTGGATCGCCTCCAGCGGCGTCACGGGGCGGCCGTCGATGGCCACCGGGATGCCCTGGGAGAAGCTCAGCACGACCTCGTCGGGCGCCGGGGCGAACGCGGGATCGTCGGTGTAGTCGTAGACGTCCTTGGTTGGGGCGTTCCAGATGTCCTCCAGGAAGCCCGTCTCGATGGCGCGGCCCCACACGTTCTGGTCGATCGAGAACGGGTTCTTCTTGGTGGTGGCGATCGGAAGGTCGTTGCGCTCGGCGTAGTCGATGGCCTTCTCGCGGGTCAGCGCCAGGTCACGGACGGGGGCGATGCACTTGAGGTCCGGGCCGAGGGTCTGGATGCCGACCTCGAAGCGCACCTGGTCGTTGCCCTTGCCGGTGCAGCCGTGGGCCACGGTGGTCGCGCCGAACTTCTTGGCGGCATCCACCAGGTGCTTGACGATCACCGGACGGGAGACCGCAGAGACCAGCGGGTAGGAGTCCATGTACAGGCTGTTGGCCTTGAGCGCCGGCATGCAGTACTCGCTGGCGAACTCGTCGCGGGCATCGGCCACAACGGCCTCCACGGCGCCGCAGTCCAGCGCGCGCTGACGGATAGATTCCAGGTCCTCGCCACCCTGTCCGACGTCGACGGCGCAGGCGATGACCTCCGCACCGGTGGCTTCGCCGATCCAGCCGATCGCCACGGAAGTGTCCAGGCCGCCCGAGTAGGCGAGCACAACGCGCTCAGTCACGAAAGTTCTCCTTGCAGTCGTCAGGTCAAAACTCATGCATGACTATACACACCATGGTGTATTTATGCATCGCTGCCGGTTCGCACTGCGTCATCACCCAGCTCAATGGTGCGCTTGAGGATCTTGCCGGTGGGCCCCTTGGGCAGTTCCGCGACCAGCTGCCACACCCGCGGCACCTTGTAGTTCGCCAGTCGCTCCCGCACGAAGGCATCGAGTTCACGCGCCGTGGTTTCGTGATCGTCAGGCGTCTCCAGGAAAGCGACGACGGCGGCAACCTCCTGGCCCAGCCGGTCGTCGTCCACGCCCAGGACCGCGCACTCGGCCACGCCGTCGAACTCGAAGAGGACCTCTTCCACTTCTCGCGGGTAGACGTTGTAACCACCGCGGATGATCATGTCCTTCATTCGGTCCACGATGTAGAAGCAGCCGTCGTCGTCCTTGTAGCCGAGGTCCCCGGAGTGGAACCAACCGTCACGGATCGCCTCGGCCGTGGCATCCTCCCGCCGCCAGTAGCCCGCCATGACGTACTGGCCCGCGATGGCGATCTCGCCGACCTCACCGACCGGCAGCTCCTCCCCCATGGCGTCCACCACGCGCAGTTCAGCGCCGCGGACGGGCGTGCCGATCGACCCCGCCTTGCGCGGCCCGTCGAACTGGTTGAAGCAGACCACGGGGGAGGTTTCCGACAGCCCGTAACCCTCCAGAACGGTGGCACCGAAGACCTGCTCCGCGCGGGTGAGGATCTCCACGGGTAGCGGCGAACCACCGGAGATGAGCCCCCGGAGGCGCGGGAATTCCATACCACCGCGCTTGACGACCTCCTGCAGCATGGCGATGTGCATGGACGGGACGGCTGCGACCAGGCTCACGGAGTCCCGCTCGAGGACATCCACGGCCTTGACCGGTTCGAACCGACCCAGGAGCGTCACGGACGCCCCGGCCGCAGCCACAGCGTTCATGGCCACGGTCTGCCCGAAGACATGGAAGAACGGCAGCCCACCGAACAGGACGTCCTCCTCCGTGATGGAGAACAGTTCCACCACGAGTTCCGCGTTGGTCCGCATGTTGCGGTGCGTCAGCATTGCACCCTTGGGGCGGCCCGTGGTCCCGGAGGTGTAGAGCAGAACCGAGGTGTCTGAGTCCTGCTTCTCCGCCACCCCCTCGACCGGCGTCCACTCCGAGATTTCGGCCAATGACGACGCCGACAGTTCGACGACCGGTCGTTCGCCCGCAGCCTCACGGGCGGGGCCCGCGACCGTCTCCCAGACCACGACCGCCTTGGCCTCGGCGTCGTCCAGGTGGTACGCCACTTCCCGCGCGGTCAGGAGGGGATTCAGCGGGACCACCACAGCACCCAGCTTGAGGATCGCGTAATAGACCACCGGAACGTGTGGCAGGTTGGGCAGCACGATGGCCACCCGGTCCCCCACCTCGACACCCACCGATTGCAGGTGCCCCGCGAAGCGCGAACTCAGGTCGTCGACCTGCGCGTAGGTCAGGCCGTCGTCGTCGAGATGCACCATGACCCGCTCCGGGTGGGTTTGGGCGGTGGTGGTCAGCAGAGTCGCCAGATTGGTCACCGGTGGTCCTTCCCTCGACATGGACGTGACGTGCGCCACAGTCTAGAGGGATTCAAGGCTCGGCCGGGACCTGCGACACAATGGCCAGGCATTCATGTACGACGACGCCCGCGCCCAGTCCACTCCCGACCCGTCAGGAGGCTTCCCGTGACCGATCCGATCACCCCGGGTGAATCCCAACGCCCCGACCTCACCGAGGCAGAACTCGAGCTGCTGCAGACGATGTTCGACGCCGCCCGTGAAGGGCGGACGGACTACCTGGCAGCCGCCATGGAGCAGGGTCTGCCCGTGAATCTGACCAACAGCAAGGGCGACACCTTGCTCAATCTCGCGGCCTACCACGAGCATCCTCAGACCGTCGCCATGCTCCTGGAACACGGTGCGGACACGGAACGCGTGTCCGACATGGGCTTCACCGCCTTGATCTGTGCGGTGTTCCGCGGGAACGAGGAGATCACCCAGATGCTGCTGGCCGCCGGAGCAGACCAGAACAGCGGCTTCCAACCTGCCCAGGCCGTGGCCGAAGAATTCGGCCGCACCGGCGTGCTGGCCCTTCTTCGGGCCCAGGCGTAGGGAGCCGATTCGGTCCGGGGCCCTCTTCGGCTGGTGGGTCCGTCAGTCCAGGACGATTTCCCGCTTGAGGATCTTGCCCGTGGGCCCCTTGGGCAGGGCTTCCAGGACGCGATAGCTCCGGGGCCGCTTGTAGACGGCCAGCCCGTGACGGGCGGCGTCGCGCAGTTCTGTCACCACGGTGTCAACGTCGTGTCCCGGGTTGAGGACCAAGCAGGCGACCACGTTCTGTCCCACGGTGATGTCGCCTTCGCCCACCACAGCTGCCTCGTGCACGGCGGGGTGTTCGTAGAGGAGTTCCTCGATCTCGCGCGGGTACACGTTGTACCCGTTGTGCAGGATCATGTCCTTCTTGCGGTCCACGATGAAGAATCGTCCCGTTTCGTCCTGTCGCCCCAGGTCTCCCGTCCGGAAGAAATCGCCCGTGAAGGCGGCGGCCGTGACCTCAGGCTGGTTCCAGTAACCGGCCATGACGTACTGACCGCGGACGGCAATTTCACCGATCTCTCCGCGCGCGGCTTCTTGACCGGCGTCGTCGAGAACCCGCACATCCGCACCCTCGCACGCGGTGCCGATCGAGCCCGGCACGCGGTCGTTCACGGGGTGGTTGAAGCACACCACGGGCGAGGTTTCGGACAACCCGTAGCCCTCGTACAGGGGCACGCCGAACAACGCCTCGAATTCCTTGAGCACCTCGACCGGAATGGAGGCTCCGCCGGAGATCGCGTTGACGAGCTTCGGGTGTTCGGCCCGTTCCGCGCGTTGGAGGCTGTTGAGAGCGACGAACATCGACGGGACGCCGACGAGTCGCGTGACGGCGTGATCGTTGAGTTGGTGGAGGACGGCACGTGGCTGGAAGGAGGCCACCGTGCTCACACAGGCCCCCACGGCGACGACGGCGTTGAGCACCACGGTCTGGCCGAACACGTGGAAGAAGGGAAGCGCCCCCAGGAACACGTCGTCGGGGCGGTAGTCGAACATGCGGGTGGTCATCCACGCGTTGGACGCCAGGTTGTGGTGGGTCAGCATCGCGCCCTTGGGCTCCCCCGTGGTTCCGGAGGTGTAGAGCAGGACCGCCAGATCGGCGTTGTCCCGCTCGACCAATTCCGGGCGCCGGGTGGAGTCCTGCGGGCTCAGAGCGTCGCCGGCGAGCCTGATGAAGGCCACGTCGGTCGCACCGTCTGCCGTCATCTCCGCGACCACGCGCTCCGCCCGGTCGGCCACGGCGTCGAAGGCCACGACCGCGCGCACCCCCGCGTCGCGGAAGAGGCCTTCCAGTTCGCGTTCTGTGAGCAGCGGGTTCAGCGGAACCACCACGGCCCCCGCCTTGAGGATCCCGTAATAGGCCACGGGCATGTGCGGAACGTTCGGGGAGATCAACGCGACGCGGTCCCCGGGCTGCACACCGACATGGGCCAATCGCTCGTGGAACGCGTCAGCCAACGCGTTCAGGGTGCGGTAGTCGATGGCTACGGAATCCGCCCGGACGGCCACGTTCTGCGGGTCACGCGCAGCGGTGTCGGAGAGCAGGGTCGCGAGATTCGTCACGGGGGCATCCTTGGGTCAGCAGAGGCATGCGTCCACCGGACAGGATGCGGACACGGTCGGTATTCGTTCCCCCGGTGACGCTGAAAGCGTCCCCTATTGCATCACAGGATCTTCCATCACCGGATCACGGCACCGCCCGATCACCATGTCCAAGGACCGCCCGGCGCCGGGCATTTACCCGCTATTCCCGGGTCGTCAGCGCCAAGAACTTGTCCGCCAGGCCCTGCCCGCCCAGAGGGTCGCGGGTCACCACCATGATCGTGTCGTCCCCGGCAATGGTGCCCAGGACCTCCGGTAGCGTCGAATGGTCGATCACGGAGGCGAAATACTGTGCGGCACCGGGCGGTGTGCGCAGCATGACGAGGTTGGCCGAGGCTTCCGCGGTGACCAGGAGTTCCTTGCACAGGCCCGCCAACCGGGCGTCCAGGGCCTCGGTCGGGTGTTCCCCTCCCGCAAGCGCGTCTCCCGCACCGGGCTGCGGGATCGCGTAGACCAGGGACCCTTCGGCGTCCCGTACGCGCACGGCACCGAGTTCCACCAGGTCCCGGGACAGCGTGGCCTGAGTGACCTGGAGGCCGTCCGCGCCCAGGAGTTCCGCCAGCTCCGCCTGGGAATGGACGGCACCCGATCCGACCAGCGCCACGATGCGAGCCTGGCGGGCGGTCTTGGTCGCCGGGATGCTCATCGGCTGTCCTCTGGGGTTGCGGGTCGGACACTCGCGGCGTCTGCACTCCCGCCCCCTGCTGTGACCTCGCGGGTCTGCAGGTCGTAGCGGCCGGACTGCGCGAGCAGCCAGATCATGAGGGCCTTCTGGGCGTGCAGACGGTTCTCCGCCTCGTCGAAGACCACGGACTGCGGACCGTCGATGACCTCTGCCGTGACCTCGGAGCCACGGTAGGCGGGGAGGCAATGCAGGAAGACGGCATCGGGCGCGGCCTTGTCCATGGCTGCCTGATCGACGCTGTAGGCCCGGAACACCTCCGCCCGGGCGGCCTTCTCCTCCTCCTGCCCCATGGAGATCCAGGTGTCGGTGCACACGACGTCGGCACCCTCCAAGGCTTCGTCTGGATCCGTGGTCACCAGGATGCTCGCCCCGGTTTCCCGCGCACGTTCCTCCGCTGCGGCGACGACGGCGGGATCCGGCAGGTATCCCTCCGGTCCCGCAACACGAACGTCCATTCCCGCGGTGGCCATGCCCAGCAGGTACGAGTTGGCCATGTTGTTGGCCGCATCGCCCAGGTACGCGAAGGACAGGCCGTGGGTCTGCCCCTTGTGTTCACGGATGGTCTGCAGATCGGCGAGGATCTGGCAGGGGTGGTATTCGTCGGAGAGCGCATTGATCACGGGGACACTGGCCCACCGGGCCATCTCGTCCACACCCGATTGTGCGTAGGTCCGCCAGACGATCAGGGACACCATGCGGGAAAGCACCTGCGCGGTGTCCGAGATGGACTCCTTGACCCCCATCTGCGCTTCCCCGGGGTTCACCACGAGCGGTTGACCGCCCATGTCGGCAATCCCGGCGGCGAAGGAGAATCGTGTCCGGGTCGAGGTCTTGTCGAAGATGACGGTCGCTGTCTGCGGTCCGGCCAGTGGCTTGTGGGCCCACCGGTCCGCCTTGACGGCGGCAGCGAGGTCCAGGACCTCGGCTTGTTCGGCGGGGGTCAGATCGGTGTCACGCAGGAAGTGGCGGGGCACGGTGTGGGTCCTTTCGAGGCCCGCCGTCGTCAACAGCGGGACGGGGTGGAGTGAGATCAGTGGGCGGCGAGTGCCGCGTCGGCTCGTTCCAGGATCGACGGCAGTGCGGCCAGGAAGTCTTCGGCCTGGTCCTGGGTGAGGATCAGCGGTGGGGCCAGCCGGATCGTGGTGGGCCCCGTGGCGTTGACGATGTACCCGGCGGCACGGGCGGCAGCGACGACGGCGGCGCCCAGCGGCTTGGCGGGGTCCGGATCCTGGCGGGCGTCCTGGAGGTCGAAGCCGATGAGCAGCCCGTGCGAGCGCACGTCCTGCACCCGCTCCAGGGTGGCGAGTCCGTCCGTCAGGACTTTGCCGACCGAACGGGCATTCGCCAACAAGTCGTCGTTCTCGATCGTTGACAGCGTGGCCAGCCCGGCGGCGGTGGCCAGCGGGTTGCCACCGAAGGTCGTGCCGTGTTGGCCGGCCGTGAGCAGTCGGGACACGGCGTCGCCGAATGTGATCAAGGCACCGACGGGGAAACCTGCCCCGAGTCCCTTGGCCAAGGTGATCGCGTCGGGCAGTTCACCGGCGCCGAGCTGTGCGGTGCAGGCGAACCATTCACCGGTGCGACCGATGCCGGTCTGGACCTCGTCCACGATCAACAGCGCACTGTGCGCACGGGTGAGTTCCCGGGCCCGCTGGAGCCAGCCGTCGGGCAGGGCGAACACGCCCTGTTCACCGCGGATCGGTTCCACGATCAGAGCGGAGACAGAGTCGTCGACGGTAGCCTCGAGTGCTTCGAACGTGGGCTCGATGTGCACCACGCCACCGGGCAGCGGTTCGAACGGTTCGCGGTAGGCCTTCTTGGCGGTCAGCGCGAGCGACCCCATGGTCCGCCCGTGGAAAGCACCGTCCACAGCCACGACCGTGGTGCGGGGCCCGCCCGGCCCGGGATTCTCCCGGCCGTTGCGACGGGCCAGTTTGAAGGCCGCCTCGTTGGCCTCGGAACCGGAGTTGGCGAAGAAGACCTTGGAACCGGCAGGGGCCGCCGCGAGCTCCAGCAGCTTTTCGGCCAGGCCGATCTGCTGCGGTGAGGTGAAGAGGTTGGAGACATGCCCCAGCGTGGCGGCCTGATCGGTAATGGCCTTCACCCAGGCGGGGTGGGCATGGCCCAGAGCGTTGACGGCGATCCCTCCCAACAGGTCCACCAGCTCGTTGCCGTCGGCGTCCCAGACGTGCACTCCCTCGCCCCTGACCAGCACGGCCTGCGGGGCCCCGAAGACGCCGAGCAGGTGGTCCCGGTAGCTGGCGAGCAATTCGCTCTGGGTGTGGCCGGCAGGCGACGGGTCGCCGTTCGTGCTGTCCGATCCGGTGTTCATGAGTGGCTTCCCCTTGCTGCGTCGTCGAGAACCGAAGTGCTGCTTCCCGCTTCCCGTGGTTCCCGGTCCTCGAAAGGAACCACCGTGGGCGGCTGGCTGGGTGTGCAACCGTCGGGGCGGACCTCCGTGCCGATGCCACGGTCCGTGAAGATCTCCAGCAGAACCGAATGTGCCTCGCGCCCGTCCACGATCGTGGCCCGGTCCACTCCCCCGTCCACGGCGGCCAGAGCAGCCTCCATCTTGGGGATCATCCCCGACTGGAGGGACGGCAGGAGGGCCCGCAGTTCCGAGGCGGTCAGGGAGTCGATCAGTGAGTCCCGGTCCGGCCAGTTCGCGTACAGACCTTCGACGTCGGTCAGGGCCACGAACTTCTCGGCCCCCAAGGCCACCGCAACGGCCGCTGCGGCCGTGTCGGCGTTGATGTTCAGGACCTCACCGGTGACCGTGCCGTCCGCATCCACCTCCGGGGCGACAGATGAGATCACGGGAATGTTCCCGTTGGCGATGAGCCGCTTGAGTGGCTCGGGGTTCACGGAGACCACCTCGCCCACGTGTCCCAGGTCCACCTCCTGCCCGTCGACCACGGTGCCGCGACGCACGGCGTTCAGCAGAGACGCGTCCTCGCCGGAAAGCCCGACGGCGAACGGGCCGGTCGCGTTGATCAGGTGGACGAGTTCGCGCTGGACCTGCCCGGTGAGGACCATGCGGATCACGTCAATGGCCTCGCCCGAAGTCACCCGGAGGCCTCCGCGGAACTCGGATTCGATGCCGAGCCGGTCCAGCATCGCGTTGATCTGAGGGCCACCACCGTGCACGACCACGGGTTGGATGCCCACGGAGCGCATGAACACCATGTCCGCGGCGAACGCGCGCCGCAGGTCCTCGGAGACCATGGCATTGCCGCCGTACTTGAAGACCATGGTGCTGCCCGAGTACCTGGTGATCCAGGGCAGAGCCTCCATGAGCACGCCGGCTTTGACCTGGGCGGTTTCGAACCGGTCGATGGGTGAGGGCATGTTCTCTCCTGCTGTTCGGTCCGGGTTGGAATCCGGGCCTGGTGCCGAGCGGGTGATGGATGGGGCGATGAACGGTGCTGATCGGGCGCCGGCTGCGGCCGGGACGGTCGATCAGGTCGAGTAGGCGCTGTTCTCCTCGACGTAGTCGTGGGTCAGGTCGTTGGTCCAGATCGTCGCGTCGTGGGCACCGACCTTCAGATCGATCACGACCTCGACCTCGCGGGCCGCCGCCAGGTCCACGCCGTCGCGCGAATCACCGATCATCCCGTCGCGGCACACGGTCACACCGTTGATGCTCACGTCCAGCTCGTCCGGATCGAACACGGACGAGGTGGTGCCCACCGCGGAGAGCACGCGGCCCCAGTTGGGGTCGTTGCCGAAGATGGCGGTCTTGAACAGGTTGGAGCGGGCCACGCTGCGGGAGACTTCTTCGGCCTCCGCCTCGCTCACGGCGTTGACCGTGGTGACCGCGATGTCATGGGAGGCGCCCTCGGCGTCACGGATGAGCTGCTGGGCCAGGCTGTGACACACGGCGGTCAGTGCGCGCACGAATTCTGCTTCCTCCGGCGTCACTTCGGAAGCCCCGGAGCCCATGAGGACCACGGTGTCGTTGGTGGACATGCACCCGTCGGAATCGGTGCGGTCGAAGGTGCTCGCGCAGGCTTCGGCCAGACAGCGTTGCAGCACGTCCGGCTGGAGGTCGGCGTCCGTGGTGATGACCACCAGCATGGTGGCCAGCCCCGGGGCCAACATGCCTGCACCCTTGGCCATGCCCCCGACGCTCCACCCCTCCGCGCTGCGGTGGGTCGCCTGCTTGGGCACGGTGTCCGTGGTCATGATGGCCGTCGCCGCAGCCAGTCCCGCGGCGTCGTCGTCGCCCAAGGCCTCGACGACCAGCGGCACACCGTCCCGGACGGTCTCCAGCGGCAGTTGTTCCCCGATCAGGCCCGTGGAACACACGACGACGTCGCCGGCCCCGATCTCCAAGGCCTCCCCGACCAGCTCGGCCGTCGTGTGGGAGGTCTGGAAACCTTGGGGACCCGTGCAGGCGTTCGCGCCACCGGAGTTCAGGATCACGGCGCGCGCCGCACCGTCGGCGACCACCTGGCGTGACCAATGCACCGGTGCAGCCGCCACCCGGTTGGAGGTGAACACGGCAGCGGCGGCGGACCGCGGACCGTCATTGACCACGAGCGCGAAGTCCGGTTTTCCGGAGGGTTTGAACCCTGCCGTGACACCGGCGGCCCGGAACCCAAGGGCAGCGGTCACTCCCTGCTCGGTGGTCACGGGCACGCCGTGTCCCGGGGCCTGGGAGGGGTACTGGGGTGCCTGGTCGGCTGCGGTCACGGTGCGACTCCCTGCTGGGTCAGTCCCGCCTGTTCGGGCAGGCCGAGAGCGATGTTCATGGATTGCAGGGCACCACCCGCGGTGCCCTTGGTGAGGTTGTCCAAGGCGGCGACGACGATCAGCCGCCCGACGCGTTCGTCCGCGATCACTTGGAGTTGGACGTGGTTGGAGCCCACCGTGGCCTTTGTGGTGGGGATCTGGCCCTCGGGCAGTACGTGCACGAAGGCTTCGTCCGCGTAGGCCTCCAGGTAGAGCTCGCGCACCGCAGCCGCCGAGACGTCCCCGGTGAGCCGCGCCGTCGCCGTCGTCAGGATGCCGCGCGGCATGGGGGCCAGGGTGGGAGTGAAGGAAACCGTGACCTGCTTGCCCCCGGAGGCCCAGCCGAGACCCTGTTCGATCTCGGGAGTGTGTCGGTGCACGCCGCCCACGCCGTAGGCGGTCATGTTGCCCATGACCTCCGAACCCAGCAGATGGGGCTTGAGGGATTTCCCCGCCCCGGAGGTTCCGGACGCGGCCACGATCACGATGTCGGTGGGTTCGACCGCCCCCGCTGCCACCGCGGGTGCCAGAGCCAACTGCGAGCCCGTGGGGTAGCACCCCGGAACGGCGATGCGGGACTGGCCCTCGAGCCGACTGCGCTGGCGCGTCCCGCCCGGATCCACGATCATCTCGGGGAGCCCGTAGGGCCAGGTCCCGGCGTGCTCGGAGCCGTAGAACTGCTGCCACGCGTCGGCGGATTCCAACCGGTGGTCGGCGGCGGCGTCGATCACCACGGTGTCGGCCGGCAGCTGGGCCGCGATCTTCCCCGAGGCCCCGTGCGGCAGGGCCAGGAAAACGACGTCGTGGCCGGAGAGGAATTCCACGCTCGAATCCGTGAGCACGCGATCGGCGAGGGTGTGCAGATGCGGTTGCAGGTCCCCCAGGCGCTGGCCCGCGTTGGAGTGGGCGGCCACCGTCCCCACCTCCACGTCGGGGTGGGCGGTGAGCAGCCGGAGGACCTCCCCTCCCGCGTAGCCCGTGGCACCGGAGACAGCTACGGAAATCGTCATGAACCCACCATACGCAAAGTTATGCAGACCTGTCGATATTTATACAATCTGCCACCGTGTGCCGGTCCTCCAACGGGGATAGGCTCGGATCACGACGACGTACGACACGAGGCAGCAGCCCGTTAGGAGTGGATCGATGCGCGCAATCCGAATTCACGATCACGGTGGCCCGGAGGTCCTGACCTCCGAAGACATCCATGCCCCCACCCCCGGCCCCGGCCAGGTGCTGGTCACGACGTCACGCACGGGCGTGAATTTCATCGAGACCTACCAGCGGGAGGGCGTGTACGACGTCGATCTCCCCTTCCTCCCCGGGTCCGAGGGCGCGGGAGTGGTCGCCGCCGTCGGTGAAGGGGTGAGCTCCCTGTCCGTGGGGCAGCGCGTCATGACCTCTCAGGGCACCGGTACCTACGCCGAACAGTTCCTGGTCAACGCGGATCAGGCCGCGCAGGTTCCGGACAGCATCGGTGACGACGACGCCGGTGCCCTTCCGTTGCAGGGCTTCACGGCCCATTACCTGACCCGGTCCACCTACGAGGTCGGCCCTGAGACGACGGCGGTGATCACGGCCGCCGCCGGTGGCGTGGGAGGCCTGGCGATCCAGCTCATGAAGCAACTGGGCGCCACCGTGATCGGACTGACCTCCTCCCAGGACAAGGCCGAGACGGCCCGGCAGCTCGGCGCCGACCACGTCCTGCCCTACGAAGGGTTTGCCGACGCGGTCCTGGAGCTGACCGACGGTGAAGGCGCAGACGTGGCCTACGACTCCGTGGGAAAGACCACCTTCGACGAATCCTTGGCCGCGGTGAAGACCCGCGGCACTGTGGTGCTGTTCGGTGGCGCCTCCGGCCAGGTCCCGCCCTTCGACCTGCAGCGGTTGAACGCCATGGGTTCGCTCTACGTCACCCGCCCGTCCTTGAACGCCTACCTCCGGACGCCCGAGGAGCTGCAGTGGCGTGCCCGCGAACTCTTCGAGGCCGTGGACGCCGGTCTGCGGGTACGCGTGGGTGGCAGTTACTCGTTGGCCGATGCGGCCTCCGCCCACACGGACCTGGAGTCACGGAACACCCAGGGCAAACTCCTGCTGGTGCCCTGACAGCACTGAACCCGGAGGGGGTGCCCGATTCCGTGCGGGAATCGGGCACCCCCTCCGGGTTCACCAGGTGGTTCTCAGCGGTTACGACGCCGCATCCACATGGCTCCGGCCACTCCCAGGCCCAGGGTCACCACGCCGGCGACCGCCCAGAGCCAGCCCTTGAGCTGCTGCTGGGACACGGTCCGGTCCGTGACGCCGCCGTCGAGCTCCCCGTCCTTCTCCGTGGCCAGCACCTGAAGGGTGTCGTCCTCCACGCCCAGCACGATGTCTGCGCTCTGCTCGAAGTCATCCGTGACCTCACCCGTGCCTTCACCGCGCACCTCGACCGATTCACCCGGGCGGGGGAAGTACGGGTCAGCCATTCCGGAGTCGAACCGCTGATCACCGATCTCGTCGTCCTGGGGAAGGGTGATCTGGTACACGGGGTTGTACTCGGTCCCCTCGAGAGCATTGGTCATGTTGGAGTACTGGCCGCTGACCACCCAGGTCTGGTTGGCCCACCCGCGCAGCTGGTCGGCGCGTTGGAACGCGTTGTAGGAAAAGGCGAAGAGCAGCACGGTCAGCAGCAAGCCCACCACGGCAACGCCCACGGAGGACCAGGTCACGGAGGAATCCGAGGCGCGATCCGCGTCCAGCCGGGAGAAACCCTGCAGTGGGTCGTCCCCGCGTGGGTCCGGGTCCCGTGACTCGGTGGTGTTTTCCGCGGTGTCGTCCTCCGGGCTCTCCCCGCGTTCCGGCACGGCCTCTCCCCCCAGCAGGTCGGATTCCTCGCTGCCGTCGTCGAAGAGATTGTGCTTTTCCATTCAGTGCTCCTGCCGGGGTCTTGTGGACGTGGCCCGATCCCTCATGGGTCGCGCGGCTCCCGTGCACCGACCTCTGGCAGTCGATGCACGGGACCCACATTGCACCCCACGGTATCGCGCGGAGGGTGGGCGGTGGGCCTCAGCCGCGCAGGACCGCACCGTGGCGCTGGGCAGCCAGGTCGACGGCCGCCTGCCGTGAGGCCGAGGCTTCGTCCGCGGTGAGGGTTCGGTCGGGAGCACGGAAGCGCATGGCCAGTGCCACGGACTTCTTGCCGGACTCGATCCGGTCCCCTTCGTAGACGTCAAACACACGCACGTCTTCGAGCAGGTCCCCCGCCCCTTCGGCCAGGGTGTCGACCAGCGCGGCGGCCGGGAGCTCCGCATCCACCAGCAGCGCGACGTCCTGGGTGGCGGCGGTCTGCACGGACAGGCTCTGAGCCTGCACGCCATCGGCCTGGGCACCCATGACGACGTCGAGGTCGAGTTCCGCCGCGCATGTGCGGTCGGGCAGGTTCAGCTGTTGAACCACCTGCGGATGGAGTTCACCGGCCCAACCGACGTGCTCGCCGGCCGGGGTGGTCAGCTCTGCGGTCCGCCCGGGGTGGAAGGCCTGGTGCTTGCCCTGGGCCACGGTCAACCGGACGCCGAGTGCCTGCCCCACCAGCAGCGCGTCGTCCAACGCGTCCTGCCAGTTGTAGGCGTGCGCGGTGACGCCCGGGGCCGTCGCGGCGTCGTTGCCCGCGAGCACGACACCCAGGCGCAGCGGCTGATCCGGGATTCCCGCGTTGATGTCATCCAGGACGGACTGTTCCAGCTGGACGGCCCCCGGCGGCACGTGGGCCGAGCCGACCTGGCTGCCCGGCAGGAACACCAGCCCGGCTTCGAACAGGGCCAGGTCACGGAACCCGCGGGCGTGGTTGCGCCGCAGTGTGTCCAACAGGCCTGGCAGCACGGAGACCCGCAGACGCCCCTTGGCCTCGGAGATCGGGTTGTGCAACTGCACCCCGGCGACGGCCGCTTCGGTGGACGGAGCGCCCCACAGGGTGTTCTCCTCCGCTGCCACGAACGGGTAGCTGAGCACCTCGGTCAGTCCGGCCGCGGCCAGGCTGGTCAGCACGCGCTTGCGGCCGACCTGACGACGGGTCAGGCCACGCCCGGGAGGCGCGATCGGCAGACGGGACGGAATCTTGTCGTACCCGTCCAGCCGGGCGACCTCCTCGGCCAGGTCCTCGGGTGCGATCAGATCTGCCCGCCAGGACGGCGGGGTGACCAGCCAGGCCGCGTCGCCGTCGGCGCCGTTGGACTCGGCCCGCTGCACGGTGCAACCGATCCGGGTCAGCAGTTCCTCGATGCGTTCCCGGGTGTAGTCCACTCCAACGCGCTCGGTGACGTAACCGGCCGGGAGGCGGACGGGTTCGGACTGGGGACGTTCGACGCGCACCTCACCCGCGCCGGGTTCGGCCGTGCCTCCGGCCAACTCGACCAGGAGGTCAACGGCACGCTGTGCGGCCGCGGCCTGAATCTCCGGGTCCACCGAACGCTCGAAACGCTTGGATGCCTCGGAGGGAAGGCGGTGGCGCCGGGCCGAGCGGGCGATCGTGATGGGGTCGAAGTGCGCGGCCTCCACCAGGACGTCGGTGGTGTCCGCACCGACCTCGGTGGTGGCACCGCCCATGACGCCGGCGATGCCGATCGGGCCGGAAGCGTCCGTGATGAGCAGGTCCTCGGCGTCGAGCGTGCGCTGCTTGTCGTCGAGCGTGGTCAGCTTCTCGCCCGCCTGAGCCCGCCGCACCACGATCTTCTGGTTCACCTTGGCCAGGTCGTAGAAGTGCAAGGGCTGACCGAACTCGAGCATGACGTAGTTGGAGATGTCCACCGGCAGGCTCAAGGAGCGGATCCCCGCCAGACGCAGGCGAGACGCCAACCAGGTCGGCGTGGGCCGTGACGGGTCGATGCCCTTGACCACGCGGGTGACGAACCGGTCGCAGCCGGGAACGCCATTGATCGGGGCCTGGTCGGCCAGCTCCACGGGGAAACCGCCGTCGGCGGTGCTTTCCGGGGCCTGTCCGGCGGCGTCCAGGACGAAGTCGTGGAACGGTTCGTTGACCGCGTGGCAGTACTCGCGCGCCACCCCGCGGATCGAGAATCCGTAGCCGCGGTCGGGGGTCACGTTGATCTCGGCGGCTTCGTCGTGCAGTCCCAGCAGTTCGAGGGCATCCGTGCCGAGTTCGGGGTCCAGGCCGATCCGGGAGAGCACCAGGATGCCGTCGTGGTCGTCGCCGATGCCGAGCTCCCGGACGGAGGCGATCATGCCGGCGGAGGTGTGGCCGTAGGTCTTGCGCGGGGTGATGCGGAAGTCACCGGGCAGCACGGCACCCGGGAGGGTGACCACCACCTTGTCCCCGACCTCGAAGTTGTGGGCACCGCACACGATGCCCTGCACGCCGGAGGGCTCAATGCCCTTGCCCGTCAGGCTCTGTTCCTGGCCTTCCGGGACCACGCGGACCTGGCACCAGTTGACCGTCTTGCCATTGGAGTGCTCCTCCGGCTCACGGCTCAGGACCTGACCGACGACGACGGGGCCGGAGATCTCGTCCGACGGCCGGTGGACCTCTTCCTCCTCGAAGCCGACCGACACCATGGTTTCGAGCACCTGCTCGGCTGTGGCCCCCTCCGGGACCGGCGCGTACTCACGCAGCCATGACAAAGGAATGCGCATGTCAGACCTCCATTCCGAAGTGCTGGCTGAACCGAATGTCACCCTCGACGATGTCGTGCATGTCGGGGACGTTGTTGCGGAACATCAACGTGCGGTCGATGCCCATGCCGAATGCGAAGCCGGAGTAGACCTCCGGATCCACGCCCGCCGAACGCAGGACGTTGGGGTGCACCATGCCGCAGCCGCCCCATTCGATCCAGCGCGGGCCACCCTTGGCGTTCGGGTGCCACACGTCCATTTCGGCCGAGGGCTCCGTGAACGGGAAGTAGTTGGGGCGAAGGCGGATCTTGGCCTCCGGGCCCAGCATCTGGCGTGCGAAGTGCTCCAGCGTGCCCTTGAGATCCGACATGGCCAGGCCCTTGTCCACGGCCAGGCCTTCGATCTGGTGGAACACAGGCGTGTGCGTGGCGTCGAGTTCATCCGTGCGGAACACGCGGCCCGGGGCCACGATGTAGATCGGCACGTCGCGCGAGAGCAGCGAGCGCATCTGCACCGGAGAGGTGTGGGTGCGCAGGACCAGGTGCGATTCCGGCGGATCCACGAAGAACGTGTCCTGCAGCTGGCGGGCGGGGTGATCGGGCTTGAAGTTCAGGGAGTCGAAGTTGTACCACTCGGACTCGACCTCGGGGCCTTCGGCCACTTCCCAGCCCATGCCGACGAAGATCTCCGCCGCACGGTCCATGAGCATGCTGATGGGGTGACGGCCGCCGATGCGACGTCGTCGTCCGGCGGCCGTGACGTCCACGGCCTCTTCGACCAGGATCCGTTCGGCGTGCTCCGCCTCCAGGACTTCCTGGCGGGCGGCAACGGCCTTGTTCACGCGGCCGCGGGCCTGTCCCATGAGCTTGCCCGCAACGGCCTTCTGGTCCTTGGGGAGCTTGCCGATCGCGCGGTTGCCCAGGGCCAGCGGGGACTTCTCCCCCGTGTGCGCCAGCCGGGCGACCTTGAGCTGGTCCAGGTCCGTGGCGGCGTCGATGGCGGCCAGAGCCTGATCGACCGCCGCGTTCACCGCTGCTTCGTCCGTGGGATCGACGGCGGGATCCGCTGGGGCATCGGTCTGGACGGACTGGGGTTCGGCCGGGTCCTTCTCCGGTGTCGGTTCTGGCGTGCTCTGGGACATGCGGCTTCTTGACCTCTGCTTTCGGTACGCGCGCTCCGGGTGGAGCCGCCTCGGCCGTCAGAGGCCGGGTCGATTCACCGGAGTCCCCGTTGGCAGGGCGCACCACGCGCGGAATGACCCGAGGTCACTCCTGCCCCGGGCCGGACACAGTCTACCGAGTTCCCGTTCCTTCCGCCGACCACACCGTTTCCCGTCGACCGCACCCCGGACACGCGGTGTGGTCGCAACCAGCGGTGTGGTCGACGGGGAGGAAAGGGCTCAGCGGAGCCGGGCGAGCAAGGCTTCCACGATCGGACGGTCGGCCGGGATCCATTCGAGGTCCCGGGCGGCTGCGCCGTCGTCGTGCAGCGGGATCCAGCGCAGATCCAGGTGGTCGGCGCCGTCGTACTGGGGGCCGAGCATCAGTTCGCCGTCGGTGACCACGGCGGTCCAGACCCGCATGGCCGAGGACTCCTTGAGCGGCCAGCCCTGGGCGTGCGGTCCGGGGATTTCGTCCAGCAGGCGCAACTGGACGTCGAGTTCCTCGGAACACTCTCGGATCAACGCGGCTTCGCAGGAGGCATCATCGGGGTCCGCTTTGCCCCCGGGGAACTCCCACATGCCTCGCAGTGTCTCCGGGTACGCCCGCTGGGCGGCCAGGAAATGGGTGGGGTTCTCCGCGTCATCGAGGACGGCGGCGCCCACCACCTGTGTCCGGAAGACGTGCTCCGGCCCGTACTCCGGCCCGATCTCTTCGGTCACGACGACGCCCCTCTCCGCTGAGCCCTGGCGGATGCGTAGAGGCACAGCGTGGCAGCGGTCCCCACGTTGAGCGATTCGGCCCGCCCGTACAGGGGCACGGCCACGCGATGGGCTGCGGCGGCTTTCTCTTGTTCGGACAAGCCCTGCGCCTCGTTGCCGAACAGCCAGGCGGTCGGCGCCGAGAGGTCACACGGCGCGGCAGCACCGGACACGGAGGCATCCTGGAGGGTGTCCAGATCAAGCGGCGCGTATCCGTCCGCGGCCAGCAGTTGGGCCCCGGAGACACCGACAACCTCCAAGAGGTCACCGAACTCAACACCCGACACCACGGGCAGGTGGAACAGCGAACCGGCGGTCGAGCGCACGGTCTTGGGGTTGAAGAGGTCGACGGACCCGGTGGTCAGCACGACGGCGTCGGCGCCGGCGGCATCCGCCGCCCGGATGATCGTCCCCGCATTTCCGGGATCCTGGACGCGGCACAGGACGGCCGTGAGGCGAGCGCCGCCCAGGACGTCGGGGAGAACCTGGGCAGCTACGCGGCACACCGCGATCGCCCCCTGGGGTGACTGCGCATCGGACATGGCACGCAGCACCTCGTCCGTCACCAGGCGGACGAAGACCCGCTGCCCACCAGGGACATCCGAGGCCCCGTCGGAGACCGCCCGGCTCACCAGTTCCGCGATGTCGGGGTGGTGTTGCAGGCAGTCTCCCGTCACGTACAGGGCGTCCAGTTCGGGGACGTCGATCGCCGTCGTCCCCGTGCTGCGGTCCAGGTGGGCAGCCAAAGCCTCCCGGACGTTCTGCGGCCCCTCGGCCAGGAACAGTCCGTGCTTGGAACGCGCGGAACGCCTCGCCAAACCCGCTACGGTCCGGACCCGATCGGCTCGGGGGTTGGACAGAACGGATTCGGCGAGGCGTTCCGGAATGCTCACGTCAGTGCGCGCCAGAAAGGATCAGGCAGCGTCGCGCGGAGCGGAGGTGTCAGCCGGCAGAGCCTTCTTGGCCACCTCGACCAGGGCCACGAAAGCGGCCTCGTCGGTCACGGCGAGCTCGGCGAGCATACGGCGGTCGACCTCGACCTCAGCCAGCTTGAGGCCCTGGATGAAGCGGTTGTAGGTCAGGCCGTTGGCGCGGGCAGCGGCGTTGATGCGCTGGATCCACAGACGACGGAAGTCACCCTTGCGGGCGCGACGGTGGTCGTAGTTGTAGACGTACGAGTGGATGACCTGTTCCTTGGCCTTGCGGTACAGGCGCGAGCGCTGTCCGCGGTAGCCGGAGGCGGCTTCCAGAGTAGTCCGACGCTTCTTGTGGGCGTTGACCGCCCGCTTCACACGTGCCACGTGTGTACTCCTTCGATGTTCTCACCGGTTGGGGCACCGGTTGTTGGCTTGCACGTTCGGGTGCGGGACGCCGTGGCGCCCGTGGGAGCTCAGAGAGCCGGGGTCACTTACCCAGCATCTTCTTGACGACCTTGGCCTCGCCCGGGGTGACGATCTTGTCGCCGGCAAGGCGGCGGGTCAGGCGGGAGGACTTGTGCTCCAGGTAGTGGCGGCGGTTGGCCTGCTGGCGCTTGACCTTGCCCGAACCCGTGATCTTGAAGCGCTTCTTGGCACCCGAGTGGGTCTTCATCTTCGGCATGTCAGCCGTCTCCTTGTTGAATCTCACCGTCGTTCACGGTGCGTCACCGGTGTGGTGACCTGGTCTGCGCGGTGCCGCACGTGTTCGGTGCGGCACCGCCTGTTGTGCTCGATCCGTCGTCTCCCGGTCCCGGGTGCGACGGTTGAGTCTGTCTCAGCCCTGGCTAGGCCCCGGCTTGGGGCCGGGACGCGGGCCGGCACCGGGCTTCGGTGCGGGCTTGGCGGAGGCACCCGGCTTGGGCACGCCTCCTGGCTTGGGTGCCGCGCCCGGTGCGGGTGCGGGTCGTGCGGCGGGGCGCGGTGCGTTGGCGGGACGCGGGGCCGACGACGCCGGACGCGGGCCTGCCGAGCGGGCCGGTGCACCGGTCCGCGGGCCCGACGACGGACGGCTGCCCTCGGTGCGGGGAGCGGAGGACGGACGCCCACCGGGGCGGCCGCCGCGATCGGAGCTGCGCTCCGGGCGGTCGCCGCGGTCCGACCCGCGATCGGGACGATCTCCCCCGCGGGGTCCGCCACGTTCACCGCTGCGGCCGCGACCACCAGCACCACGCTCGCGACGCTCCTCCTTGGGAGCCATCACAGGCGGCTGGTCCTCGGAGACCTTCAGCGGCGGGGCACCTTCCGGCACCTCGAACTTCTGCTCGGCCATCTTCCGCAGCTCATCGGGGATGGCTTCCCCGATGCTGTTTCCACCAACCGGCAGCGCGGACTCGGTGTCGATCATCCCGGCCGCGCGGGCTTCACGCTCACGGTCACGCCGCGAGGACTTGGTCTTGAGCGGCACGCGCGACTCGGTTTCCTCCGAGTGCTTCGCACGCCGGGCGGCCGCACGGGCCTCCGACTTGTTCTTGAGCGGGCCCAGCACCATGACCATGTTGCGGCCGTCCTGGCGCGGACTGGATTCGACCTGGCCGAACTCCTCCAGGTCCTCCGCGAGCTTCTGCAGCAGGCGGACGCCCATTTCCGGGCGGGACTGCTCACGGCCGCGGAACTGGATCATGGCCTTGACCTTGTCGCCCTCGCCCAGGAAGCGACGAGCGTGACCGACCTTGGTCTCGTAGTCGTGGTCGTCGATCTTCAGACGGAAACGGACCTCTTTGAGGTTGGTGTTGGTCTGGTTCTTGCGGGACTCACGGGCCTTGACCGCGGCTTCGTACTTGTACTTGCCGAAGTCCATGAGCTTGGCCACAGGCGGCTTAGCGTTGGGAGCCACCTCGACCAGATCCAGGTCCGATTCGCGGGCAAGTCGCATGGCGTCCTCAACTCGGACGATGCCAACCTGCTCACCACCGGGGCCCACAAGACGGACCTCGGGGACTCGGATTCTGTCGTTGATGCGTGGATCGCTGATGCTTGACTCCTGATCTACAGCCGGGTTCCACCCCGGCGTCCTGGTGCTCTTCGAGTGCGATGGCAACAAAAAAACCTCCGCTGCCATGAGGGCCAAGCGGAGGTCACGGTGAACGTCGCCACGGAACCACCGGGGTTCCACCATCGCAACCGTTGCTGCGATCGTCGGTCCGTCGGGACCGTTGGGCGGACGATTCTTCGTCTCTTACCCGGGGACTGCTGCGAGCAGGTCCTTCTGCCGCTGCGTCCGCGCGGGTGGGAGTCACCTCCACTTGCGCACTGCCGACCATTATACACGGGGAGCCGCGGGACGGGCAGGGGCCGCGACGTGATCCGCCTCCCGTCGTAGGCACCGGGCGGGGCTGTGGTCACTGCCTATCGGAATCAGGTCCCAGAAAGGGTGCCGTGAGAGATTCGACGGCGTCCCAGAGTTCAGTCTCGCGGCCGATGTCATAAGACTCAGGGGAGGAATCCACGACGCGCCCACGGTCGATGTAGGCGCCATTGGGCGCTGCGTTCCCGGCGAACATGGCGTCCGTCAGCAACTCGCCGGCACGTTGCGCCGATGTGGCCAGCGGCGACAGGGTGAGCAGGGGCATGATGCGTCTCATCACGTACCTCGCCGGTGCCGCGGCTTCTCGAGCCAGGCCCGTCGCCGGCACGAAACCAGGGTTGTACGCGTGGAACGTGCCGTCACCGGCAAAGTGTCGGGAGTAGGCGTGAACCAGGTAGATCCCAGCCAGTTTGCTGGTCGAATAGGCCATGCGCCCAGCGCTGGCGCGCGCAGGGCGGGGGAAGGCTCCGGGACGGACCAGGGTCTGCGGATCAGCCCACCGCGGGCCCGGCACCATCCCGAGGTTGTGCCGGAGGTCGCCGAAGTGCGTGTCGCTGACGGTCACCACCGTGTGCGCGGCCGGTGCAGCGTCTTCTCCGAGCAGTCGGATCAAGACGTGGTTGGCCAGGACATTGACCGCAAAAGTCGATTCGAATCCGTCTTCGGTCACGGTCAGCGCGTTGGTGTGTTGCACTCCCCCGTTGAGGGCCATGACACGGATGGGAGGGACAACACCGTCGGAGACCAGTGCCGCCACATGGAAAGCAGCCGCTTGCATACTGCCCATGGACGCCAGATCGGCGTCGATCACGGAAACCCGCGCAGGATCCGCCCCGAAGGAACGCACCACGTCAGGGGTCCCGGGACGAGCCAGGACGAGCAGGTGCGACTGCGGGCTCTCGGCCAGGACTCGACGCGCCGCCACGTGACCGATACCGCGAGTGGCGCCGGTCATCAACACAGTTTGTTCCGCCATCATGTTCCGCGATCCACCTCCCGGGGATGACGTACGTCGCGAACGGCAGCACCTCCACGGCGCTGCCCGTTGCACTGTCACTTCGTTGCACCACCAGCATGCAACACCGGTACCGGTCGCCCCTTAGGCTTGCGCGTATGACTTCCGAGAACACCTTCCGCTTCGACGACGACGCCCCTTCCGACCCGCACGACCAGGGTTCCGGCGTCGGTGGATTGGAACCCGAGACGAAGGCGGCCGTGGACGAACAGATGCGTGACATCGCGGAGGTTCCCGCGATCGAGGTGATCACCACGTCGGCGGTGCACCTGATGTCTGCGGCCGCCGTGAAGTGCGGCCTGGCCGACTCCCCCGACGCGGATGACCTCAAGGACCTGGACGAGGCACGCAAGCTCATCACGGCCCTGGCGGGGTTCGTGACCGCGGCCGCCCCGGAAATCGGTTCCCAACACGCAGCACCGTTGCGCGACGGCCTGCGCTCCCTGCAGTTGGCCTTCCGCGAGGCCTCCCCCTATCCCGATCAGCCGGGGCAGGGACCGGGCGAGAAGTTCACCGGCCCGGTCTACAGCTGAGCGGTCTCCAGCGTGATCTCCAGGGAATCGACGCCGTCGGCCAACGCCGGTTCCCTGGCGATCCGCAGTTGAAAGACCTCCAGAACCGCGTTCAACCGGTCACGGTCCAGACCGGGGAGCAGCTGAAGGACCACGTTGAGTTCGGGCCCCGGCCCTCCGCCGCGCAGAGGGTTGCCGTTGGGTGCCACCGCGTTGGCGCCACGGCCGGGGCGGACGTGAGCTCCGGCCACCCCCGTCAGCCCCAGGGCGGCGTCGAGCACGGCGCGGGACACGTCGGCATCGGCGTACGACGGACGCCAGGTCTCCGCCTTGGCCACGGCCCACAGCGCGGGGCGCCTGACCACGAAGGGCTGGGCGGACCCCGGGTTCAGGACCAGTAATTCCGTGCCGTCCTTGACCGCAGCGAGCGCGATCTTGCGGACCTGCGCGGCGACCGGACGGGCTTCCTTATGCCACTGCCCGATGAGGCGGTCCGAGGTGAAGACGGGTTGCGCCTTGCGCCCGTCAGCGGCCTGCAGGGTCACCAACGACATGTCGGCTTCCTTGTCCGCCACGAGCCCGTCCTCCGTGATCTCGGCGTGGCTGACCTCCGCGAACACCGGGACGAACAGCCTGGTGTCCGCCAAGGCGGCCACCACGTCGGTCTCGTCGGCCTCCCCGACTTCCCAGCGCTCAAGGACGCGGGCCAGGGCACGGTCGGCGGCCCCGTCGTCGTCAGCGAACTGGTGGGTGTGCCCGTGCGCCAGATCACGCCCGGCCCATGCCTGACCACCGGTGTCCGTTTCGCCTCCGGCACTGCGGAGCTGAGCCGCGATGTGCGGGGGCAGCTGCCGTCCACCCGGGGTCTGTTCGGAGGCCATCAGGCGGGGGGACGGCCGGCGACGTCGAGGGCCTGTTCCAACGTGAAGCGGCCCGCGTAGAGCGCCTTGCCCATGATGGCGCCCTCCACGCCGGCGGGAACCAGCTGTCGCAGCTGCGCGATGTCCTCGAGGGTGGCGATGCCACCGGAGGCCACGACGGGCTTGTTGGTCCGCTGCGCAACGTCCTTGAGCAACTCCACGTTGGGGCCCTTGAGCGTGCCGTCCTTGGTCACATCCGTCACGACGTAGCGCGAGCAACCATCCGCTTCCAGGCGGTCGAGCACCTCCCAGAGGTCGCCGCCTTCCTTGGTCCAACCGCGCGCGGCCAGGGTGGTTCCGCGGACGTCCAGCCCGACGGCGATCTTGTCACCGTGCTCGGCGAGGACCTTCCGGGTCCATTCGGGGTTCTCGAGGGCCGCCGTGCCGAGGTTCACCCGCGCGGGGTTCAGGGACAGAGCGCGTTCCAGTGATTCGTCGTCGCGGATGCCGCCGGACATCTCGACCTTGAGGTCCAGGGCCTGGGCCACCCGGGTCAGGACGTCGATGTTCTCGCCCGTGCCGAACGCGGCGTCCAGGTCGACCAGGTGCAGCCACTCGGCTCCCGCGTCCTGCCAGGCCTGCGCCGCCTCGAGCGGGTCGCCGTAACCGGTCTCCGAGCCAGACTCCCCCTGAACCAGGCGGACGGCCTGGCCGTCGCGCACGTCCACGGCAGGCAGCAGCTCCAGGCGCGGCAGGCCCTGTCCCTGAGCGGCGAGTTCTGCCACGCGTTCGGCGGTGTTCTCAGTCATGTGTTTCCTCACGAATGTTCTCGGGTTGGTTCTCGCGGTGACCACAGTGGCGGTTCTGGGCCGGTTGGGGCCGGTTCCGGGCCGGATGGGGCACGTGAATTCTCAGGCGTTCAGGCCGACCAGCCAGGACCAGCCGCCGTAGACGATCAGCGCTGCCGAGGCCAGGGCCACCAGGCCCACGACCCACTTGGGGAACCCCTGCTGGTGGAACGAGATGACGCCTCCGGCCAGGAAGGCGCCCAGGACCATCAGAATCACGGACCAGCTCATGCTTCTCTCCCGGCAGCAGCCTCGGCCTGAGCCTGGGAGGTGGCCTCCGGCAGGCCGTCGTCGTCATGGCGCTGCTCGAGGAGGGCATCAAGGCGGCCCGTGGTCGGCAGGGTGGCGATCCAGTTGCGGAGCAACTGCAGGCCGGCCTCACCGGATTTCTCCGGGTGGAACTGGGTGGCGCACAGAGCCCCGTTCTCGACCGCAGCCACGAACGGCGCACCGTGCTCCGACCAGGTGACCTGCGGCGGGACCATGTGGCTGCTCCCGACCTCGAAGTTCCAGTCCTGCACCCCGTAGGAATGCACGAAGTAGAACCGCTGGTCCTCGATGCCCTTGAACAGTTCGGTTTCCGGCGGCGTCCGAACCGTGTTCCACCCCATGTGTGGAACCACGGGGGCGCGAAGCCGCTCGACCGTGCCGGGCCATTGCCCCAGCCCCTCGGTCTCCTCCCCGTGCTCGACCCCTCGGTCGAAGAGCACCTGCAGCCCCACGCAGATTCCCAGGACCGGGCGGCCACCCATCAGACGGCGTTCGATCAGCGGGACGGCGCCGACCTCGCGGAGCCCGTCGACCACGGCCCGGAACGCCCCGACGCCGGGGACCACCAGGCCGTCGGCGTCCAGGGCTGCCTGCTTGTCGCGCGTCAACAGGACGCGAGCACCGGCCGCCTCGAGGGCCCGTACGGCGGAGCGGACGTTCCCGGCCCCGTAGTCGAGCACGACGACGACCGGTTCCGCGTGGGTGGATCCCGTGGGCCCGGCGCCGACGGTCTCAGGGGCCGGGATGGTCTTGCCTTCGGGGGTCACACCGTCCGAGGCCTCCCGCATCACAGGGCGCCCTTGGTCGAAGGCACTCCGGTGACCCGCGGGTCCGGTTCGACGGCGGATCGCAGGGCGCGGGCCAGCGCCTTGAACTGTGCTTCCGCGATGTGGTGGGGATCCCGGCCGCGCACGAGTTCCATGTGCAGGCAGATCTCCGCGTGGAAGGTCAACGACTCGAACACGTGTTGGACCATCGATCCCGTGAAGTGCCCGCCGATCAGGTGGTACTGCTGGCCTTCGGGCTCGCCGACGTGGACACAGTACGGGCGGCCGGACACGTCGACGACGGCGCGGGCCAGCGCCTCGTCCAACGGGACGGAGGCTTCCCCGAAACGCCGGATGCCGCGCTTGTCCCCCAGCGCCTCCTTGATGGCTTCGCCGATCACGATGGCCGTGTCCTCCACGACGTGGTGCACGTCGATTTGGGTGTCCCCCGTGGCTTCGACCTTGAGGTCGATCAGGGAGTGCTTGGACAGCGCGGTGAGCATGTGGTCGTAGAACGGGACGGTGGTGGAGATCTGGTTCTCCCCCGTGCCGTCCAGACTCACCTCCACGGCGATCTGCGATTCGTTGGTCTTGCGCTCCACGCGGGCCGTACGGCCACGGGCTGCGCCGTCACGGGCGGTGGTTTCGGTGGGCTGGTCGGTGGTGCTCACACGGTCTCCGTGGGGTGCTCGGTGTCGGTCTTGCGGTCCAGAAATGCCTCGACGGCGTCCAGGAAGGCGGTGGTCTCCTGCTCGGTCCCGGACGTCACCCGCAAGTGGCTCGGGATTCCGACGTCGCGGATGAGAACGCCACGTTCCAGGAGGTGGCGCCACATGTCCCCGGAGTCGAAATCGCCGCCGAAGAACACGAAGTTGGAATCGGAATGGGCCGGTTCGAGCCCCATGCGTTTGAGCTCGTCCACGATCCGGTCGCGCTGCATCTTGATGTCTTCGACGTCGGCCATGAGCGTTTCACGGTGCCGCAGGGCAGCCAGCGCCGTCGCCTGGGTGACCGCGGACAGGTGATAGGGCAGGCGCACCAAACGCACGGCGTCACTGACCTCCGGCGCGGCGGCGAAGTAACCGATCCGAGCACCGGCCAGGGCGAAGGCCTTGGACATGGTCCGGGTCACCACCAGGCGGGGGCGACCGGGCAGTAATCGCAGGGCGGTGGCCGCGGGATTGCGGGCGAACTCGGCGTAGGCCTCGTCCACGACGACGATCGTGTTGCTCTCCTCCCCTGCCTGGTACACGGCCTCCACGACGTCGTCGTCAAGCGCTGTACCGGTGGGGTTGTTCGGGGAACAGAGGATCACGATGCTGGGGCGGTGTTCGCGCACCTGGTCCGCCGCCGATTCCGGGGTCAGTGTGAAGTCGGTTGCCCGCTGACCGGCAATGAATTCGGTGTTCGTGCCCGCCGCCAGGATCGGGTACATCGAGTAGGTCGGGACGAACGAGAGGACCGCGCGTCCCGGGCCCCCGAAGGCCTGCATGAGTTGCTGCAGGATCTCGTTGGACCCGTTGGCGGCCCACAGGTTCTCGGCCGACAGCCCGTGGCCCAGGTACTGGGCCAGCTCCTGACGCAGTTGAGTGAACTCCCGGTCCGGGTAACGGTTCAGCCCGCGCGCGGCGCGGGAGACCTCCTCCACGATCGCCTGCTGGACGTCAGCGGGGACCGGATGGGTGTTCTCGTTGGTGTTGAGCGTGACCGCCACGTCGAGCTGCGGGGCCCCGTACGGGCTCTTGTCACGCAGGTCGTCACGCAGGGGCAGGGCGTTGAGAAGTTCGGTGCGGTCGTTGGGCTCAGTCACCGGGCCAGTCTACGAGGCACGGGCCCGGGCCGCGATTCACAACGACGACGACCGTGCGACCGCACGGCGCGGCAACGGTCCGTTCGGGAGCCGCCCTCCCCTTGCGTACCTCAGTTGGCGGGGACCAGGAGCTGCTGACCGGTGGTCACGGCCTGGGACTCCAGGTCGTTGAGTTCCACGATCTCGGAGATCACCGCGCGGGTGTCCCGTGAGGAATCCACGCTGCCGGCGATTTCCCACATGCTCTGGCCGGGGTCCACGGTCACGATTTCAGTCCCGTTGCCCTCGGCGGGTTCGGTGCTCGCGGTGACCGTGGCCGGGGCGACGATGACCAGCAGGGCCACTGCGGCGGCCACGGTGGCCAGCATCACGGGAAGGCCGATGAAGAGCAAGCGGCCCCGTCGCGTCAGGTGCACCGAGCCGCTTTCCCGGCTCCGGGTGCTGGTGGCATCCGCACGTTCCTTGCGCTGCAGCACGGGCACCGACGCCGCGACCTCGCCCGCGAACGCACGGCAGCCAGAGCGTAGGCCCCGCAGGACGGGCGCCCCGCCCACACGTGCGGACGAGCCGAGCTGGATACGCGGTCCGAAACTGATGGCTGACATTGGAATGCACTCCTTCTTGCCGGGGTCTGCCTGACCTCCGAGGTCCTGACCGTTCCTCACCCGAGGCGCCGGTCCGTGAACCACTGCGGTTCCCCCGACAGATCACCCTGGGGGCTCGAACAGGTGTTCGATTCCGTTTCGAACATTTCTAGCACGTATGTACGAACGGCGTCGACACGCTTTCGAACATTTGTTTGATCACGTGAGTGAACTCCCATATCCTGAGGGGGTGTTGGCCCGTCGAGCCCGTCGAGATCGAGTCGGGATCGAACACCTCACCGGCTCCGGACAACGGAACTCCGCGTTGGGAGGTTCACCGTGGACCAGTCAACGCAGGGGGTCGGACAACACAAGGAATCCCGCAGCGCATCCAAAGGACGGCCATGGCACCCAGCGACCGCAAGACCTCTGATCCGGGGCAGCCGCAAGACCTGTCCGGGCGACGTCCCTTGTCCGCGCGGCAGCAGAAGATCCTCGACGTCATCCGCCGCTCGATCACGGAGCGCGGCTACCCGCCGTCGATGCGCGAGATCGGCGACCTCGCGGGCCTCGCCTCGCTGTCCAGCGTGACCCACCAGCTCAACCAACTCGAGCGCCTAGGGTGTATCCGGCGGGACCCGAAGCGGCCTCGAGCCATGGAGGTACTCGACCCGACCTCACCGTTGACCGCCCAGGAATCGAACACCGGGACGGAGGCGACGGATTCGAACACCGTGGAGTTCCGCCCACGGTTCACGTCCGCGCGGTCCACCGGCGACTCGTCGTCGAGCACGGCAAGCACGGGCACCGGTACGGTGTCACGGTCCTCCGATTCGTCCTCCGACGACGTCGCCTTGGTCCCCCTGGTCGGTCACATCGCAGCGGGTGTGCCCATCACCGCGGACCAGCAGGTCGAGGACACCGTGGCGCTGCCGCGTCAGCTCACCGGCCGCGGTGAGCTGTTCATGCTCAAGGTCCGCGGTGATTCGATGATCGACGCCGCCATCTGCGACGGCGACTGGGTGGTCGTCCGACAGCAGAACACGGCCGAGAACGGTGACATCGTGGCAGCGCTGCTGGACGACGAGGCCACGGTCAAGACATTCCGACAGCGCGACGGTCACACGTGGCTGTTGCCGCAGAACACGATGTACGAACCCATCCTGGGTGACCACGCAACCGTCATGGGCAAGGTGGTCTCCGTGCTCCGCAGCCTCTGACGGCCCCGCGCATCCGGAACCGTCATGACGGAACCACGGTCCGGATGGACCGTGGTTCCTGGGTTTCCCCGATATCCGGGGTTCTGGCTGTTCCGGTTCAGACTTCGCGAAGGTAGGCCTGGACCTGGCGGATGGCGTTCAACGCCGCCGGGTAGCCCATGTAGGGGAAACCCTGAACCAGCGCCGCAAGGACCGTCTCGACGTCGTTGCCGGCACGGACGGCGGCGGCCACGTGGGGCTCGAGTTGCGGGGTCAGACCGGCTGCGGCGATCGCCACGAGCAACAACAACTCCCGGGTGGCGACGTCCAGGCCCCCTCTGGTCCAGAAGTCACCGAAATGGAAATCCGTGAGGAATCCGGGGACCGCGGAGGCAAACTCCCCGGGCAGCCCCTCCGTCGACTCTGCAATCTCGTCCCCGTACAACTCGCGCTGGATCTCGAGCCCGCGGGCGTGACGGTCGTCGTCGTCGACCGTCCCTTGCGTCGGCAACGGAAGCGTTTGGCCACGCTCGGTGAGAACCTCGGAGACCACGCCTATGGCGTTGAGAGCCCGGGGAAACCCGATGAGAGGCGCCAGCTGATAGACGGTCTCCAGGAGTTCGACGGGTTTCACTCCCACGTTGAGTGCCGCCGCCGAATGTGCCCGCAACTGCGGAAGGGTCTGCAACGCGCCCAGGACACTCACCGTGACCAGTTCCCGCGTCCGGTCGTCCAAGTCACCGGTGGCGAACACGTCACCGAAGATGACGGAACGCAGGATCTGCATGAACTCCGGGTGCTTCTCCGGGGCGTGCCGGTCCCGCACCCCGAAGAGCCGTTCGAAGACCTTTTCCGATCGTTCGACACGGTCCTGCCCCGGATCCTCCGGGGCAGGACCGGGCCCGGCGGCGTTCTCGCTCATGCCCACCCCAGTTCCTTCTTGGCCACGGCCATCGCGCGGGCGTACTCGTCGTCGTCAACGGGCTCGAGCCACGTGGTCGGGTCCGTGTCGTCGACTGATTCGAGCATGGCCACGTGAGCCATGAACCGGTCGTCCAGGGCCCCGTGCCAGTGCTCCTCGTCTTCGGCCGCCCACACGGTCTCCCCCGCGCGCAAGACCATGACCTCACCGGCCCGGTTGACGACGACGCCCACGCCGTCCGTGCAGTAGAGGCTCTGCCCGAGCGTGTGGGTGTGCCAGTTGGTGCGAGCGCCCGGGGCAAAACGCACGTGCGCTGCGGTGAGCTTGGAGGTACCCGGTTCGGACACGATGCCGTCGACGTAGACGTCTCCGACGAACCGCTCTGCAGGGCCCTGGCCGGTCTGATGGTTGTTGAACCGTTCCATGGTGTTCTCCTTCTGGACCTCTGATCTCACATGCGAACGAGCGCCTTGATGGCGCGGCGTTCGTCCATGGCCTTGTAGCCTTCCGCGATCTCCTCCAACGGGACTTCCAGGTCGAAGACCTTGCCGGGGTTGATCTCGCGCTTCAGGATCAGATCGATCAGCTCGGGCAGGAAGCGCCGTACCGGTGCCGGTCCGCCGAGCAGGTGGACCTCCGCGCCGAACAGCGCGTCTCCGGGCAGGGCGACGTCGTGCGCCACGCCGACGAAGCCGACGTGCCCGCCGGGGCGGGTGGAGTGGATGGCCTGCAGCATGGACTCCTGGGTGCCGACCGCTTCGATCACGGAATGGGCCCCGTAGCCGCCGGTCATCTCCTTGATCCGGGCCACACCGTCGTCGCCTCGCTCCTCCACGATGTCCGTGGCGCCGAACTCGCGGGCCAGCTTCTGCCGCGATTCGTGCCGGCTCATGGCGATGATCCGCTCGGCTCCGAGCTGCTTGGCGGCCAGGATCCCCAGCAACCCGACGGCGCCGTCGCCCACGACTGCCACGGTCTTGCCGGGACCCGCTTCCGCGGCCACGGCGGCGAACCAACCGGTTCCCAGCACGTCGGAGGCGGTCAGCAGGGACGGGATCAGGTCATCGTCCGGCTGCCCCGGCGTGGCGACGAGCGTCCCGTCGGCCAGCGGAACCCGCATGAGTTCCGACTGCGCTCCGGTGGGGCAGGCGAACTCTCCGTGCAGGCACCGGGACTGGTACCCGTCCTGGCAGATCTCGCACGTGTTGTCGGAGGCCATGAAGGAACCGACGACGAAGTCGCCGACCTTGACGTTCGTGACCTCCGCGCCGATCTGTTCAACCACGCCCACGTACTCGTGACCCATCGGGCTCGGGTCCTTGGTCTCGTCGATGCCCCGCCACGGCCACATGTCCGATCCACACACGCAAGCCGCGCTGACCCGGAGGACGGCGTCCGTGGGCTTCTCGATCTGCGGTTCCTCACGGTCCTCGACCCGTACGTCGCCGGGTCCGTGAATGATGGCTCCACGCATGGTTGCTGCTCCTCGTGCCGAACGTATGGCGCGTCGGTCGACGCCGTCCACGTCTGAGACTAGCGCCGTGGACGGAGGCGGGGCAGGTACCGTCAGTGCCCTCGTATGGGAGAGCGCGCGAATCAGCCGCAGTCCTGCCGAAGGTCAGTGGCGGGTCAGTCGTTGTTGAGGCGGCGCAGCGCCGCGAGCACCACGTCACGGTCCTGTGTGGCCCACATGGGCGGCAGACTCGAGCGCAGGAACCCCCCGTACCGGGCCGTTGCCAGGCGTGAGTCCAGGATCGCCACCACGCCCTTGTCGGACGCGCTGCGGATGAGCCGGCCCGCGCCCTGTGCCAGGCGCACGGCGGCGTGGGTTGCGGAAACGCCCATGAATCCGTTGCCCCCCGCCTCCGCGATGGCCTTCGCGCGTGCCGTGGCCAGGGGGTCGTCGGGGCGCGGGAACGGGATCCGGTCGATCAGGACCAGCCGACACGCATCCCCCGGGACGTCGACGCCCTGCCAGAGGCTCATGGTTCCGAACAGGCACGTGGCGGGATCCTCCGTGAATTCTTTGACCAGTGAGTTGAGGGAGGCATCGCCCTGGCAGAGGATCGGGTGTTCCGTGCGTTCGCGCACGTACTCTGCGGCTTCCTCCGCGGCCCGGCGGGAGGAGAACAGTCCCAGTGCGCCGCCCCCGGAGGCCTCGATCAGGTCAACGGTTTCCTCCAGCATCGCAGGAGCCAGCTGACGCCCGGGCTTCTCCAGGTGCCGAGCCGTGTAGAGAATGCCCTGCCGGGGGTAGTCGAACGGGCTGCCGACGTCCACCCCTTCCCACCGCGGGGCACCGGGTCCCTGGAGCCCCAGGTCGCCCGCCACGGCGTCGAAGGACGCCCCCACGGACAGGGTCGCGGAGGTCATGACCACGGTCCGTCCGTCGAAGAGGCCTTCGCGCAACCGCCCAGCCACGGACAGCGGGGCGATGTTCAGCACGGCGGGGTCCGTGTCCTCCGCCGGGACGTAGCCGCGGCCCGGTTCCCACCCGCCGGTGCGGGAGAGCCACAGGACCTCGCGGGCGTCGTCGGCTTCGGTCATGCGTTCGCACAGCTCCAGGATCTCCGTGACCCGCGAGCGCGCCATCTGGCGTCCGCCGTCGGCATCGGCATCCGCCGACCCCGCACCCTTCTCCGGCTTCGAGTCCGTGAGGGCCTGGCGCGCGGCGTCGCGGATCCGCACGACGGAGGCGCCCATGCGGTCCGTGAGTCCCCGGGCCAACAACTCGGCCGGGACCCCTTCGAGGGCCCGTTCCAGATCGTCGGCCCCGGCGGAGAGATCGTCCGACTTCGCGGAGGTGTGTTTGCGGATGGAGGTTGCGGCGGCCCGTACGGCGGCTGCGGACAGCGCTCCCGTCACGGCTCCGGTGACGCGGTCCCGCAGTTCGTGCGCCTCGTCGATGATCACCACGTCGTGTTCGGGCAACACCTGCACGTCCTCGAACGCGTTGATCGCCAGGAGGGCGTGGTTGGTGATCACCACGTCGGCATCGGCGGCGCGGGCCTTAGCCAATTCCCCGAAGCACTCCTCCACGAACGGGCAGGACCGACCCAGGCACTCGCGTGCGGTCACGGAGATCTGCCGCCAGGCGGTGTCGGTGACACCGGGCAGGACTTCGTCCCGGTCCCCCGTGTCCGTGGTCTGGGCCCAGTCCCGGAGCCGTTGGACCTCGCGTCCCAGCGCCGACACCTGCCCACCGCCGGGGTGGTTTCCCTCGCCGGGGGCCGCGAACAGCGCACCGTCGTCGTCCTGGGGGTAGCCGCCTTCCAGCTTGTGCAGGCACGCATAGTTGCTGCGCCCCTTGAGCAGGGCGACGTCCATCCCTTCCGGCAGCTCACCCTCCAGGGCCGAGAGCAGACGAGGGACGTCACGGCCGACCACCTGGGACTGCAGCGCGAGTGTGGCCGTGGCGACGACGACCGGCCCCGCCCCCGCACCGCGTCGCCCGGCGGCGTGGTGCAGCGCCGGGGTCAGGTAGGCCAGGGACTTGCCGGTCCCGGTGCCGGCCTGCACCAGCAGGTGACGGCCGGTGTCCAGGGCCTCGGCCACCTTGGCGGCCATGAAGCGTTGCCCGTCGCGGCGTTGCCCGCCCAGGGCTTCCACCGCAGTGTCGAGCAGGTTCAAGGCATCCAGTGCCCCGGGGAAGGTCTCGGGACGATCCGTGATCGGGCGTCCCTCGGCGTCACGGACACCGGTTCCCGGTGCTGTGGTGGTCGGCATCGGACGTGCTCCTACCGGGGTTCCGGCGAGTCGGTCTGAGTCGTGTCAGCCTCAGCGAACTCCGGCGGGTGCTCCGGGACGAACGGTGCGAGTTCACCGGCCAGGTCCTCGCGGACCTTGACCAGCAGGTGCGTGCCCTCCGCCAGGTACTCGGTGCGCAGGATCTCCGCGTCCCACCCGTGGAGGCGGGAGACGACGTCGCCGTCGCTGTAGGGCACCACCAGGTCCAGGACGTGGTCGGGTCGCGGGATCGACTGCGAAATGAGTTCCTTGAGTTCCTCGATGCCCTGGCCCGTGTGGGCGGACACGACCGCCACGTTCTTGTGCGTGTTGCGCAACCGCTCGATCACGAACGGGTCCGCGGCGTCGGCCTTGTTGACCACGATGATTTCCGGCAGCTGGCTCGCCTCGATGTCGGCCAGCACCTCGCGAACCGCGTGGATCTGTCCCTCCGGATCCGGGTGGGCACCGTCCACCACATGCAGGATGAGGTCGGCGTCGGCCACTTCCTCGAGCGTGGAGCGGAAGGCCTCGACCAGTTGCGTGGGCAGCGAACGCACGAAACCCACGGTGTCCGAGAGCGTGTAGCCGATGCCGTCGGGCGTCGTGGCCTTGCGGACCGTCGGGTCCAGCGTGGCGAACAGCGCGTTCTCCACGAGCACCCCGGCGTCCGTCAAGCGGTTCAGCAGCGAGGACTTCCCGGCGTTCGTGTACCCCGCGATCGCGACGGAGGGCACGGCGTTGCGTCGCCGGTTCAGTCGCTTGGCCTCACGGGCGGGCTTCATGGCCGCGATCTCGCGCTTGAGCTTGGCCATCCGGGCACGGATCCGACGGCGGTCCAGTTCGATCTTGGTCTCACCCGGACCGCGGGAGCCGATGCCTTCACCCGAGGCGGCGCGTCCACCGGCCTGACGGGACAGGTTGCCACCCCAACCACGCAGGCGCGGCAGCATGTACTCGAGCTGGGCCAGTTCGACCTGTGCCTTGCCCTCCTTGGACTTGGCGTGCTGGGCGAAGATGTCCAGGATCAGACCGGTGCGGTCGATGACCTTGACCTTGACCACGTCTTCCAGCGCGCGGCGCTGGGAGGGTGCGAGTTCTTCGTCCACGATCACCGTGTCCGCCCCGGTCGCAGCGACGATGTCCTTGAGTTCCAGTGCCTTGCCCGAGCCCAGGTAGGTGGCCGGGTCCGGTGTGGCGCGGCGTTGGATCACGCCATCCAGGACTTCGGAGCCCGCTGTCTCGGCCAGCGCGGCGAGCTCGCGCAGGGAGTTCTCGGCGTCCTCAATGCGGCCCGAGGTCCACAGGCCGGCCAGGACCACCTTCTCCAGGCGCAGTTCGCGGTACTCGACCTCGGTGATGTCCTCGAGTTCGGTGGACAGGTTGGCCACGCGCCGCAGGGACTGGCGGGCGGCGAGGTCGTACTGGTCGCCGTCGGCTCCGGTGTGGACCGTGCGCTCGGAGAGTTCGCGGGCCCTGCCTCCGAGTACGTGGCCGGAGTCCTCGGCGGGTGCCGCTGCGCCGTCGGCGTCGCGTTCGGCGGCCGAACGTCCCGCACGCGCTCGGGACAGGACACGTTCGACGACGTCCTCGAGTTCCTGCGCAGAGGGCGAGTGTCCGCGGCGGTCGCCGCCGACGGGCTGTTCGGGTTGGGTGTGGGTGTTGGTCATGAATCCTTTTCGGAAGGTACTGATGGCACGGCTTCTGCCGTCCAGAACACAACGACGGCCGATGCCCGGTTGTTCCAATCGGTTACGGCACCGGAACCGGGCTGGTTCCCCCTAGGCTAGCGGGCATGATGGCGCACTACTTCACCACACCCGATGGTCCCGAGAACCGCTCGGAGCTCGAGGTCGAGATTCGCGGGCGCCGGGTACGAGTGGTCACTGCCGCCGGTGTCTTCTCCCCGGGTGCTCTGGACAAAGGCACCGCGGTTCTCCTGGACGCCGTCCCGGATCCCTTGGGTGCCGAGTTCCTGGACCTCGGCTGCGGCTGGGGGCCCGTCACACTGGCCCTCGGCTTCTCGGGGCGGGCGGACGGCGAGCGGGACGACGCGCGTCCGCGCGTCACCTCGGTGGACGTCAACGAGCGGTCTCTGGCCCTGACCCGGGACAACGCGGCCGCGTACTCGGTCACCGCAGAGGCCTACCTGCCGCAGGAGGTCCCGGAGGACCGGCGATTCGACGTGATCTGGTCGAACCCGCCCATCCGCATCGGCAAGGAGGCCCTGCGCGAACTGTTGCTCCTGTGGTTGCCGAGACTCACCCCGGGGGGCGAGGCGTGGCTGGTGGTCCAGAAGAATCTGGGGGCGGATTCGCTGCAGACCTGGCTGACCCGTGCGTTGCCGGAAGCGACCGGGGAACCGTGGTCGGTGACCCGGGATTCGACGTCGAAGGGCTTCAGGGTCCTGCGCGTCAGCCGAACGTCCCGCTAGCCACGACGGTCGCGGGACCCGCGAGCACCACGTGCTCGGCACCGTGCGGCCCTTCCACGAACGTGGCCGAGACGGCTCCACCCGGGACTTCCACGACCCATTCGTCCGGTGCGGATTCCCCCGCCCAGAAGCGGGTGGCGGCGGCCGCCGCGCACGCACCGGTGCCGCAGGACTGGGTCTCCCCCACGCCACGTTCGTGGACGCGCATCCGGATGCGGCCGATCTCCTCCGAGCCCTGACCTTCCTCGTCGATCGGGACCACGAACTCCACGTTCGTCCCGTCGGGCGGGGTGGGTCGAACCTGCGGCGCGGCGTGTAGTTGCAGCGCGTCGAGCTTCTCGCCTTCCGCCAGGGCCACCACGGTGTGGGGGTTGCCCATGGTGATGGACACGGCGGGTCGCGGGACGCGCAGTCCTTTGGCCGTCACCACGGCATCCGAACCGCGGGAACGGGCGCCGTCGCCGTCGATGAACCCCCAGGGGCCCATGTCCACGGCGTATCCGTCTGCAGTGCGGGCCACGGTCTTGACCCCCGCCCGCGTTCCGATCCGCACGGTCTCCCCGTGCGCCAGGTCCACGAGTCCCTGGCCGACCAGCACGTGGACGAAGACCCGGACCCCGTTGCCGCACATCTCGGCGATCGACCCGTCACCGTTGCGGTAGTCCATGAACCATTCAGCATCCGGGGTGTGCTCGAGCAGTTCCTGGCCCTCGGGCAGGTTGGCCGACCGGATCACCCGGATGAAACCGTCACCCCCGATGCCCTGGTGTCGGTCGCAGGCCAGCCGGACGGTGTCATCGGCCAACAGGAGGCGGCCCTCCGGGTCGACGACGACGACGAAGTCGTTGCCTGTCCCGTGGCCCTTCAGGAAAGGGACACCGGTCAGTTCACCGAAAACGCTGTCCATCAGGGACCCGTCCAGGACGTTGCCCGCCGACCTGGCATCCGACGTCGAACCAGGCGTGGTATCAGCTCGCACGGATTCGTCAGCGGTCGGGGCGTCTGGTGCATTGGTGTCCGGTGCGGTGTCCTCCGCGGTGGTGTCCTGGGGAAGGGCTTCAGGCTGGTTGCTGGTCACCGGACCATGCTAATCCGCATGTGTTCCGGAGCGGACCAACTCCAGCGCGCGATTCACCAGCAGCGGATCCTCGGCCGGCAGCCAGTGCACGCGCGGATCGGCGCAGAACCAGGTGAGTTGCCGCTTGGCGAACTGTCGGGTTCCCACCACGGTGGATTCGATCGCCCGGTCCACCGTCATGGTCCCGTCGACGACGGCCAGGAACTGGCCGTAGCCCAGGGCCTGGGACGCGGTTCGGCCCTCCCGCAAACCATGCGGAATGAGCTCGCGGACCTCGTCCTCGAGTCCGCCCCGCACCATCGCGTGCACGCGACGTTCCAGGCGTTCGTGGAGCACGGTACGGTCGAGGTCCAGTGCGATCTGCACGGCGGGTGCCACGTGGGTGCGTTCCGGCATGAACGCGGTGAAGGGCCGCCCCGTCAGCTCATGGACCTCCAACGCACGCACCAGTCGCCGGTCGTCGCGGATCTGTTCCTCCGCGGCGGGGTCGATCTGGCGCAGGCGGGCACGAAGTGGCCCGGGGCCGCCGTCGTGCAGCTCCTGTTCCAGACGCCCCCGGATGACGGCGTCCGTTCCGGGGAATTCGATACGGTCCAAGGCCGCCCGCACGTAGAGCCCCGAGCCACCGACCAGGATCGGGACCCGACCGCGCGAGCGGATCTCGGCGAAGCAGGAGCGGGCCTGCGCTTGGAACCGGGCTACGGAGGCTTCCTCCGTGACCTCCATGATGTCCAGCAGGTGGTGGGGCACGCCCTGGCGTTCGTCGACCGTGGCCTTGGCGGTGCCGATGTCCATGCCCCGGTAGAACTGCATCGAGTCGGCATTGACCACCTCGCCGCCGAGCTGCTGGGCCAGGGCGATGCTCAGCGCCGTCTTGCCCGTCCCCGTGGGGCCAACCAGCGCGACGATCGGCGTTTCCGCGCCACCGCCTCCGGAGGATTCATCGGGGTCGAGCGCGCCGATTGCGTCAGCCACGGGGTGCCGAGGGTGAGCCCGCGAGGATCGTGGGCATGCCCAGGCTGACCTGCCCGGTCGCGCCGCTGCCCGTTCCGCAGGAAGCCGCCTGTTCGCGCTCCCAGGCGTCGCCGCCGCGGGAGCGACGCAGCTCGTACTGCTCCGCGGTCGGGTCCGCGATCAGGTGGTAGGCCGCCGCCTGTGTCACGGGAACGGTCACGAAGTCACCGGGACGCGGAGCCTCGGCGCCGTCGGGAACGGAGAAATGCACGAGCCGCTGGTCCTGCGCGCGCCCGGAGAGGCGATGGGTCTCGCCGCTCTTCTTGCCCGCGTCGGCAGTCACCAACAGTTCCACGGTGCGCCCGACGATCGCGGCGTTCTCCTCCGCCGCGATGCGATCCTGCAGAGCCACCAGTCGTTCGAAGCGTTCCTGGACGACTGCCTTGGGCAGCTGGTCCTCGCGCTCCCCCGCCGGGGTTCCGGGCCGCACCGAGTACTGGAAGGTGAAAGCCGAGGAGAACCGGGAGGCCTCGACCACTCGCATGGTGTCCTCGAAGTCCTCGTCCGTCTCCCCAGGGAAGCCCACGATGATGTCGGTGGTGATCGCCGCGTGCGGGATGCGCTCACGCACCTTCTCCAGGATGCCCAGGAACTTCTTGGACCGGTAGGAACGCCGCATCTCGCGCAGGACCTTGTCGCTGCCGGACTGCAGCGGCATGTGCAGCTGTGGCATGACGTTGGGAGTCTCGGCCATCGCGTCGATGACGTCGTCGGTGAAGGCGGCCGGGTGCGGTGAGGTGAAACGCACCCGCTCCAGACCCTCGATCTCCCCGCAGGCGCGCAGGAGCTTGGAGAACGCGAAACGGTCCCCGAAGGAGACACCGTAGGAGTTGACGTTCTGGCCCAGAAGCGTGACCTCCACGGCACCCTGGTCCACCAGGGCCTGGACCTCGGCCAGGATGTCACCGGGGCGCCGGTCCTCTTCCTTGCCGCGCAGGGACGGGACGATGCAGAACGTGCACGTGTTGTTGCAGCCCACGGAGATCGAGACCCAGCCCGCGTAGGCCTGGTCGCGCTTGGTGGGCAGGGCAGACGGGAAGGTCTCCAGGGATTCCAGGATCTCGATCTCAGCCTGTTCGTTGTGCCGCGCACGTTCCAACAGGACCGGCAGGGATCCGATGTTGTGCGTCCCGAACACCACGTCCACCACGGGAGACTTCTTGAGGATCGTGTCCTGGTCCTTCTGGGCCAGGCAGCCACCCACGGCCACCTGGAAGTCCTTGTTCTTCTGCTTGGTGGGGACCAGCTGGGAGAGGTGCCCGTAGAGCTTGTTGTCCGCGTTCTCACGGACCGCGCAGGTGTTGAACACCACCAGGTCCGGGTCCTCCCCGTTCTGCACGGGAACGTATCCGGCGGTCTCCAGCAGACCCGTGATGCGTTCGGAGTCGTGGACGTTCATCTGGCACCCGAAGGTTCGAACGTCGTAGGAGCGCGGCGAGTCCAGGACCGGAATCTCGGGGGCCTCGGTCGAGGGCGCCTGCCTGGTCACGGCGCGGGACGCTCGGGCGTCGTCGGTACCGGCATGCACATCGGCGTTCTTTGTCAGGTCAACGGGGCTCGCACTCACGCGACAAGGATAGTGGCGGGGTCAAATCAGCCGCGGCCCGCTGCCCCCGAGCTCCAGAACATGCTTTCCCGCACGTTTTCGCGTGTGGATCGGTAGGAAAGCATGATCTCGAACAGGACGACACTCCGGTTACGGGCTGCCCAGTTCTCCGGGCAGGTCGTCTTCCGATTCCCCCAGCACCTGTTTGACGACGTCGAAGGCCATGCCCGGGGCGTAGCCCTTGCGGGCCAGCATGGACACGAGTCGCCGGGTCAGCTTGTCCCGGGTCTTCCGATCCGCCAACTGTTCGGCCAGCTGCTCCCCCGACGGCGCCTTGCGCCGCACCAGGTCCAGGGCGTCTGCCCGCTCGTCCTCGTCGGTACGTTGCTCGAGCGCCTGCTCGGCCAGTTCCGGGTCGATGCCCTTGGCCTGCAGGTCCCGACGCAGTGCGGGGCGGGCCAGTTTGCGGGTCTCGGCCCGGGAGCGCACGAAAGTCTCCGCGAACGCGGCGTCGTCCACGAGCCCGACGTCCTCGAAACGGTCCAGGACGCTCATGGCCACGTCCTCGGGAACACCCCGGTCGGCAAGTTTGTCCTCGAGCTGCCGACGGGACTTGGCGGAGGCCGTGAGCTGACGCAACACGATGTTCCGGGCGGATTCGTGAACCTCGGCATCCTGGTCAGCCGCCACAGCGGACGACGACGGCTCCTCCGCCTTGCCCGAACGGCGGTGACGTTCCTGTGCTCGCCGTCGGCGCTTCTCGTACGGCGATTCGTTCATGGACGTGGACTCAGTCACGCGAGGCCTCCGGGTACTCCACAGCCCCGAAAGGAATCATCACTTTCGGGGCCGGGACGCTGTTGGGGTGTGGGCTGGGCTCAGAAGGCAGCTTTGGCGGAGGCGTTGTCCGTCTCGCCGAAGTCGGCGATCACGCCGTCGTCGTCGACCTCCGGCGTGTCCTCCTCGAGGATGCCCAGCTTGGTCAGGATCTTGTGCTCGATCTCCATGGCCATCTCCGGGTTGTCCTTGAGGAACCGGCGGGCATTCTCCTTGCCCTGCCCGAGCTGGTCACCTTCGTAGGTGAACCAGGCACCGGACTTCTTGACGATGCCCTGTTCGACACCCAGGTCGATCAGGCCACCCTCCGTGGAAATCCCGTGGCCGTACAGGATGTCGAACTCGGCCTGCTTGAAGGGCGGAGCCATCTTGTTCTTGACGATCTTGGCCCGGGTTCGGTTACCCACCGGGTTCGCGCCGTCCTTGAGGGTTTCGATGCGACGGACGTCCACGCGGACGGAGGCGTAGAACTTCAGCGCCTTACCGCCCGTGGTGGTCTCCGGAGAGCCGAAGAACACGCCGATCTTCTCGCGCAGCTGGTTGATGAAGATCGCGGTGGTCTGGGAGTGCGACAGTCGACCCGTGATCTTGCGCAGCGCCTGGGACATCAGACGTGCCTGCAGACCCACGTGGGAGTCACCCATCTCGCCTTCGATCTCCGCCTTGGGAACCAAGGCGGCCACGGAGTCGATGACAACGATGTCGATGGACCCGGAGCCCACCAGCATGTCCATGATCTCCAGCGCCTGCTCACCGGTGTCCGGCTGGGAAACCAGCAGGTTGTCGATGTCCACACCGAGCTTCTGGGCGTAGACCGGGTCCAGGGCGTGCTCGGCGTCGATGAACGCGGCGATGCCACCGGCCTTCTGGACATTGGCCACGGCGTGCAGGGCAACGGTGGTCTTACCGGAGGACTCCGGCCCGTAGATCTCGACCACACGACCGCGCGGGAAACCACCGGTGCCCAGTGCCACGTCCAGGGCGATGGAGCCCGTGGGGATGACTTCCACCTTCTGCGCGGGCCGTTCGCCCAGACGCATCACGGAACCCTTGCCGTAGTTCTTGTCGATCTGGGCCAGCACCGTGTCGAGTGCCTTCTCCCGGTCGGAACCGGTGTTCGCCGAATTGGTCTTGGGGGCCATGGTTCACCTCGTGTACATCGTGGTACGGCCACTGTGGCCGCCGTGGTGGCGCGGAATGACTGTGGTGCTCGAGGAACAATCCTCAGCTCCCGCCTGAGCTGTCACCGACAACGCTAGGCAGAGGCTCGGACAACACAAGCACGGGTCCCGGGGCCGAGGGGGAAGAACTCGACCGCAGGGCAATGTTCCGCGCTGTGGAGCCCAAAGGACTTACCGCGAGCACGTCGAAGACAATACAGGTTTTTCGAACACATGTTCGGATGCGTTCCCGCGGCGTGTCATCTCTTGGGTTCCTGGTCCGGTCCCCACCAGCGCTCACGCGGGACGTCCTGGTTCTTGCACAGGGCGAACCACACGGTCTTGGGGTCCTCGCCGTCGTCGAGTGCCTGCTGGGCCGTGCGGTGCCCCAGTTCGCCAAGGACGACGTCCTGTGCCAGGAGCCGCCCCTGACCCGACCCGAACTCGTGCTCGAGCACCACGTGGACCCTGCTCAACCGCATGCCTCTCCTCCATGCTGAAACGCCCAACGGCACCGGGACCCGACGGCCGTGGCCGTCGGGTCCCGATGCTCTCACGGGTCGCACGCGATGAACGTGTTGGACCCGATTGTTCAAGTCAGGTGAAGATCAGTGCGCGCGGGCACCGAACTCACGGTGGTACTGCTCCCGCAGCTCGGCCGGAACGGTGTCCGGTGCCAGGTTGCCCTCGGCTTCCGCCACGCGATCGGCGACTTCACGCAGCATGGCGGACACGGGGACATCGAGTGCGGCGCAGATCGAGGCCAGCAGCTCCGAAGAGGCTTCCTTCTGTCCACGCTCCACCTCGCTCAGGTAGCCGAGCGAGACTCGTGCGGAGTGGGAGACCTCGCGCAGGGTGCGGCCCTGACGCTGACGGACGGAACGCAGTACCTCGCCAATTTCCTGACGCAGCACGACCGGCTTGGGTTCTGCGTAGGCAGACTCGGTGGCGGTGGTGGTCTCGACGTCCTTCCAGCGGATGACTCCGTTGACGGACACGGGGGTCTTGGTCGTCGTGATGGTTGGCTCCTCAATCGTGCGGATCATGATCCGCGTGGCCCGGAGGCTGCGGTGAGCAGCTCCCGGATGGCCCTGTGCTGGGCCGTCGACGGGTACAACCGCCGACTAAGTCTTGATTGTTCCCCACGGAAGCCGGGATTTACTGGGAGGTTTCTGAGTGCCGGCAATGCGTGGTCACGTCGCGCAGGGCGGCGAGCACGCTCTGTTCACGGATCTCTGCGCGGTCTCCGTCCAGGTGCAGTTCCGTGGAACTGGTGCCTCCGGGTCCGGCGACCGCCACGAACACGGTCCCCACGGGCTTGCCGTCGTGGGGTTCGGGACCGGCCACACCCGTCGTCGAGACGGCGACGTCGACCCCGAGCGCGCGCCGCGCGCCTCGCGCCATTTCCTCGGCGACCTGCGCATCCACGGCGCCCACGCGCTCCAACAACTCGGCCGGAACCCCCAGGGTGCGCGTCTTCACGGCGTGGGAGTAGGACACCACGGCACCTTCGAAGGCTTCCGAAGCGCCGGGGACCGACACGAGCGCGGCAGCCACCGAGCCGCCGGTCAGGGACTCCGCGGTGCCGAGGGTCAGTCCGCGATCGACCGCTGCCACGATGGCCTGCCGGGCCGCGGCAATCTGGTCGGAATCGTTCGTTCCTTCGTGACGTTCCATGACGTCAGCTGTGGTCCACGGGCCGACCGGCGGCTAATGCGTCCCGGCGCAGCTTCCAGGCCTTGATGACGTAGTCGATGCCGGTCACCACGGTGAGGATCAAGGCCAGCGCCATGAAGAACCAGCCCAACCACGCCCACCAGGTACCCACGACGGGCACGAGGGGAAGCAGCATGACCAGCAACGCGATGGTCTGCAGCACGGTTTTGAGCTTGCCGCCCTTGCCCGCGGCCATTACGCCGTAGCGAATCACCACGAAACGCATGAGGGTGATGCCCCATTCGCGGACCAGGATCACGATCGTGACCCACCACCACAGTTCACCCAGCAGGGACAGCACCACGAACGCCGATCCCGTGAGCAGCTTGTCCGCGATGGGGTCGGCGATCTTTCCGAAAGACGTGATCAGACCGCGGGCGCGGGCGATGTCACCGTCGAGCTTGTCCGTGAGCATCGCGAGCCCGAACACGACGAACGCGGCCCATCGCATCCCCAAGGACGCCTCACCGAACGCCCCACCGGCCACCAGGAACCACACGAAGAAAGGAACCATGAGGATCCGCAGGGTGGTCAGGGCGTTGGGCAGGTTCCAGTTGGAGGTCTTCGCCGGTTGCGACGGAGTCTGGGAATCAGTGGTTGTCATCATCGGATCAGCGTCCCGTCAGCTGCCAGGCGTCCTCGGACTCGGGATCCTCGGCGTCGTCGTAGTAGTCGGTGGCGGCCGGGCCCGTGGGCTCGGCGAGTGGGTCGGTCCCGGAGTCGCCCGCGGTTCCGCCGGTGCCGGCGTGCTCCTGGGCACCCACGACGACGGCGGTGGGCGGCTCCTCGCCGCGGATCACGGCCAAGGTCGCGGCAAGGTCGTCCGGGCGCACCAGGACGTCACGGGCCTTGGAACCCTCGGAAGGCCCGACGACACCGCGGGACTCCATGAGGTCCATGAGTCGGCCGGCCTTCGCGAAGCCCACCCGGAGCTTGCGCTGCAGCATGGAGGTCGAGCCGAACTGCGTGGTGACCACCAACTCCACGGCCTGCAGCAGCACGTCCAGGTCGTCCCCGATGTCCTCGTCGATCTCCTTCTTGGGGGCCTCCTGGACCACGTCCTCGCGGTAATTGGCCTTCATCTGGGACTTGACGTGCTCCACGACCTCGTGGATCTCGGACTCGGCCACCCAGGCGCCCTGGACACGCATGGGCTTGGAAGCGCCCATGGGCAGGAAGAGGGCGTCACCCTGGCCGATCAGCTTCTCGGCACCGGGCTGGTCCAGGACCACGCGGGAGTCCGTGACGGAGGAGGTGGCGAACGCCATGCGGGAGGGCACGTTGGCCTTGATCAGACCGGTCACCACATCCACGGACGGGCGCTGCGTTGCCAGCACCAGGTGGATGCCGGCCGCGCGGGCCAGCTGGGTGATGCGCACGATCGCGTCCTCAACGTCGCGCGGGGCGACCATCATGAGGTCGGCCAGCTCGTCCACGATCACCAACAGGTACGGGTACGGCTTGATCTTCCGCTTGGACCCCGGTTCGGGCTGCACCTTGCCGTTGCGCACGCCCTTGTTGAAGTCATCGATGTGCTTGTAGCCGTAGTGCGACAGGTCGTCGTAGCGTGCGTCCATCTCCCGGACCACCCACTGCAAGGCCTCGGCGGCCTTCTTGGGGTTGGTGATGATGGGCGTGATCAGGTGCGGGACGCCCTCGTACGCGGTGAGTTCCACGCGCTTGGGGTCGACCATGACCATGCGGACCTCGTCCGGGGTCGCGCGCATGAGCAGCGAGACGATCATCGAGTTCACGAACGAGGACTTACCGGCACCGGTGGCGCCCGCCACCAGCATGTGCGGCATCTTGGCCAGGTTGGCCACCACGAAACCGCCTTCGACGTCCTTGCCCACGCCCATGACCATGGGGTGGTCGTTCTTCCGCGCGGCCTGCGAGCGCAGCACGTCACCCAGCACCACGGTTTCACGGTCCGTGTTGGGGATCTCGATGCCGATCGCGGACTTCCCCGGGATGGGGGAGAGGATGCGGACGTCGGAGGAGGCCACCGCGTAGGAGATGTTCTTGGACAGGGCCGTGACCTTCTCGACCTTGGTCCCGGGCGCCAGTTCGATTTCGTACCGGGTCACCGTGGGGCCGCGGGAGAAGCCCGTGACCTCCGCGTCCACCTTGAACTGCTGCAGGGTTTCGGTCAGGGCACGCACCACGGCGTCATTGGCCTCGGAGCGTTCCTTGGCGGGAGCGCCCTGGATGAGCGACGACGACGACGGCAGCGAGTACGCCACGTCCCCGTCCAGTTGCAACTGTTCGGTGCGTTCGGGGATCGGTGTGCTCTGCGCTGCCGGGGCGACGACCTGTCCGGAGAGTGCCTCGCCGTCGGCTCCGTCGTCGCCGATCAGGGCGGCGGCACCGGATCCCGCTGCGGTGTCTGCGGCGCCGCTCGTGGAGGCTTCGAGCCCCTGCTCGCGGCGCAGTTCCTGCGCGGCGAGCTGATCGCGCGTGGGGCGCTTCTGTCCCGGGCGCAAGGAGGACGCGGGGGCGGCAGCAGGTGCAGCCGAGGGCGTCGATTCGTCGTCGTGCCGGGAGCTGCCGCGGGCCTCGTCCCCGGATTCGATGTCGAAGACGGGCACCGCGTGGCGGTTGGACCCTGAATCGGTCGACGAGCGCCCACCGGCACGCCCGGTGCGCTGATCCGCGACCACGGGCACCTCGTCGGTGGGTTCGCCGATGACGGCGGTTTCGAAGGCCTCGTCGCCGTCGTACCGGTCCAGGCGGGCGCGCTCGGCGGCCTCCTGCTTCTCCCTCTTGGCTTGCTTGCGCGCGGCACGTCGGGCAGCCCGATCGTTCACGGGCTGCGGGTCGCGGTCGTCCAGGTAGGAACGGTCGTGTTCCTCTGCACCCAGGCGATCGGTGTGGTGCTCGCGGGGTTGGGCACCGACCATGACGTCCCAGGTGTGGGCGAGTCGGGGGCCGATCTGGGCGAACGGCGTCCCGGTGATGATCAGGACGCTCAAGGCCAACACGGCGGCGCACAGGACACCTGCGCCCAGCGGGGTGATCACGGACCCCAACGGACCGGCGACCAGGTAGCCGAAGGCGCCACCGGCGGTGAGTCGGGCCTGGAAGCTCTCGGTGACGCCCGGGGCGCCGCCGATCACGTGGGCAAGACCCGAGCCCGCCAGGACGGCGACGGCCGAGCCCAGGGCGATGCGGTTGTTCGTCGTCGTCGGGACCGGCCGGCGGAAGACGTGCAGCGCGAAACCGATCAGGGCCAGCGGCAGGACGAGCGCGGCCCAGCCGATCAGGCCCGCCACGAGCCAGTGAACACCGGAGGCGACCGTGGACACGCCGGGAATGCCGGCGTCGTAGAGGCTCCACCACTCGACCAGCGCGATGACCAGACCCGCGCAGAGCACGACGAGCGCCCCACCGTCGCGACGGTCCTCGGGGTCGAGGTCGGTGCGGAGGGTGCCGATGCGTCGGACCGCGCCACCGATCAGGTGCGCGAACCAGAGCCAGGTGCCGACGAGTGCTTCGACCGCGCGTTCACCGAATCCCGTGGTGGGGGCCTTCGAAGTGCCCTTCTTGGCCTTCGAGGTGGTTGATCCGCGCGACGTCGAGGCACCCTTGCGGGCGGGGGAAGTACGAGTCGCCATACGTTCTAGGGTAAACGACGCCGCAAAACAGGCTCAGACCGGCGCACCTTGGACGCGGTTGACGGCCCTCACGTGCCGTCTCTCTCTCCCCGCCCCCCAAAAAAACACGGCGCCGCATGCCCGTACAGCTGGACACAGTTGCCGTACGGCCCCTGGGAACCGACCGGCCCGTTCACCGTGACGGTGAACGGGCCGGTCCGAGCTTGCGCTCATGCGGTTGTCCGGGGTCAGCTGTCGGAGCCGACCTCGATCACCACGGGCACGATCATGGGCTTGCGGCGCAGCTTGCGCCCCACCCACGGGCCGATGGTGCGGCGCACGATCTGCTGCAACTGGTGCGTCGTGTACTGCTTGGGCTCGTGCAGGGCGTCCTCGAGTGCACCGGTGACCTTGGGGATGATGTCGTCGAAGACGCGATCGTCCTCGGCAACGCCCCGAGCGTGGATGTCGGGGCCGTTGACCACGCGCTTGTTCTTTCGGTCGATCACCGTGACCACCGAGACGAAGCCCTCCTCCCCCAGCACGATGCGGTCCTTGAGGTCCTCCTCCGTGATCTCACCGACGGAGGAGCCGTCCACGTAGACGAACTTGATCTCGTGGGCACCCACGATCCGCGCCTTGTGGTCCTTCATGTCCACGCACGTGCCGTTCTCCGTCAGCAGGACGTTCTCCGGGGGCACGCCCGTGGCCTCGGCGAGTTCGCCGTTGGCCATGAGGTGCCGGATCTCGCCGTGGACGGGCATGACGTGCTCGGGCTCCACGATGTTGTAGCAGTACAGCAACTCGCCGGCCGAGGCGTGTCCGGAGACGTGCACCTTGGCGTTGGACTTGTGCACCACGTGAGCACCCAGGCGCATGAGCCCGTTGATGATGCGGAACACGGAGTTCTCGTTGCCCGGGATCAGGGAGGAGGCCAGGATCACGGTGTCGCCTTCACGCAGCTGTACGCGGTGATCCCCGCGTGCCATGCGCGACAGTGCGGCCATGGGCTCGCCCTGGGAACCGGTGCACATGATGACCAGTTCGTCGTCGCGGAACTGCTCGACCTTCTTCTGGTCCACCAGCACGCCTTCCGGAACGTCCAGGTAGCCCAGTTCCGCGGCGATGCCCATGTTGCGTTCCATCGAACGACCCATCAGGGCCACCTTGCGCCCGGCGGCCACAGCGGCGTCCAGAACCTGCTGCACGCGGTGCACGTGCGAGGAGAAGGAGGCGACGACGACCTTCTGGCTCGACTTCTGGATGACGTCGGTGAGGACTCCCCCGATGTCCTTCTCCGTGGGGGTGAAACCCGGGACCTCGGCGTTGGTCGAGTCCGTCAGGAACAGGTCCACGCCTTCCTCGCCCAGCCGGGCGAAGTGCCGCAGGTCCGTGATGCGGCCGTCCAGGGGCAACTGGTCCATCTTGAAGTCACCCGTGTGCAGGACAGTGCCCGCCTTGGTACGCATGAATACGGCCAGGGCGTCCGGGATCGAGTGGTTCACGGCCACAAATTCACATTCGAACTCGCCGAGCTTCTCCACCTGTCCTTCGCGGACGGCCAGCGTGTACGGCTTGATCCGGTGCTCACGCAGCTTGGCCTCGACCAGCGCCAACGTCAGCTGAGACCCCAGCACGGGGATGTCGTTGCGGCGCTTGAGCAGGTACGGGACGGCACCGATGTGGTCCTCGTGCCCGTGGGTGAGCACGATCGCCACGATGTCGTCCAAGCGGTCCTCGATGTGGGAGATGTCCGGCAGGATCAGGTCCACGCCGGGCTGGTTCTCCTCCGGGAAGAGCACGCCGCAGTCCACGACGAGCAACTGACCGTTGATCTCGAACACGGTCATGTTGCGACCGACCTCACCCAGGCCGCCCAGCGGGGTGACCCGCAGGGTGTCCTTGCCCAGGGCGGGCGGTTCGCTCAAGTCTTCAATCCAATGGGTCATGCGACCCCTCTCTGAAATAGCTGCTCTCCACGAGAGCGTTGAAATAGATCTCTTCTAGAACTGCAAGGTTTCGGACACCACGGATCCTTCGAGATCGGCCTTGATGGCCGCCAGCTCGGTGTCCGTCGCGTCGACGTACGGCAGCCGTACGCGGTGATTCTGCAGGGCCCCCTGCCAGTGCAGGATCTGCTTTGCAGCCACCGCTCCGGGGACGTGGGTCATGGTCGCGCGCACCACGGGCTCGAGTTCGTGGGCGATCTGCAACGCCTCGTGCAGGTCCTCGGCGCGCATGGCGTCGATCAGACGACGGAAGCGCGGGGTGTCCACGTGGCTCGTGACACCCACCAGGCCCACCGCGCCGATGGACATCCACGGCAGGGTGAGGCCGTCGTCGCCGGAGTAGTAGAGCAGGTCGGTTTCCGTGATGACCCGCATGCCTTCGGCCAGGTTGGCCTTGGCGTCCTTGACGGCCACGATCTTCTCGTGCTCGGCCAACCGGATCAGCGTGTCCACGGACAGCGGGATCCCGGTGCGACCGGGGATGTCGTAGAGCATGATCGGCAGCTCGACGGAATCGGCCACGGTCTCGAAATGCGCGACCACACCGGTCTGCGTGGGCTTGTTGTAGTACGGGGTGACGATCAGCAGACCGTCCATGCCCGCCTTCTGCGCCTGCGCCGACAGGTGCAGCGTGTGCTGCGTGTCGTTGGACCCGGCACCGGCCACCAACGCCACGTGGTCTCCCACGGCGTCCTTGACGGTACGGAACACGGCTTCATGCTCGTTGTCGGTCATGGTCGAGTACTCGCCCGTGGTTCCGCCGACGACCAGACCGTCACAGCCCTGGTCGACCAGCCGGACGGCCAGCGCTTCCGTTGCGGCCAGATCGACGGAGCCGTCGTCCTTGAACGGCGTGACCATGGCGGTGAGCAGGGTCCCGAACAATGGCTTGTCATGGTGCGCAGTCATGGTGCTAACCCTAACTTGCCGGGCCCGCGGGCTCCGGCCCCGCGTCCGTCTGTCCCCGAGAAAGTCGCACGGCATCACGCATGGCGGCCCGCGCGCGGCGGGTGTCTCCGGAGGCGCTGTAGGCCAGGGACAGCCGGTACCAGGACCGCCAGTCCTCGGGAGCCTGTTCGGCTTCGGCCTGCCACCTGGGGAACTGGGCATCGGCGGCTTCCCGCACGATCCGCCCCGAGGGGTGCCGCGGGAGGTCGTCCTCGGGCAGTCCGCCCTCTTCCGCGAGACGGCGCCCCAGCTGTTCGATCCGCACGCCGAACAGCAGCTCCCCGGCCAACGCCCACACCCCGAGGACGGGGATGACGACGATCGCGACGCCCAGAGCCTTGCTGATCCAGGCCTCCGAGTTCACCAGGATCCAGGCCCGCTGCAACGTGACACCCAGGTAGAACACGAGCAGCGCCACCATGACCGCTGCCAGGGCCTTGCCGCGGTTGGAGGACTCGAGCAGGGTGAAGACCCCGGCGAAGGCGGCAATCACCAGAATCGTCAGCTTGGACCCCGCCGGCAGCGGCAGCAGCCACAGCGTGATCAGCCCCGCCAGGAGCACCACCCAGCCCAACAGCCGTAGCGACCCCGGCGAACGCCGGTGCCCGTCTGAGTTGCGATCCGACGACGGCCCGGACGGCGGGGTGGTTCCCGACGACGGCGACCGGCTCACGCGTCCAGGTCCATGAAGTGTTCCAGGCCGTGGGTGAGACCCGGCCGGGAACCGACCGTGCGCACGCCCAACAGCACACCGGACATGAAGGAGATCCGGTCGAAGGAGTCGTGCTTGATGGTCAGCATCTCGCCTTCGTTGCCCAGCAGGGTCTCCTGGTGCGCGACCAGTCCGCGCAGGCGGACGGAGTGCACGGAGACACCGTCGACCTTGGCGCCCCGGGCGCCGTCGGGGTCGGTTTCCGTGGCGTCCGGCGACGGGCCGAGTCCTGCGTCCTGACGGGCCTGGGCGATCAAGGCGGCAGTCCGCGCTGCAGTCCCGGAGGGCGCATCGACCTTGTTCGGGTGGTGCAGCTCGATGACCTCAGCCGATTCGAAGAACTTGGCGGCCACGGCCGAGAACCGCATGGCCAGCACGGCCCCGATCGAGAAGTTGGGGGCGATCAGCACCCCCACCCCGGGGTGCTCGGACAGCAGTTGTTCGAGGCGGGCCAACCGCTCGTCGTCCCATCCCGTGGTGCCCACGACGCAGTGGATGCCGTGCGCCACACAGAACCGGACGTTGTCCTCAGTGGCACTCGGGACCGTCAGGTCGATCGCCACCTGGGCGCCGGACACCACCAACTGCTGGAGCGAATCGCGGTGGTCCAGGGTGCAGACCAAGTCCGCGTCCTTGGCGTTGTCCACGGCGCGGACCGCTTCCGAGCCCATGCGGCCGTGGGCGCCCAGGACGGCCACCTTGACGGGTTCGTTCACGGTGCTGTTCTCACTCACGTCTTCTCCTGCGTTCATCGGCGGGTGTGCTGTCTGTCAATTCTGCTCGGGTGCCACGATCTGCACCACGGTGGGCCCTTCGGCCAGTTCCTGGGCGAGCGCCTGAACTTGTTCGGGGGTCACGGCCCGGACGCGCCCCATGGTTTCTTCGAGGTCGTAGAACTCCCCCGTGGTCAGTTCGGCCGACCCCAGCCGGGACATGCGTGAGCCGGTGTCCTCGAGCGCGAGCACGGTGCCGCCGGCCAGCTGCCCCACGACCTTGGCCAGTTCCACCTCGCCGATTCCGTCCTGGGCCAGCTTGTCGAGCTCCTCGACCATGAGCCGCAGGACCTCGTCGGTCTTGGCGGGCGTGCACCCGGCGTACATGCCGAAGTACCCGGCGTCCGAGTAGGAACCGCCGAAGGAGAACGTGTTGTAGGCCAGCCCGCGCTTCTCCCGGATCTCCTGGAACAGCCGCGAGGACATTCCACCGCCCAGGGCAGCGTTGAGAACGGTCATGTGGTACCGACGGTCGTCCCCGGCCACCAGCCCGGGGCGCCCCACCACGACGTTCGACTGCTCCACCGGGCGGTGCAGCACGTGGCGGCCCCAGTCGGGCTGCGGTGTGGTCGCGTCCAGGGATCCGCGGGTCCGACGCTCGCGCGGTGTGGCGGGCGCGTAGGCGTCCCACCCGGCATCGGCCATGGACCGCACCACCATGTCCACGACCTCGGCGTGCTCCAGCCCGCCCGCGGCCGTGACCACCAGGCCCTCCGGCCGGTAGAACTCGCGGAAGTGCTCCCACACGCGTGCGCGCGGGACCGCGAGGATCTCCTCCGGTGTACCGCCGATCGGGCGCGACAGGGGGTTGCCACGGAACACGTGCTCGGTGAAGTGCTCGAAGGCCACGTCCGTGGGGTCGTCCTGGTCCATCGCCAGTTCTTCCAGGATCACCCCGCGTTCGCGTTCGAGTTCCTCCGGGTCCAGGACGGCGTCGGCCACCATGTCCATGAGCACGTCCACGGCCATGGGCAACTGTTCGGAGAGCACCCGGGCGTAGTAGCAGGTGTGTTCCTTGGCGGTGATCGCGTTGGACTCCCCACCGACCGCGTCGAAGGCCTCCGCGATCTGCAGCGCGTTGCGCTTGGTGGTGCCCTTGAAGAGCAGGTGTTCCAGGAAGTGCGTCGAGCCCAGGTGACCCGGCTGTTCGTCGCGCGACCCCACGCCCACCCAGAATCCCACGGTGGCCGAGAGCAGTCCCGGCATGGATTCCGTGAGGACGCGGGTTCCGCAGGGCAGGACGGTGCGCGTGACGACGGCGCCGCCGTCGCCGTCGTGGACGACGTGCGTGAACCCGCCGACAACGCCTCCCTGGCCGCTCCCGGTTCCACGTCCCCCCGCGTCCAGCGCGGAGGCCACGGTGGTGGCCAGCAGGGGCAGATCAACAACGGTCATGCGAGAACCAACGACTCCTGTCGGGTGAGTTTCACGGGGATCCGACGCGCGGATCACGGCGAGCCCGAAGGCCCGTGATGGCCGTCATCCCCGGGGCTCTAAGGAGCACCGGGGATGACGGCCATCGGCTGCCGTCCCGCGGGACGGCGCGGAGGATCAGTTCTCCTCGGCAACCTCGGGGGCCTCGGCGGAGTCATCGGACCCGGCCGACTCGTCCTCGGCAACCACTGGGGAGAGCGAGAGCTTTCCGCGGTCGTCGACCTTGGTGATCTCGACCTGGACCTGCTGGCCGACGGACACGACGTCGTCGACGTCGTTCACGCGCTTGCCGTCGTTGAGCTTGCGCAGCTCGGTCACGTGCAGCAGACCGTCACGGCCCGGGGTCAGGGACACGAACGCACCGAAGGTGGTGGTCTTGACGACCGTACCCAGGTAACGCTCCCCGACTTCCGGAACCTGCGGGTTGGCGATGGCGTTGATCGCCGACCGTGCGGCTTCCGCCGACGGGCCGTCGACGGCGCCGATGTAGACCGTGCCGTCGTCCTCGATGGAGATGTCCGCTCCGGTGTCCTCCTGGATCTGGTTGATCATCTTGCCCTTGGGGCCGATGACCTCACCGATCTTGGACACGGGGACGTTGACGGTGATGATCCGCGGTGCGTGCTCGGACATCTCGTCCGGGGCGTCGATCGCGGAGTTCAGCACGTCCAGGATCGCCAGACGGGCCTCACGGGCCTGGGTCAGGGCCGCGGCCAGGACGTCGGCGGGGATGCCGTCGAGCTTGGTGTCCAGCTGGATCGCGGTCACGAAGTCCTTGGTGCCCGCGACCTTGAAGTCCATGTCGCCCAGGGCGTCCTCGGCACCCAGGATGTCGGTCAGGGCCACGTGGGCGTCCTTCCCGTCGACCTGGCCGGTGACCAGGCCCATGGCGATGCCCGCGACCGGGGCGCGCAGCGGCACACCGGCGTTGAGCATCGACAGGGTCGAGGCGCACACGGAACCCATGGAGGTCGAGCCGTTGGAGCCCAGGGCCTCGGAGACCTGACGGATGGCGTACGGGAATTCCTCGCGCGAGGGGATGACCGGGGCCAGGGCACGCTCGGCCAGGGCACCGTGTCCGATCTCGCGGCGCTTGGGGGAACCCACGCGGCCGGTCTCGCCGGTGGAGTACGGCGGGAAGTTGTAGTGGTGCATGTACCGCTTGGACTTCACCGGGGACAGGGAGTCGATCTGCTGCTCGAGCTTGAGCATGTTCAGCGTGGTCACGCCCATGATCTGGGTCTCGCCGCGCTGGAAGATCGCGGAGCCGTGGACGCGGGGCAGGATCTCCACCATGGCGGTCAGCTCACGGATGTCCTTGGGCCCGCGGCCGTCGATGCGCACACCGTCGCGGAGGATGCGCTGGCGCACGGTCTCCTTCGTGAGCTTCTGGTAGGCGTCGTTGACCTCGTTGAGGCGATCCGCGAACGGCTTGCCCTCTCCTGTCAGCTCGGCCAGCACCGACTGGTGCAGTTCGTCCGTCGCGTCCTCGCGCTCCTGCTTGCCGGCGATCGCGTAGACCTCGGCCAGGCGGGTGCCGGCGGCCTCCTTGACGGCCGCTGCGACGTCGTCGCCGTGGCCGCCGAAGTACGGCAGGTCCATGGCGGGCTTGCCCGCGCGGGCCTTGAGGTCCGACTGGGCTTCGCACAGGGCCTTGATGAACGGCTTGGCGGCTTCCAGACCCTCGGCGACGATCTCCTCCGACGGCGCCACGGCCCCGCTCTGGATGAGATCCCACGAGTTGTCGGTGGCTTCGGCCTCGACCATCATGATCGCGACGTCCTCGGAGCCGTCAGCTGCGGTGACCACGCGGCCGGCGACGGCCATGTCGAAGACCGCGTTCTCCAGCTGGGAGTGCTTGGGGAAGCACACCCACTGGTGGGTGCCGTCGGACTGGGCGATCAGGGCCAGGCGCACACCACCCACGGGGCCGCCGAACGGGGCACCGGAGAGGGTGGTGGACATGGACGCGGCGTTGATGGCCACGGTGTTGTAGATCTCGTCCGGGTCGATGGCCAGGACGGTCACGACCACCTGGACCTCGTTACGGATGCCCTTGTCGAAACCGGGGCGCAGCGGGCGGTCGATCAGGCGGCAGGCCAGGATCGCGTCCGTGGACGGGCGGCCTTCGCGGCGGAAGAACGAGCCGGGGATACGGCCGTCGGCGTACATGCGCTCTTCGACGTCGACCGTCAGCGGGAAGAAGTCGAAGCCGTCGCGCGGCTTCTTGCCGATCGCGGTGGTGGACAGCAGCGTGGTGTCGTCGTCGATGGACACCAGGGTGGAACCGGCTGCCTGCTGTGCCAGCAGACCGGTTTCGAAGCGCACGACGCGCTTGCCGTAGCGGCCGTTGTCGATGACGGCCTCTGCGAACTGAATCTCGGGACCCTCCACGGGTCACCTCCATTTCGTGTGGGTTTCTTCTGTTTTTTCGCACAGAAGCCACCGTTTCCGCGTTCGGCCTTCGATCGAAGCCCACGGACCGTGCCCACGTCTGGGCGGGCATTTCCGTGAGCCACTGTCGAGGACCGTCACCCGGATCTCGGTGGCACTTCCGTGCGGGACGGGCCCATTGGGCGCCGTCGTTGTTCGCGCCTCACGGCGTGAACGGGTCTTGCGTCTCCACCCTGTCAGGTACTCGGCGTGTGCGCGGGGATTTGAGGGTGGGGAATCGGTGGAAAGTGGGATGGAATGTGGTCGGGGCGGGGCCGGGCCCATGGAACGGGCTCGACCCCGCCCCGGCTCAAGACGGTGATCAGCGGCGCAGGCCGAGACGCTCGATGAGCGCACGGTAGCGGGCGATGTCGGTGTCGTGCAGGTAGGTCAGCATGCGACGACGGCGACCGACCAGGGCCATCAGGCCGCGGCGGGTGTGGTGGTCGTGCTTGTGCATCTTCAGGTGCTCGGTGAGATCCGAGATGCGACGGGACAGAACAGCGATCTGGACCTCGGGCGAACCGGTGTCGCCCTCGTGAGTCGCGTACTCCTTGATGATTTCCTGCTTGACTGCTGCGTCAAGGGCCATGGTGAACTCCTTTAAGTTCAGTGCCGTGCGGCCCGGGCACGAGGATGCGTGCCGGGTCCCTTGCGGCCACACCTTCGCGGGCCTTCCGGGGGTCCGTCCACCACGGACTGCAGGCGGACCGCCGACCATGCTAGCAAACCGGAGCTTTCGACGCCCATGGTTGTCGCCGCGACCTCGGACACCTCGCCGTGGAATGGTCCAGACATCCGGCCGCGACCGGAGGCCGGGGAGATCATGACGAGTCAAGGTGCCGTGTTCCCTCCCATCAACAGGTCCCTGATGGGCAGAATGGATCCGCACGCGTCGGGCCTTGGCCCGACCCAGCCTCTCGGAAGGTGGAACCATGAGTTTCAGCACCAAGCACCCCGCGCCCGGCTCTCCCGAAGACGGCGGCTCGGACGACCAGCAGCCGACCATTGAATACGACGAGGCCAGGATTGCCGCAGCCGGTGACGACGCCGAGAAGCAGGACGACTTCTTCGACCAGCACGACTTCGACCGTGACCTGGCCGACCAGGTGGGCGTCGCCGGACGTCGCTACACGCTCAACGACGGCAACGCGATCCCCCCGATCGGCCTGGGCACCGCTCGACTGAACGACGCCGCGGCGGAAGTGGCCGTGTACGAGGCCCTCAACGCAGGTTTCCGCCTGATCGACACCGCGGCGAACTACGAGAACGAAGCGGGGGTGGGCCGGGCCCTCAAGGACTCTCGGCTCCCCCGCGAGGACGTGTTCGTCACCACCAAGCTCCCCGGCCGCGACCACGGCACCGACTCCGTGCGTCGTTCCTTGGAAGGCTCCCTCCGTCGCCTCCACCTGGACAAGGTGGACCTGTACCTCATCCACTGGCCGAATCCCGAGCGGGGGCTGTACGTGGACTCCTTCCGCACCATGCTCGAACTGCGGGAGGAGGGGCTGGTGGGCTCCGTGGGTGTTTCCAACTTCACCCCGGAAATGGTGGATGAACTGATCGCCAAGACCGGTGAGGCGCCGGCCGTCAACCAGGTGGAGCTGCAGCCGCAGTACCAACAGGAAGCGTTACGCGCGCACCACCATGCGCACCGCATCTTCGTCGAGGCCTGGGCGCCGTTGGGGTATGACTCCAAGGTGCTGGAGCACGAATGGATCCGGGAGATCGCCTCGGATCAGGGACACACCCCAGCCCAGGTGGTCCTGCGCTGGCACATCCAGAACGGGGTGGTGCCGATCCCCAAGACCTCCAAGACCAAGCGGATGGCGGAGAACCTGGACGTCTTCGGTTGGGAACTCACCCCAGAGCAGATGCACCGCATCAAGCTCATGCACACGGGTCTCTCGGCGTCGGGATTCAACCCGTTGGAGCACGAAGAGCTCTGAAGCGGGGCGGGTGGGATCAGGCCCCGCGAAGGATGTCGCGGGTCTGGTCCACATCCCTACGCATCTGCTCGATGAGTTTCTCCACGCCTTCGTAGGCGACCATTCCGCGTAGCCGCTCCACGAACTCGACCACGACCTCCTGCCCGTAGAGGTCGAAGTCCTCCACGCGCTCCACGGGACGGTCGATCACGTGTGCTTCGACCACGCGGGACACGCCGTCGAACGTCGGATTGGACCCGACCGAGACGGCGACGGGCCAGCGGTGTTCGTGCTCGTCCAGGAGCCATCCGGCGTACACGCCGTCGGCCGGGACGTACCCGTCGCCCTGTGAATCCAGGTTGGCGGTGGGGAATCCCAGTTCCCGCCCGCGGGCCGCGCCGTGGACCACGGTGCCGCGGACCCGGTGGGGGCGGCCCAACATGGAGGCGGCCTGGGCGACCTGGCCGTCGGCCAGCAGTTCCCGGATCCAGGTCGAGGACACCCGCCGGTCCGTGCCTTCCCCGGGCAACACACCTTCCAGGTCCTCGACCACGACGACGTCGAACCCGTGGTCCTGCCCCAACTGTCGGAGGACGTTGACGTCCCCGCTGTTGCCGTGACCGAATCGGGTGTCCGCCCCCACCACCACGCACTGGGCACGGAGGCCCTTGCGGAGGTAGTCGACCACGAACTCCTCGGCGGACTGCGCTGCGAAGTTGAGGTCGTAGTGCTGCACCAACACCGCGTCCAGTCCGAGCTTCTCCATGGCGTCCAGCTTGTCCTGGGTGCCCATGATCTTGCCGCGGTGTTTCTCCGGCCGGTGCACCTCCGCCGGGTGGGGGTCGAAGGTCAGGACCACGGCTTGACAGCCGGCCTCCCGTGCCTTGTCCGCCAGCTTGCGCAGCACTTCCTGATGACCCCGGTGGACGCCGTCGAAATTACCGACCGTCACGATGGAGGGCCCGAAGTCCTCGGGGACTTCGGTGAGGCTGTGGAAGCGGTGCACAGTGCTCCTTGACGGCGGTGCGAGTGATCGGACGGTTCAGGGGTGGGGCGCGATGTGCCCCGCCCACAGGGTAGCGGTTTCCCCGGGTTGCTCCGGTTCAGGACGACGTCGGAACCCGCCAATCGCGCTCGGCGGTCCTGGGTGATGACGCGAGCAGTGTGGCGTGCCAGCAGTCCCACAACTCCCCCCGTTGTTCCAAGAACCCCGGGATGAACACGGGCTCCTGGAACCCGACCTTCCAGGAGAGCTTGACCGAGGCCCAGTTCCCGTCGAAGGCGATCCAGTGCAGGTGGGTCAGGCCCAGCTCGTCGAAGGCGTAGTCGATCAGCAGTCGACACGCGGCGACGGCGGCACCGGTGCCACGGGCATGGGGGCCGAAGTTCAGGCCGATGTCCGCCGCCGATGCCCGAACCCGGGCCAGTTCGATGGTGCCCAGGAGCTGGCCGTCGTGGTCGTGGACGGCCCAGTTGAGCGCGGAGCCTTCCTGCCAAGCCTTGGGCACGTATTCCAGGATGTACCCCCGGGCGTCCTGCTCCGTGTACGGGGTGGGGACGGTGGTCCACTTGACCGCCGTGGGATCGGTGCAGTTGAGCACCAGTTGATCCACGTCGGCCTCGGACAACGCCGCGAGCGTCACCTTCTCGTCGCTCAGCGTGGGCGGTTCGGTGGGCAGTTGCAGCGCGTTCATGCGTGTTCCTTGTCTTCCGGGTGCAGCACGGCAGGCTCCCGGTTCGGGCGGGTGCGCCACAGCCAGAGGAGCCCGACGACGGGCAGGACCAGCGGGATGAAGCCGTACCCCTGACCGAAGTGCGACCAGACCGTCTCGTCCGCGAACAGGTCCGGCGCCAGGTACGTCCAGAGCCCGATCCCCAGCACGCCCGCGAGTTCGACGACGACGGCCGCGGAAGCCACCCGGTGCCAGGCGGCTCCACGTCTTGTCAGGGCAACGGCGGCCAGGACGTAGACCACCGCGGAGAACAGGGAGAGCAGATAGGCCAGAGGTGCCACACCGAACTGCATGGCGATCTGGTAGGCCGAACGCACCCCGGCGGACAGGGCGAAGATCCCGTAGATCGCAATGATGACCCGCCCGAATCCGGTGCTCTTGGCGTCGGGGCGCCGTGCGGCGTCGTCGCCTTTGGGACCGAACCGGCGCTGGAGCACGCCGTCGGTGCGGTCGCGGGGTCCCGTGTCCTCTGATGCTGTGGTCGACGGTGTGGTGGGGTTTTGCCTCATTCCTGCTTCCTTACTGGTAGTACCAGATGAAGTTCATGCGGTAGACCATCACGATGATCGTGGGCCCGGTGGCGGCCAGGATCCAGTTGGACCAACTGGAGCGTTCGACCAGCGACCAGATGAACGTCCCCGCCGGGACCACCAACGCGGTCAGCAGGTAGCCCCAGTACTCGACCACGCTCCCGGAGGCCTTGGGCCCCACGAACAACAGCACGATCGAGCCCACCAGGTAGACCACCAGGAACGCTTCCAGGAGCAGCACCGAACCCTGTGTGAGGTCGCCCGGGGCCTTGCCGCGCAGCGCCTGGACGGCGCAGACCAGGAACGACAGCGCGCCCAGGACCACACTGGCCCAGAACCAGCCGTCATAACCCCACAACATCACCGTTCTCCTTCACGTTGCGTCCGTCGCTGCGCGCGTGCCGGCGCGCCGGTCATTGCGCTCTCAGGACCAGGACCGGTTTGGCGGTGCGCTCACCGGGGTTTCCGCGGTCCTCGAGCAGCGCGACCACTCCCCCGTCAGGGGCAAAGCCGGCGGTCAGTTCCGCGCTGCCCGTGGCCGGGATGCGTTTTCCGTGGCCCAGGTCCGTGGTCTCCTGATCGCTCAGTTCCCGCGCGGGGAACATGGCGCGCGCGGCGTCGTCAAGGGACGTCACGGGCACGGTGCCCCCTTCGGCGACGGCGGCGCGGAGTCCGTCCAGGTCCTGGGCGTGCGTCAGGTCCAACGAGCCCACACGGGTGCGGCGCAGGTAGGTCAGGTGCCCGCCAACGCCCAGGGCGTCGCCCAGATCGCGGGCCAACGCACGGACGTAGGTGCCGGAGGAAGCATCCACCGTCACGGCCAGGTCGACGACGAACGTGCCGTCCGCCAGGGTCTGACGCTCGACGGAGCGGACGTCGAATCCTGAAACCGTCACGGTCCGCGCGGTCAGTTCCACGTCCTCACCTGCGCGCACGCGCGCGTAGGAGCGCCGACCGTCGATCTTGATCGCGGACACCGCCGACGGCACCTGCTGGATCTCACCCGTGAGTCCCGCGATGGCGTGGGAAATGCCCTGATCCGTGACGGCCCGGACGGCATCGCCGTCGGCGACCGCCGTGACCTCGCCCTCCGCGTCCTCTGTGACGGTGCTGATTCCGAGCCGGATCACAGCGTCGTAGGTCTTGTCCGCGCCCACCAGGTAGGTCAGCAGCTTGGTTCCGCGCCCCACGCCCACCACGAGCACACCCGTGGCCATGGGGTCCAGGGTGCCCGCGTGGCCCACCTTCTTGGTTCCGCAGAGACGGCGCAGCCGACCGACGACGTCGTGGCTGGTCCAGCCCTGCGGCTTGTCCACCACCACCAGGCCCTCCGGCACGGGCAGCGCCGGATCCGGGCGCGGAACATCTTCCCGGGGCGCTCGCGCGGGGCGGTCGTTCCGGGAGGATGCCGATGGTGTGGGTTCGGTTGTCACCGCTCGGTCGGTTCGGAGGTCTCGTCCGGAGCCGTGGTTCCGGCGTCGCGGGGAGTCTCTACGTCGTCGACGTCCTCCTCCTCGTCCGGGGTTCGGTAGGGGTTCTCCCCGGAGGCGTACTGGGCGCCGACGGCGGCCGCGGCCACCTCGGCGTCCTTCTCCTTGGCGCGGCGCAGGACGTCCTCGAGGTGCGAAGCGGCCTCGGGGATCTCGTCGGCCACGAACTCGAGCGTGGGGGTCAGCCGAGCCGTGATGTTCTTGCCCACCTCCGCGCGCAGGATGCCCTTGGCGGACTCCAGCGCACGCGCGGAATCGGCCTTCTCCTCGGCGGTCCCGTACACGGTGTAGTACACGGTCGCGTGTTGGAGATCGTTGGTCACGCGGGCGTCGGTGACGGTCACGAAGCCCAGCCGCGGGTCCTTGACGCGACGTTCCAGTGCCTGGGCCACGATCACCTTGATGCGGTCGGCCAAGCGGGATGCGCGCTGTGCGTCGGCCATGGTCACTCCTCTTGTTACAGGTTCTTCGGTCTCCGGTGCGCACCGTCCGCGATCCACGATGGCGCGGTCGGTTGGTTCACCCGGGGTGGCAACGGCCCGTACCCGTCCGTTCAGGACTCACGGTACGGGCCGTTGCTTTCGAGCGGTGCGCCGGGGGCTCACGGACTCGAAGGTTCGAGATCAGGCGCGGGGCTTCTCCTGAAGCTCCCAGGTCTCGATGATGTCGCCTTCCTTGATGTCGTTGAAGGAGCCGAGCCCGATACCGCACTCGTATCCGTCGCGGACCTCGACGGCGTCGTCCTTGAAGCGACGCAGCGACTCGATCTTCAACTTGTCCTGCACCACGTTGCCGTCGCGGACCAGGCGCGCATTGGCGTTGCGCTTGATCAGGCCCTCGGTCACGTAGGAACCGGCGATGTTGCCCCACTTGGAGGAACGGAAGACCTCGCGGACCTCTGCCTTGCCGAGTTCGACTTCCTCGTACTCGGGCTTGAGCATGCCCTTGAGCGCAGCCTCGACGTCGTCCAACGCGTTGTAGATGACCGAGTAGAACTTCATCTCCACGCCCTCGCGGTCGGCCAACTCGGAGACACGCTCGGCGGGGCGAACGTTGAAGCCGATGATGATGGCGTTGTCCACGGTGGCCAGGTTGACGTCGTTCTGGGTGATGGCACCCACGCCGCGGTGAATCACGCGCAGCTGAACCTCGTCGGAGGCGACCTCGATCTTCATGAGCGAGTCTTCCAGCGCCTCCACGGCACCGGAGACGTCGCCCTTGATGATCAGGTTCAGGGTGTCGATCTTGCCCTCGGCCACGGCCGCGTCGAAGGACTCCAAGGTCACGCGCTTGCGGCGCTTGGCCAGCAACGCGTTGCGGTCGGCAGCCTGACGCTTCTCGGCGATCTGACGGGCCGTCCGCTCCTCGGCGGTCACCAGGAAGGTGTCACCGGCGCGCGGGACGGAGTTCAGACCGAGCACCTGCACGGGACGCGAAGGCATTGCTTCCTCCACGGCCTTGCCGTCCTCGTCGAACATCGCACGGACGCGTCCGTGCGAGCCGCCGACCACCATCGAGTCGCCCACGCGCAGCGTGCCGGACTGGACCAGCACGGTGCACACGGCGCCGCGGCCCTTGTCCAGGTTGGCTTCGATGGCCACACCGCGGGCTTCCTTGTTGGGGTTCGCCTGCAGCTCCAGCGTGCCGTCAGCGGTCAGGACAACCGCTTCCAGCAGACCCTCGATGTTCTGACCGGCACGCGCGGAGACGTCCACGAACATGGTGTCGCCACCGTATTCCTCGGGCACGAGTCCGTACTCGGTGAGCTGGCCACGGATCTTCTCCGGGTTCGCCTCGGGCTTGTCGATCTTGTTGACCGCCACGACGATCGGCACGTTGGCCGCCTGGGCGTGGTTCAACGCCTCGACGGTCTGCGGCATCACGCCGTCGTCGGCCGCGACCACGAGCAGGGCGATGTCGGTGACCTGCGCACCACGGGCACGCATGGCGGTGAACGCCTCGTGACCCGGGGTGTCGATGAAGGTCAGCTTCCGGTCCTCGCCCTCGACCTCCGTGGAGATCTGGTACGCACCGATGTGCTGGGTGATGCCACCGGCCTCGCCCTCGATCACGCGGGTGTTCCGGATGGCGTCCAGCAGGCGGGTCTTACCGTGGTCGACGTGACCCATGACGGTCACCACGGCGGGACGCGGCTCCAGCACCTCGTCGTCCTCGGCAGCCGATTCGGCGGCCAGGTCGATGTCGAAGGACTCGAACAGCTCGCGCTCCTCGTCCTCCGGGGAGACGATGTTGATGACGTAACCCAGCTCGGCACCCAGCAGCTCGAAGGTCTCCTGGTCAAGGGACTGGGTCTGCGTGGCCATCTCGCCCAAGTGGATGAGCACCTGGACCAGCGACGCCGGGTTCGCCTCGATCTTCTCGGCGAAGTCCATCAGGGACGCGCCACGGCGCAGACGCACCACGGTCGAGCCGTCACCGTGCGGAACAGAGACGCCACCGATCTTCGGTGCATTCATCTGCTCCAGTTCCTGGCGCTTCGCGCGACGCGACTTGCGTCCCTTGCGCGACGGACCGCCACGACCGAAGGCACCCTGGGTGGCACCGCGGCCGCCACGACCCGGTCCGCCACCGGGGCGGAACCCGCCGCCACCGGCACCGGGAGCGCCACCGCCGCCACCACGACGCGGGCCGCCCTGGCCACCACCTGCCCCGCCGCGACCGCCGGGGCGCGAGCCCACGGGTGCGACGTTGGTGGTGTGGCCCGGCATCATGTTCGGGCTGGGGCGCGGACCCGCTGGGCGGGGCCCACGGGGAGCCTGGCCCGGACGGGGCGCTGCGGGGCGCGGACCACCCTGGCCGCCACCCTGGCCCTGACCGGGACGCGGTGCGGCAGGACGCGGACCGCCCTGGCCGCCACCCTGTGGGCGCGAACCGGGTCGGGACATGCCCTGCTGGGAAGCGAACGGGTTGTTGCCCGGACGCGGGCCACCCGGACGGGGGCCACCCTGGCCGCCACCCTGCGGGCGGGGACCGGGACGGGACATGCCCTGCTGGGAAGCGAACGGGTTGTTGCCCGGACGCGGTGCCGCTCCACCCGGCTTGGGACCGGGAGTCGGGCCGCCGGCGGACTTGGAAGCCGGTGCTTCTTCAGCCGGTGCAGGCTTCTCGGTGCGCTCAGGAGCAGATTCGGTCGTCGGCTCAGTCGCCGTCGGTGCCGGGGTGGCTTCCGGTGCCTCGTCCTTGGTCTCGGTTTCAGCCTTCGCTGCCGCCGGCTTGGGGCCCGGCTTGGCACCCGGCTTTGCGGCACCGGAGGGCTTGGCCGGCGAGGGCTTACCCGTGGCGGGCTCTGCCTTGTCCTGCGCCTTGGTGGTCTTGGCGGTTTCGGTGGATGCCGCGGGCTTCGTGCCGACGGCGTCCTTCAGCTTCTTGGCGACCGGCGGTTCGACCGTCGAGGACGCACCCCGGACGAATTCGCCGAGTTCTTGCAGCTTGGCGATGGCCTCCTTGGAGGTCATGCCGAGCTCCTTGGCCAGCTCGTGTACTCGTTGCTTAGCCACTTCTCTCCTGTCCCGGTCCGCATCCGTGACAGGAGGCGGACCGACTACTTGCCGTGGGGGTCTCCCAGCGCACCGTTCAGGCGCGCGGGAACACCGTGTTCAGAGCACTGCGAAGTACTCATCGTTCGGCACTCATCGGGTTTCCATCAGCTTCTGACTCGCTTTCCATGGTGGTCCGGGCCGGGAATCACTGCCCACCGCGGTGATGGGTCAGCCGGAACGGACTCGACCGCCCGCGTCGGGCAGCCGTGGTCGGCTCACTCCTGTGCGGTGCCCGCTGTTCGGGTCACCCGCTCGATCTGGTGCACGGCCGCCGTGGCGTCCACGCGGCGTCGAAAGGCCCGGTTGAAGGCTCCCCGTTTCACCGCGGTCTGAACGCATCGTTCGTCCGGATGCACCCACGCACCGCGGCCTCCGAGCACGCGGTCCTCGTCAACGACGACGACGGGCTCGGTTTCCACGGCGCTCAACGTCAAGCGCAGGAGGTGGTCGGGTTCGTCGACGGTCCGGCATCCGATACAGGTCCGGCGCACAACGTGTTCCACGAAATGAACGCACCCCTGGTTTGGATAATTCCCCCGCATCCGCTGGACAGCGCCAGGTGCGCGAGGGCGTGAACCATCGACTTTTCGACCGCGGACAAGTCTAGCCCCTCGGCAGAACTTCATCCGAATTTGAGGCCTTCGCCACGCTCAGGACCGCGGTTCAGGCTCCGGTGCGGGACTCCGGGACGATGTCGATCTTCCACCCGGTCAGCTTGGCGGCCAGGCGTGCGTTCTGCCCCTCCTTGCCGATGGCCAGGGACAGCTTGTTGTCGGGCACCACGGCGCGGGCGCTCTTGCCGCGCTCGTCGAGCACCTCGACGCTGATCGTCTTTGCTGGGGAGAGGGCGTTGCTGATGAACACGGCGGGATCGTTGGACCAGTCAACGATGTCGATGTTCTCCCCACCCAGTTCATTCATCACGGCGCGCACACGAGTCCCCATTTCACCGATGCAGGAGCCCTTGGCGTTGACGCCCGAGGTGTTCGCGGCCACCGCGATCTTGGACCGGTGCCCGGCCTCGCGTGCAATGGCCATGATCTCGACGTCACCGTCGGCGATCTCGGGGACCTCGAATTCGAAGAGGCGCCGGACCAGCTCGGGGTGGGACCGGGACAGGGTGATGGACGGGCCCTTGGGCCCGCGGCGCGCTTCCACGATGTAGGCGCGGATCCGTCCGCCGTGCGGGTACGTCTCCCCCGGCACCTGCTCGTGCGGCGGCAGCAGTGCCTCCACGGTGCCAAGGTCCACCTGAACCATCTGCGGGTTGCGGCCCTGCTGGATCTGCCCGGAGACCACCTCACCTTCGCGCCCCTTGAAGTGGCCGAGGACGTTGTCGTCCTCGACGTCGCGCAGGCGCTGCAGGATGACTTGACGTGCGGTGGAGGCAGCGATGCGGCCGAATCCCTCCGGGGTGTCGTCGAACTCGCCGATCTTCGACCCGTCCTCGTCGACCTCGGGTGCCCAGATGGTCACGTGGCCGCTCTTGGTGTCGATCTCCGCGCGGGCGTCCTTGATGGCACCGGGAGAGCGCATGTAGGCCAGAACCAGAGCCTGCTCGATCGTGGGTACGAGCAGGTCCACGGGGATCTCACGCTCTCGTTCGAGCATCCGCAGGGCACTCATGTCGATGTCCATGTCGAGCCTTTCCGTTCTGGCGCGCTTCCGAGAATCAGCGCCCCGTGATTGACAACAGCGCACCGCCCGGGCGGGCGGAACGCTGTCCTGGTGAGTTACATGACGGCCGCCACTGTTCCCATCCCCCGAAGGGTGTGGGTGAACCAGTGAGCTTCCGGTATCGAGTTTCGATCCTACACGGACGTCGTCTCGGCCCCCGGGCCGGCTGAGTCGCGCCGGCCCGTGGGCAGTCCGGTGATCAGTCCTGAACCTGCACCTTGGCGCGTCGGATCGAGCCGAGGGGCCAGGTCTCCGGGTCCAGGAGCTTGACGGGCATCCCCTTCTTGACCTGCTCACTGCGCTGCAGGGTGACGGTGGCGTCGTCGTCGCCCTCCGCGTCCTGCACAGACAGGAGCCGGGCGGTGAACTTCGGCTGCTCGGAGGTGTTCACGGGGGTCACGGACACATGACGCCCGACGGAGCGCTTCCAGTGCCGCAGCGCCTTGAGTTCGCGCGTGGCCCCCGGGGAGGAGACCTCGAGTTCGTAGGCGGGTCCGTCGACGGCGTCACTCTCGTCGAGCGCGTCCGAAACGGCCCGCGACACCCGTGCGATGTCGTCGAGTTCGACCCCCTCGGTGCTCTCCTCGGGCAGGTCCACCAGAACCTGCACGATTCGGTTCGCACCGGCGCCGATGACGTTGATCTCCTCGAGGAACAGCCCTTCGCCCTCCACGACGGGAGTCAGCAGCTCACGCAGAGCCGCGGTGGTGTCCTGGGATTCCGGCTGGTTCACGATCAGTCTCCTGTCGTTGCGTTGCGGATCGAGTCGACCACAGTCTTGCCCACGCCGTCGCGCGCGATGTCCCGCGACTCTCCCGTGGCACGGTCCTTCAGCTCGAGGACCCCGTCGGCAAGGCCGCGTCCGACCACCAGCATGGTGGGCACGCCCAGCAGTTCGAAGTCACCGAAGCGCACACCCGGTGAAACCTTGGGGCGGTCGTCGAAGAGCACCGACAGGCCCTCCGCCTCGAGTTCCGCGACAACCTTCTCTGCCTCGGCCATGAATTCCGGGCCCTTGCCCGTCGCCACCACGTGGACGTCCGCGGGTGCCACGGCTCGGGGCCAGATCAGCCCCTTGTCGTCGTGGTTGGCCTCCGCCAGGGCGGCGACGGCGCGGGTCACACCGAAACCGTAGGACCCCATGGTCACCACGACCTGCTTGCCGTTCTGGTCCAGGACCTTGAGCCCCAGGACGTCGGCGTACTTGCGCCCGAGTGCGAACACGTGCCCCATCTCGATACCGCGCGCGGCTTCGAGCGGACCGGATCCGTCCGGCGCGGGGTCGCCCGGGAGCACCTGCGCGCACTCGATGGTTCCGTCCCAGGTGAAGTCGCGGCCGGCCACGAGGTCGTAGACGTGCTGACCGGCAACGTTCGCGCCGGTAACCCACCGGGTGCCTTCGACCACGCGGGGGTCCACGAAATAGGGCAGCCCGGTGGCCGACTTCTCGCCGAGCAAAGGTTCATCCAGTGCCAGCCCCGGCCCCAGGTAGCCCTTCACGATCAGGGGCTGGGTCTTGAGGTCGTCGTCGGTCGCCTGCTCCACACCCACTTCACCGGAGATGCCGAGGACCTTGCCGATGCTGACTTCCACGCGCTTGAGGTCCACGTTGCGATCACCGGGCAGACCGATCACCGCCATGGTGTGTTCGCCGTCCGGGTGGGTGACCTTGAGGACCACGTTCTTGAGCGTGTCAGCCGCGGTCCAGGGGCGGTCCTCCCGGGGGTGCAGCGCCTGCGACTGACTGACCAGGGTCTCGATCGTGGGCGAGTCCGGGGTGTCATGGACCACGGGGTCCGGGGCGTCGTCGTAGGGCACCGCCTCGGGGACCACGGTGGTCACGGCCTCGACGTTGGCGGCGTACCCACCGGGGGAACGAACGAAGGTGTCCTCGCCAATGGCCGTGGGGAACAGGAATTCCTCGGACTGGGAGCCACCCATGGCACCGGAATCGGCGGACACGGCCACGACCTCGAGTCCCAGACGCTTGAAGATCCGTAGGTACGCCTCCCGGTGGAGGCGGTAGGACTCGGCCAGGCCTTCGTCGTCGACGTCGAAGGAGTAGGAGTCCTTCATGATGAACTCGCGCGAACGGATCAAACCCGCGCGCGGCCGCGCCTCGTCACGGTACTTGGTCTGCACCTGGTAGAGGATCGCGGGGAGGTCCTTGTAGGAGGAGTAGAGGTCCTTGACCAGCAGCGTGAAGACTTCCTCGTGCGTGGGGGCCAGGAGGTGGTCCGCGTTCTTGCGGTCCTTGACCCGGAACAGCGCGTCGCCGTATTCCTCCCAGCGGCCGGTGGCCTCGTACGGCTCGCGCGGAAGCAGTGCCGGGAACAGCACTTCCTGCCCTCCGATCGCGTCCATCTCCTCGCGCACGATCGCCTCGACCTTGCGCAGCACGATCATCCCCAGCGGCAGCCACGTGAATCCGCCCGGGGCTGCGCGCCGGATGTACCCGCCGCGCACCAGGAGCCGGTGGCTGGCCACCTCGGCATCGACGGGATCCTCGCGGAGAGTGCGCAGGAACAAGGTGGAGAGTCGCAGGGCCACGGAGCACTGCCTTTCGGGACGGTCGACGGACGGGCGTCGGCGGGGATTGGTTCTCGGGGCCCCGGCCATTGGTCGTCAGGGCACCCGCGGATGGGTGGCGGACACACCGCTGACGACGGCGAAGGGCCGGACCCGGGCCATCCTATCGCCCCGAGGTCCGGCCCCTGCGCACCGGTTCCGGATCAGGCCGTGGCCAGCAGATCCGCGATTTCGGTCAACAGTTCCTCGTAGTCGGCTTGTTTGCCTTCGTACTCCTCGGAAGCGATCACGGAGATCATCGAGTTCTCGTACACCATGCGGCCCGTGTGGACGTCCATGCTGCCCCCAGGACCACCGGCGGACAACGTGGTGCGGATGGCAGTGTCCGCGGAGTCGACCGTGATGTCCTCGTTCTCGAGCTGGACGTCGACCGGCTGGTCGTCCACGGACATGGTGGCTTCGGAGCAGTCCTTGACGCCGGTCTCGAAGTCGTCCAGGGCGTCCTCGGCCTCCGAGGTCGAGTCGTACATGTGGACGGTGACGATCAGGTTGCCTTCTTCGTCGGAGCCGACCACACCTTCGTCCATGTCGGACTGCATGATCCCGCCCATGAACGATCCCTTGACGGGGTCCTCGCACGACGCCGGATCCACGGTCACCACGCCGACGGACTCCTCCAGCATGCTGGGTATGTCGTAGCCGGAGGCAGACATGAGTGACACGGGCACGGCGTTGATCTCGAACCCGCCGACCTTCTCACCGTTGAGAGCGCCCATCACGGAGGAATCGGAAAGCTCACCGTCGGAACCGCCGCCCGACTCGGAGGCACTGGGCGAGGCGGATTCGTCGTCGCTCTCCGTGGGCGAGGCGGAATCCGAGGACTCCGTGGTCTCTTCGGAGGTTGCCTGCGAGCTCTGCTCCTCGGTGCCTCCTGTGGCCTCGGTGCTCTGCTCCTGGGTGGACTCCTCCGACCGTTCCTTCGGTTCTCCCCCGCCGAAGAGCCCGCAACCGGACAGCATCAGCGCTGCCGCGATCGAGGTGGCAGCCGCCACGGTGATTCGTCGACGACGTTCCATGTGATTCTCCTTGTTTTGTAAGGGTCCGTGTGTTGTGTCAGATGGTTCCGGGGAAACCTGGTGGGCTCAGACTTCCGAACCGGGACCGGCGACCGGCTCACCCGAGAGGATCCCCGTCATCTCGGTGAGCAACTGCTCGTAGTCAGCCCGCTCACCGTCGGCGGGCACCTGGTACTCGATGTTGTGAATGATCGTGACCACGCTGTTGCCGTAGACCATGCGTCCCGACCGGATGTCGTCCTTGGTGGTGTAGGGATCATCCGAATAGGTCACGGTCACGGCCTGGGATGCTCCGGGGACGGAGATGTCGTCGACCGCGAGCTCCACGTCCAGGGGGCCCTCACTGTCAACCGTCATCTCACCGCCGTCACAGCCCTCGACCGAGTCGACGTAGTCGTCCATTGCGGTCTCGGCCTGCTCCTGGTCTTCCAGCGGTCGGACGCTCACGAGCACCGTGTCCACGCGATCGGCGGCAACGGTCGCCTCGTCCACGGAGGGCTCCACCCATCCGGGCACCAGGGCGCTGCGCACCGGCTCCACGCAGTCCTCCGGGGTGATCTCCAGGGTTCCGAATTGGTCTTCGAGCAGTTGATCCGGGGCCAGGTCCAGATCGGGCAGGACGGAACCGGCGACTGCGTTGAGCGTGACGCCGTCGATCTCGGCGCCGTTCAGCGCCGTCAGGACGTCGCCATCCGTGAGGTCGGTGGGGGCCTCTTCTGCGGCGTCACTCCCGGAGTCGTCGGAGGCAGTGCTCTCCGGCTCGCTGCTCGACTCCTCGCTGCTCGACTCCTCGCTGCTCGGTTCCTCCGCCGGCGAGGAGGACGTCTCGGCTTCGGAGCCCGAGGGCTCTGAGGCCTCCCTGGCCGGCCCTGTGCCGTAGGAACACCCGGTCAGAAGCAATGAGGCAGCGACGGCGCCCACCGCAGCCGATCGAAGGTGGCGTGTGCTCGTCATGGGTACCTCCACGCAATCCGAGGGGAGCCGAGGATCGATGGGACGATGACCTGGCCCGGCCCTTGACAGGCCGGGCCAGGTCACCCTGTGGGCCGCGGGGCTCGCTCAGAACCGCAGCACCACCCGCTGGGACACAGCGTCAGGACTCGGAGGCGCTGGCGCTCTCGCTCGCACCTTCGGTCGACTCGACCGGGCCATCGACGAAGGACTTGGCGACGTCGTTCATGGCGGACTCCAGATCCTCTTCGGATGCCGGTTCCGAGGCGTCGGAGCCCGATCCACCCTCGACTGCGGACAGGCCGTCGCCCTGGCTGACCATGATGACCAGGTTGCCGACGCTCATCGCCGACGCGGAGTAGGTGGTGTCGCCACTCGGGCTCGCCGAGCTCGTGGAGGAAGTGGAGCTACCGGTGAGGATCAGGGTCTCGCCGGCCCCCTCGACCTCGGGCGACGTGGTCTCGGCGGTCATGGACTGTTCGTCGCCCATGGCGCTCAGGGTCACTTCGCCGCAGTCGCCGAGCCCGGAGTTGAGGTCCTTGACGGCTTGGTCGGCTGCATCGCGCGAGTCGGTGACCCGGACGGAGATCGTGAGGTCGCTGTCCGTGGTGCCGCCGACCATCTGTTCGAGTTCGGGGCTCATGCCTTCCCCGTCGATGACCCCGGCGGAGACCACGGTGAACAACGGGTCCTTGCAGGCCTCGGGATCCGTCTCGATCATCGCCATCATGGCGTCGATCATCGAGGTCGCGGAATCAACTTCCTCCCCGCCACTGGCCATGGCCTCACCGGCCGGTTCGACCTCGGAGACCTGCTCGTCGCCGACCTTGGTGGCTGCCAGGGTGGATTCGGCCGTGTCCAGCGTGTAGTCGTCCGGGGCCTCCACGGGCGCGGCGCTGGTCTCTTCCCCGCCACCGCCTCCGCCCCCGCCGCCACCGCAACCGGTCAGCGCCAGGACGCACACGGCGCCGGTGGCCAGTAGAAACTTGGACTTGTCAGCCATCGATCTCCCCTTCGTCACCCGACGACGCCCGCACTGGTCGAGAGGGCCACATCACGCCGGTTGGTTGTGCAAATCACTTTAGTGATGTGCACATGCGAACGCCAGCGTTGCGTTCGTGTTCAGGTAACGCGGCGCACTATGACAGGAGATGACGGCGGTCGACCGGTCCCGTGGCTGGGGACCTGTCCAGCCACCTGGATCGGCCCACGGGTCAGAACAGGACCGTGGCGAACGTGCCGACTCGGTTGAATCCTGCGCGGTGGTAGGTGCGCAGCGCCGCCCGGTTGTACGAGTTCACGTACAGGCTGACAAGGGGCCATCGACGTCGAGCCGCTTCCACCACCGCGGTCATGCACGGGACGGCCCATCCCTGACCGCGATGCTCGGGTGCCACCCACACGCCTTGGATCTGGCATACGTCACCCGCAGCGGCACCGATGTCCGCCTTGAACACGACCCGACCGTCGCGCCTGACCACGAACGTGCGCTGGTCCTCGATCAGCCTGGAGACACGGCGGACGTACCCGTTGTCACCGGCCACGAACGGTGAGTAGCCGACCTCTTCTTCGAACATGGCGGCACTGGCCGGCAACACTTCGGCGACCTCCGACGGGTCGGCGGGCCGAACCTCCGGGTGCGGTGCGGAATCGGAGTGCCGTTTGGCCACCATGAGGGGCTGCTCCTCGCGCACGGCAAACGGCTCGGACCACCGGGGCTGCACCGCGTTCCACAGCGCGAGCACCTCACGCTGTGGGCCGAAGAACGAAGCCCGGGGGCGACGTTGCGCCAGCAGATGGTCGGCCACGAGCCGGATTCCGGCGTCGTCGAGGACCACGGGGACCACATTGCTGCCGACCCAACACGCGCCCGTGAGCTGCACCGGAGTCGAGCGTCGTCCGGGTAGTCCCCTGCCGCCGTCGGTCACGCCCACCACGGGGGCCGACTGCCCGGAGGTCGCGGTACGGAAGGTGGCCACGTTCTCGGTCACGAAGGCCGAGGCCACCCTTCTGGTGGCCAGCAAGTCCTCCAGCGCCCCTGCGGGGACGGCGTGCGGGGGGACCAGACGCGGCCCGGACCCGGCGAAGAATCTCATCCGGCGACGGTCACGCTGGGCGCGCCCGACTCCTCCGAGCCTTCGATGTCCATGTCTTCGGCAAGGCGATTCGCCTCGGTGATCAGGGTCTCCACGATCTGGTCCTCGGGCACGGTGCGAATGACCTCGCCCTTGACGAAGATCTGGCCCTTGCCGTTGCCGGAGGCAACACCCAGGTCGGCTTCACGGGCCTCGCCCGGTCCGTTGACCACGCAGCCCATGACGGCAACGCGCAGCGGCACGGTCAGGTCCTTGAGCCCCTCCGTGACGTCATCCGCCAGCTTGTACACGTCCACCTGGGCCCGGCCGCAGGACGGGCAGGACACGATTTCCAGCTTCTTGGGCCGCAGCCCCAAGGACTGCAGGATCTGGCTGCCGACCTTGACCTCTTCAACCGGCGGGGCGGAGAGGGACACGCGGATCGTGTCCCCGATGCCCTGGGAGAGCAAGGCACCGAACGCCGTCGCCGACTTGATGGTGCCCTGGAACGCGGGCCCGGCTTCCGTGACGCCCAGGTGCAACGGCCAGTCACCTTCCGCGGCAAGGAGCTGGTAGGCCCGAACCATGGTCACGGGGTCGTTGTGCTTGACGGAGATCTTGAAGTCGTGGAAGTCGTGCTCCTCGAAAAGGGAGGCTTCCCACTTGGCCGACTCCATGAGTGCCTCCGGAGTGGCCTTGCCGTACTTCTCCATGAGCCGCTTGTCCAGGGAGCCCGCGTTCACGCCGATGCGGATCGAAACCCCCGCGTCCTGCGCCGCCTTGGCGATGGCTCCCACCTGGTCGTCGAACTTCCGGATGTTGCCCGGGTTCACGCGGACACCGGCGCACCCGGCGTCGATCGCGGCGAACACGTACTTGGGCTGGAAGTGGATGTCGGCGATCACCGGGATGGGCGATTTCTTGGCAATGATCGGCAGTGCGTCGGCGTCGTCCTGGGACGGGCAGGCCACGCGCACGATGTCGCAACCGGCGGCGTTGAGTTCGGCGATCTGCTGCAGGGTCGCGTTGATGTCCGTGGTCGGCGTCGTCGTCATCGACTGCACGCTCACGGGCGAATCGGAACCGACGCCGACGGCCCCCACACGGATCTGCCGGGTCTTGCGACGGGGCGAGAGGACGGGCTGAGGCGCTGCGGGCATACCGAGGCTGACCGGACTCACGGGGGCTCCTGACACGTTGGCGATGGAATTCGCGATGCCGCGGGATCACCACGACACGCCGACCACCCATTGTGCCCCAGTTCCCACGACCGGGGACACCGATTCATGGTTGTCCTGGGCACACTTCCAGGCACTGGCAACCGGGCGCCGAGTCAGAACACCTGGACCGGTTCGACGATGTCGGCCAGCACGAGCACCACCGTCATCACCAGGAATGCGCCGACCACCACGTACGTCAGCGGCAGGAGCTTGAGGGGGTCGAACGGTCCGGGGTCGGCGCGGCCGGTGAGCTTGGCGAAACCACGCCGCACCTTCTCCCACAGCGCCCCGGCGATGTGTCCACCGTCCAGCGGCAGCAGCGGCAACAGGTTGAAGGCGAACAGGGCGAGATTGACGGAGCCGATCAGTCCCACCAGGGTGGCGGCCTTGTCTTTGACCTCCAGCCGGTCCGTCATGGCCACCTCGCCGGAGATCCGCCCCACTCCGACCACCGACATCGGCCCTTCGGGATCCCTGGGGGCCTCCGTGAATGTGGACACGGCGGTGTTCCAGACGTTCACGGGCAAGCGCCACAGCACGCCGAACACGGAGTTCAGCGAATCGACGACGACGCCGGGGACCTCCGTCACGGGCTGAGGGACGGTGTCGAAGCGGGGCGAGACGCCGATGAAGCCCACTTCTTCCAAGACGTAGTCCCCGTTGTCCAGGACCGGCTCCCCGTCGTCGTCCTGAACGGGACGCTCGGTGAGGATCGGCGTGATGACCGTGCTGGTCTCCTGCCCGTCACGCTCGTAGACCAGGGGCACCTCCTTGCCGCCCTGGTCGCGGATGATCGAGGTCAGTTGGTCCCAGGTGTCCACGTCCTGGCCGTTGATGGACACGATTGTGTCCCCGGGTTCCAGTCCCGCAGCGTGTGCGGGTGCCTCCGGGGTGGTCTTGTCGCAACTGGTCTGTGACTGGCCGTCAGCGGAGGCGTCGCCCGCGCGGACCTCGACGACGCATTCGTTGACCGTGGAGACCTGGGTGGTCGGCGACTGCGTGCCGAATCCCGTGACCAGCACGGTGATGCACACCACCGCGATGAGGAAGTTCATGAGTGGGCCACCGAGCATGATGACGACCCGTTTGTACACGGGGAGCTTGTAGAACGCGCGGTCCTCGTCACCCGGCTGGCGATGCTCATCCTCCAGGCTGCGGGTTTCCGCCACGGCCTGTTGGAACAGTCCGGTCGAATCCACTCCGGCGGCGTGACCCTCAGCCGGCGGGTACATGCCGATCATCGCCACGTAGCCGCCCAACGGGACGGCTTTGAGCCCGTACTCGGTCTCCCCGCGGCGCCTTGAGAACACGGTGGGTCCGAAACCCACCATGTACTGGCGGACGCGCACCTTGAAGAGCTTGGCGGGCACCAGATGCCCGACCTCGTGCAGGGCGATCGAGAAGATGAAGGCCACAGCTGCCAGGAGCACGCCGAGGACATAGAGCAGAACGGTCACGGCCGACATGCAACCACACTCAGCCCAGAACTTTCCGTGCTGTGCCCCCGATCTCGGCTGCGATCCACCCGGACCTGGGCGCCTTCCTCGGACTCCTTCGCTTGACGCCCTACGGAAGGCGCCCAGGTCCGGGTGCCACAGGTCAACTCGGGTACGACAAAGCCCCTCCGCAGCGGACCACAAGCGAAGCAGTCCAAGGAAGGGGCCCGTCGTCGTCGCGACTCGATCAGCGGCTCAGCGCCGCATGATCTTGCGCGCCATGGAGTTGCCGAAGAACTGCACCAGCTGAACCATGACGATGATGACGGCCACGGCTGCCCAGGTGATCTGGTCGTTGAACCGCTGGTAGCCCAGACGCAGGGCGAAGTCACCCAGACCACCGGCACCGATCGCGCCGGCCATGGCGGACATGTCCGTCACGCCGATCACCAGGAAGGTGTACCCCAGGACCAGGGGCCCGAGGGCTTCCGGAAGGATCACCGTGGTGATGATCTTGGGGCGCGAGACACCCATGGAGCGGGCCGCTTCTACGACGCCGGGGTCCACGGACATGAGGTTCTGTTCCACGATGCGGGCGACGGCGAACACCGCGGCGATCGACATGGCGAAGATCGCCGCGTTCTGCCCCAGGCGGGTTCCTACCACCGCGTCCGTCAGCGGCCCCAGGGCGGCCAACAGGATGATGAAGGGGATGGGGCGGACGAAGTTGACCACCAGGTTGATCGCGGTGTTCACGGCCCGGCTCGCGTAGAGGTTGCCGGGGCGCGTCACGTACAGGGCAACGCCGAAGAAAAGACCGATCAGGCCGGCGATCACCATGGTCAGCGCGACCATGTAGAGGGTCTCGCCGATGGCGGTCAGCAGTTGGGGGCCGAGGACGGACCAGTTCATGCCGAAACCTCCTTCACGGTTGTCAGCTGGGAGAGTTCGTCGATCGTCCGGTCGACCTCGTGCCGCTCACCGGTGAGGTCCACGGTCAGGGACCCGAAGGACTGACGCTGCAGGACGGAGACTCCCCCGAACACGATCTGGAACTGCACCCCGCGGGCGGCGGCAGCGGACAGGACGGACCCCACGTCCACGCCTTCACGAACGTCGACGACGACCAGCCGCCCCTTGCTCTGTTCGCTCAGGTAGCTCAGTTCTTCGCTGTCGGGTTCGTCGTGGCTCACCGTGGCCACGAACTTTCGGGCGGTGTCCGTTTCCGGTGCGGAGAACACCCGCGCCGTGGGTCCTTCTTCGACCACACGACCGCTGTCCATGACGGCGACCCGGTCGGCGATCGAGCGCACCACGTCCATTTCGTGGGTGATCAGCACCACGGTGATGCCGAACTCACGGTTGGCCCGGCGCAGCAGGTTCAGGACCTCCTGCGTGGTTTCGGGGTCCAGCGCGGAGGTGGATTCGTCCGCCAGCAGGATCTTGGGCTGGGCGGCCAGCGCGCGGGCGATTCCCACGCGCTGCTTCTGTCCGCCCGAGAGCTGCTCGGGGTAGTTTCCCGCACGTTCGGACAGTCCGACGAAGCGGAGCAGTTCCTCAACCCGCGCCTTGCGCTTGTCCTTGGACCACCCCGCGCGCACCAACGGGTACTCGACGTTGCCCGCGACCGTCCGGGAGGTGAAGAGGTTGAACTGCTGGAAAATCATGCCGATCTCCCGGCGAATCGGGGCCAGTTGTTCCTCGGTCCGCCCGTCGACGCGCTGCCCGTCGACCTCCACGACACCCCCGGTGACGGGCTCCAAGCCGTTGATCAGGCGCACCAGCGTCGACTTGCCCGCACCGGAGTACCCGATGACCCCGTAGATCTCACCGCGACGGATCGACAGCGTGACGCCGTCCACCGCCGTGACCTCTCGGCGCAGTTTGCCCTTGCCCGTTTCGAACGTCTTGATGGCGTCCTCGAACCGGACGATCACCTCGGCGTCCTCACCGGGCCGCACGCGGGGAGTAGCCGTCGCCGCAGAACTCACTTCTGGAGGTCCTTCTGGTAGTCGGCGAGGATCTGGTCCAGCTCTTCGCGCGGCAGGTCCAGGGACACGGCGGTGTCCTTGGACTCCTTGGCCTCGGCCTCCAGAACGGCGTCCGAGTGGAAGAGTTCGGCAACCTTGTTCAGGGTCTCGTCGTCGGCGTTCTCGGCCGTGGTGGTGAACAGGTTGACGTAGGGGTAGGAGCTCTCCTCACCGACGCCGTCCTCCGCGAGCGCTTCCTCGGGGTTGAGGTCGGCGCGCTCCAGGAAGTCGTTGTTGACCACGGACGCGGCCACCGAGTCGAGGGACAGGACGGTCTGCTCGGCGGAGACCGGCGTGACCTTGACCTTCGACTTCTCGGTGTCGACGTCGGTCTCGGCGGGCGCCGTCGTGTCGGAGGTGAACTCGACCAGGCCCTTGGATTCCAGCAGGAGCAGGGCGCGGGTCTGGTTGATGGAGTCGTTGGGGATGGCGATCTCGTCGCCGTCCTTGATCTGGTCCAAGGAGTCGTACTGGTTGGAGTACAGGCCCATCGGGTAGATCGACGTGGAAACGATCGGCGTGATGTCGTCCCCTGCGCTGTTGTTGTAATCCGCCAGGTAGGCGATGTGCTGGAACCGGGCCATGTCGATGTCGCCGTTGGCGGTGGCAGGGTTGACCTGGCTGTAGTCACCGAACTCGCGCAGTTCCACGGTGATGCCTTCTTCGGCGGCGGCTTCGACGATGGCCTCGTCCACCGGGGAGGACCCGATCACGCCCAGGGTGACGACTTCGTCGTCGTAGGGGCCTTCGTTGCTGTTGGAACCACCGCAGCCGGCCAGGGTGAGGCCCAGGACGGAGGTCAGAGCCAATGCGGAAACTCGGTAAGCGCGCATGGAGGGTATGCCTTTCGTTCGTGATGCAGGGGTCCGGGACCGTGCCGCATGCACGAAGGATGATCAGAAGGCGCCCGAGGAAGGCTCATTTCTCGATGTTCGTGCTTGCCGCAGGTCCGTTGACCGGAGCCGGATGTTCATCTGGGGCACCCCACCACGTCAGAGGGTTGCCGCCCGGTCAGCCAGAGCTTTTCGCCGGGACTCGTCATCCATTGCGCGAAATCCTAACATCGTGCGGCCCGTGGCCGTTGCGCACAGCAATGATCGACACAACGTGGGCAACTTCACATGAACGCGATGTGTGGACCACAGGCCCGGAACCCCCACCGACCTGGGCGTACGGCATACGCGCACATGAAACACAGATGAACACAGAGATACCCAAGGAAACCATCTGCAACCCGAGTGAACCACAGACGGAGATTCCGTAGCTTCGGAAGTGAACGTGAGGACGCGTCTGACCCGAGAAGTGGCCTCACACGGATTGCACGGGCACCGGATCCGGGCCCCTGCCCACGGAGGAGGACCACATGACCGCCCAGACCACAGACCGCCCCGTTCACGACGAGGGTTTCGACCCCGCCGCGCAAGCCTGGCGGGGTTTCCAGGCAGGTCCGTGGCAGGACTCGATCGACGTCCGCGACTTCATCCAGCGCAACTACACACCCTACGACGGCGACTCCGCTTTCCTGGAAGGTGCCACGGCTCGGACCACCGGCATCTGGCAGAAGCTGCTGGAGATGTTCCCGGCCGAGCGCGAGAAGGGCGTCTACGACGTCGATGCCACCACGCCCTCGACCATCACCTCCCACAAGCCCGGTTACATCGATGCCGAGCAGGAGATCGTCGTCGGCCTGCAGACCGATGCTCCCCTCAAGCGCGCGATCATGCCCAACGGCGGGTGGCGCATGGTCAAGAATTCCCTGGAGACCTACGGCTACCCCGTGGATCCCACGCTCGAGAAGATCTACTCGACCTATCGCAAGACCCACAACGACGGGGTCTTCGACGTCTACTCCCCCAACGTGCGCGCAGCACGGTCCTCCCACGTGGTGACCGGCCTGCCGGACGCCTACGGCCGCGGTCGCATCATCGGCGACTACCGGCGCGTGGCCCTCTACGGCGTGGACGCCCTGGTGGAGGGCAAGCAGCGCGAGCGTGCCGAACTCGACCTCTACGCCGCGGACGAGAAGGTCATCCGCGAGCGCGAGGAGAACGCGGAGCAGATCCGCGCGCTGCGTGAGCTCCAGGAGATGGCAGCCTCCTACGGGTTCGACATCTCCAAGCCCGCAACCAACGCGACAGAAGCCGTGCAGTGGCTGTACTTCGCCTACCTGGGCGCGGTCAAGGAGCAGAACGGCGCGGCCATGTCCTTCGGGCGCAACACGGCGTTCCTGGACGTGTACTTCTCCCGCGACCTGGCTGACGGGGTGCTGACGGAATCGGAAGTCCAGGAGATCGTGGACGACCTGGTGATCAAGCTGCGGATCGTGCGCTTCCTGCGGACCCCGGAGTACGACCAGCTGTTCTCGGGGGACCCCACCTGGGTCACCGAATCCATCGGCGGCATGGGTGCCGACGGGCGGACCCTGGTCACCAAGACCTCTTTCCGGTTCCTGCAGACCCTCTACAACCTGGGACCCGCCCCGGAACCGAACCTGACGGTCTTCTGGTCCGCGGACCTTCCGGAAGGCTTCAAGCGCTACTGCGCCCAGGTTTCGATCGACACGTCCGCCATCCAGTTCGAATCGGACGAACTGATCCGCGGTGCCTGCGGTGACGACGCCGCCATCGCCTGCTGCGTCTCCCCCATGACCGTGGGCAAGCAGATGCAGTTCTTCGGAGCCCGCGTGAACGTGGCCAAGTCCCTGCTGTACGCGATCAACGGTGGCCGCGACGAGATCTCCGGGAAGCAAATCGCTCCGGAGTCCCCCGCCGTCGTCGGTGAGGTGCTGGAGTTCGACGACGTGTGGGAGAAGTTCCTGGTCACGTTGGACTGGCTCGCCGCGACGTACGTGGAGGCCCTGAACTGCATCCACTACATGCACGACAAGTACGCCTACGAGCGCCTGGAGATGGCGCTGCACGACCGCAACGTGCTGCGCACCATGGCCTGCGGCATTGCCGGGCTCTCCGTGACCGCGGATTCGCTGTCCGCCATCAAGTACGCAACGGTTCGACCGGTCCGTGACCAGTCCGGTTTGGTCACCGACTACCAGATCGACGGCGAATTCCCGGCCTACGGCAACGACGACGACCGGGTGGACGAGATCGCGGTCAAGATCGTGCACGAGTTCATGGAGCGCGTCCGCCGCCACCCCACCTACCGGGACGCGGTGCACACCCAGTCGGTCCTGACAATCACCTCCAACGTGGTCTACGGCAAGAAGACCGGTAACACCCCGGACGGTCGACGCGCGGGCGAGCCGTTCGCTCCGGGTGCCAACCCCTCCAACGGGCGGGACACTCACGGGATGTTGGCCTCTGCACTGTCGGTGGCCAAGCTGCCCTTCGCCGAGGCCATGGACGGCATTTCCCTGACCAACACGGTGGTTCCCTCCGGTTTGGGCCGCACCAAGGACGAGCAGATCACCAACCTGGCGGGTCTGCTGGATGCCCAGAACGTTTCCGACGGCTACCACATGAACGTCAACGTATTGAACCGGGAGACCCTGGAGGACGCCATGGCTCACCCGGAGAACTACCCGCAGCTGACGGTGCGGGTCTCCGGGTACGCCGTGAACTTCGTTCGCCTGACCCGCGAGCAGCAGTTGGACGTCCTGTCGCGCACGTTCCACGACCGCGTCTGATCAGGATTCCGTAGATGCGCGGAACCCGTACCACCAACCCCCGGTTCACGCCGTCGGAGGGCTCGGTCACAGCACTGCGCCCCACCGACGCCGTGACCCCGCGGGCGGCCCAGGATCTCCCGCTCCCCCGACGCCGCGGCACAGCGTCGGGGTTGCCCGAGACCCTGGGCGACCTGCACCGAGAACTCCTGCCTCTGGACGCGGACGGGCGCCCCCTACACCACGAAAAGGTCCAGGCCCTGCACGCCGGCCTCATGGGCTCGATCCATTCGTGGGAACTGGTCACGGCGGTGGACGGGCCAGGAACCCGGATGACGCTGTTCCTCTCCGGCTGCCCGTTGCAGTGTCAGTACTGCCACAACCCGGACACCATGCAGCTCAAGAACGGAACCCTGCAGTCCGCCGAGGAGGTGCTCAAACGGATCAGGCGCTACCGGAAGGTCTTTTCCGCCTCCGGCGGTGGGCTGACCATTTCAGGTGGTGAGCCGCTGTTCCAGCACAAGTTCGTGCGCCGGATCCTGCGCGGGACGAAGGAGATGGGCGTCCACACGGCGCTGGACACCTCCGGATTCCTGGGACGGGTTGCCGACGACGAACTGCTCGCCGACGTCGACTTGGTGCTGTTGGACGTCAAGTCGGGCAACGAGGCCACGTACCACGAGACGACCGGCCGGTCCTTGGCCCCGACGATCGCGTTCGGTGATCGTTTGGCCGCCTTGAACAAGCCGATCTGGGTCCGGTTCGTCCTGGTCCCGGGACTCACGGATGCCCCGGAGAACATTCGAGGCGTGGCCGACATCGTGCAGAACTGGGGCTCGGTGGAACGCGTGGAGGTTCTGCCCTTCCACAACATGGGTGAGGACAAGTGGGCCTCACTGGGCCTGGACTACTCGCTCAAGGGAGTCCAGCCGCCGTCGTCGGAGCAGACGGAGGCCGCGCGCGAAGTGTTCCGCGCCCGCGGGCTGACCGTGTACTGAGCCGTCCCCCGCGTCGAGTGTGCAGTTTAATCGCCCCTGACTCCCTCAGGGGCGATCAAACTGCACACTCGACATGAGGAGTAGGTGCTTCAGGGTCAGTCGATCAGGAGTTGGTCCGCGCGAGTCCGAGCCCATCGTTCAGCCTCCAGGACCGCCTTGACCGTGAGGTCGTCGGCCACCTGGTGTTCCTCCACCACTCGGGCCACCGTGTCCACGATGTCCAGGAAACCGATGCGGCCCGCGTGGAAGGCGAGCACGGCCTGTTCATTGGCCGCGTTGTAGACCGCGGGCGCCGTGGCTCCGCGTGCGGCGGCCTCCTTGATGAGCCGCACGGCGGGAAACGCGTCTTCGTCCAGCGGCTCGAAGGTCCATTGCGTTGCCCGGGACCAGTCACACGGGGTGGCCGCCCCCGGCACTCGATGGGGCCACCCCAGTCCCAGCGCGATCGGCAACCGCATGTCCGGCGGGGAGGCCTGGGCCATGGTGGAGCCGTCCGTGAACTGCACCATGGAATGCACCACGGACTGGGGATGCACGACGACGTCGATCCGGTCCAGTTCCACGCCGAACAGCAGGTGCGCTTCAAGCACCTCCAGGGCCTTGTTGACCATGGTCGCCGAGTTGGTGGTGACCATGAGTCCCATGTCCCACGTGGGATGGGCCAGGGCATCGGCAGGTTTCACTCCCCGCAGCTGTTCCCGCGTCCGGCCCCGGAAGGGGCCCCCGGAAGCCGTGAGGATCAGCCGGTCCACCTCGGTGGCGCTGCCGGAGCGCAGGGCCTGTGCCAGAGCCGAATGCTCCGAGTCCACGGGAATCAGAGGGTCTTCATGCGTCGACGCCGCGACCGCTTGATGAATCAGCGCGCCACCGGCAATCAAGGATTCCTTGTTGGCCAGGGCCAGGAGCTTGTTCGATTCCAGGGCCGCCAGCGTCGGAGCCAACCCGATGGACCCCGTGATGCCGTTGAGGACCAGGTCGGCATCCTCGACGGCGGCCGCTCGGGTCGCAGCCTCCGGGCCGTGAATGATGCGCGGGCGGTAGTGCCCGGCATCAAGTGTCCCCGCCAGGTTGGAGATCGCGTCCGCCAGCTGGGCCGCCGCATCGGCGTCCCCGCTGGTGGCGACCAGCTCCGCTCGGGTCTCCACGGCCTGACGTGCCAGAAGCGCGAGGTTCGAGGCGCCGGCGGCCAAGGCCACGACCCGGAATACCTCTTGTCCCGCGTCCTTGCGAGCCTTGCGGACGACGTCGAGCGCCTGCGTCCCGATCGATCCCGTAGATCCCAGGATGCTGACCCGGCGTACGCCGTCGGACAACAACGCCTCCCACTGCCCCTGGGCAGCTGGCATCGACGGAGAGGCAGCGCGGGACGGGGTGACAGGAGGCATGGGTTCAGTATGCCGCGTCTACTCGGGCCGCCTTCAATCCAGGGGCTCGGGACCACCGCCGCGGTGCACGAAGGGTGCATGAAAAAGGGGCGCGCCCGCCGGAAGCTTCCGACGGGCGCGCCCTGGGGCACCGATTCACTGTGCGATCAGCGGCGCGGTGCGCGGTTTCCGCGGCCTGCGATCAGGCCCCAGATGAACAGCACCAGCAGTGCGCCGATGATTGCCAGGATGATCGAACCGATGGAGATCACCGATCCGTCTCCGCTCAGGCCGGGGATGGCCATGGAGATCAAACCGCCGACGAAGGCGCCGACGATGCCGAGCAGAATGGTGGCGATGATGCCGCCGCCCTGCTTGCCGGGCATGATGAGCTTTGCCAGCGCACCGGCGATCAAGCCCAGGACGATCCAGGCGATAATTGAGCCAATCATGAGAGCCTCTCTTTCTGTTCCCGGCCCCGTGAGGGACCGTGGTGGGGGACAGTTCCGTCAGTATGCTGATTGCTGACGCTTGACGCAAACGTTACAAGAACTCCGCCTGCAATTCCCGTAGCCCGGATGAGATCTGGCTCATGCCCACCACAACGCCCTGACACGACGAAACCCGCCGCGTGTCCCCGTTGGAGGGGCACACCCAGCGGGTTTCGCTGTCCGGAGGTGCTCGGTGATCAGTGCTGGACGGGAGCCTCCGCACCCACACCGGTCATGGAGCGAACTTCCATCTCGGCCTGCTTCTCCACGCTCTCCTTGTAGGGATCGGTCTTGGAACCGATGAAGCCCAGCAGGAAGGACGCGGGAATCGAGATCAGGCCCGGGTTGCTCAGCGGGAACACCGCGAAGTCCGCGCCCGGAATCATGGAGGTCTCCGCACCGGACATGACCGGCGAGAAGGCAATGAGTCCCACGGAGATGATCAAGCCGCCGTACATCGACCACACGGCTCCGCGCGTGGTGAATCCGCGCCAGTAGAGCGAGTAGAGGATGGTCGGCAGGTTGGCCGAGGCAGCGACGGCGAAGGCCAGCGCCACCAGGAAGGCCACGTTCTGCCCCTGGGCGCCGATGCCGCCCAGGATGGAGACGATGCCGATGACCACCACGGTGATCTTGGCGACCTTCAACTCCTCCTTGCCCGTGGACTTCCCCTTCTTGATCACGTTCGAGTAGATGTCGTGAGCGAAGGAGGCCGAGGCGGTGATCGCCAGACCGGCCACCACGGCCAGGATGGTCGCGAAGGCCACGGCGGAGATGATGCCCAGCAGGACGGACCCACCCAGCTCGTAGGCCAGCAGCGGCGCCGCTGAGTTCACACCGCCCGGGGCGGCCATGATCCGCTCACCACCGATCAGCGCGGCGGCACCGAAGCCGAGCACCAGGGTGAACAGGTAGAACAGGCCGATGAGCACGATGGCCCAGACCACGGACTTGCGTGCTTCCTTGGCGGTGGGCACGGTGTAGAAGCGCATCAGAACGTGGGGAAGGCCGGCTGCGCCGAAGACCAAAGCGAGGCCCAGGGAGATGAAGTCGATCTTGGTCACGTCCGACAACCCGTACTTGAGCCCCGGTTCCAGGATCGCCGGGTCCTTGGCCACGGACACGGCCTCGCCGAGCATGTCGGAGAAGTTGAAGCCGAACAGGGCGAGGGACCACAGGGTCATGACGGCCACACCACTGACCAGCAGGACGGCCTTGATGATCTGCACCCAGGTGGTGCCCTTCATGCCACCGATGAGCACGTAGGCGATCATCAACGCACCCACGATGATGATGACCAGGGACTGCCCCACCCGGGAATGGATACCCAAGAGCAGGGAGACCAGAGCGCCCGCGCCGGCCATCTGAGCCAGCAGGTAGAAGAAGGTCACGCACAGCGTGGAGGTGGCGGCGGCAATGCGCACGGGGCGCTGCCGGAGCCGGAAGGACAGCACGTCGGCCATCGTGAACTTGCCGGTGTTCCGCAGCGGCTCGGCGATGAGCAGCAGCGCGACCAGCCAGGCCACAAGGAAGCCGATGGAGTACAGGAATCCGTCGTAGCCCTGCAGGGCGATGGCCCCGACGATGCCCAGGAAGGAAGCCGCGGACAGGTAGTCGCCCGCGATCGCCAGCCCGTTCTGGGTACCGGAGAAGGAACGACCGCCGGCGTAGTAGTCAGCGGCCGTGGTGGTGCTCTTGGAGGCACGCAGCACCACGACCATGGTCACGGCGACGAATGCCGCGAAGATCGCCATGTTGAGCCATGGCGTGCCCACGGTCTCCGTGGTGGTTGCCGCCTTTTCGGCAGCGGGAAGCATTACGTTCATCTGTCAGGCCTCCTTGCCGACGACGGTGCCGCGGGTGCGGGCGTAATCGCCCGATTCGAGGGCCTCACGCAGATCCTGCGCCTGCGGGTCCAGGCTCTTGTTGGCGAAGACCACGTAGAGGGCGGTGATTCCGAACGTGGTGACGAACTGCAGGAGCCCAAGGATGATGCCCAGGTTGACGTCGCCGATCACCTTGGTGGACATGAAGTCCGTGGCGTAGATCGACAGCAGGACGTACAGCATGAACCAGACCAGGAAGAAGATGGTCATGGGCACCACAAATTTGCGGTGGGTGGACCGGAGGGATTGGAATTCCGGCGACCTTTGGGCCACCTGAAAGTCCTCGGCCGTCGGTTCGGCCGGTGAGGGTTGCTCTGACACGGGATACCTCTCGTACGAGCTTGTGTGACAGGTGTCACAGTGTGGACTCGCTTACAGTAACCTCAGGACGCTCCCCCACCAACCCCTTTGCGCACACAATCACTGGCCGACACCACGAAAAATGGTGTTCAACCCTAACCTGACAGGGTTAAACACCATTTCTAGACAGGTGAAAAATTTCTGCCCGACTCGCCCTCAGCGCAGGGTCAGAAGGAGCTCCACGGTGCGGTCCAGGAAGGCATCCACCTGTTGCTCTTCGTAGGACTCGGCACCCACCGCCGGCCCGAACACCGCCGTCCGGATCCGATCCGGATCGACGGTCTCGTGGCGGCTCAGGTCCGCGACGATTTCGTGGCACAGGGCGTCGACGTCGGCACGCGCGTAGCCGCGTGTACTGGCCCCGGCGGGCGTGCGGAAGCGCTCGCCGTCGGGACGTTCGAGGCGACCGAACACGAGATCGGTGAGTTCGGTGATCCGTTCCTCCCACGCTTCCCGACCGTGCTGCCGGAGGAACTGTTGGCCCTCGCGTTCGACCAGGTCGTCCTCGGCGCGGTCCAGAGCCGGATCCACCTCTGAGGGATCATATCCCCCGTGGGCCCGCCCGAAGGCGACATCCCGCACGTCCTGGGCACGGACGGCGTCGTCGGGGGTTTCGCCCGAAGGCTGCCCCTGCAGGGTGGCCTCGACACGATCGAAGAATGCATCCACGGCCTTCGGGTCGTACCCCCAGGTGCGGCCTTCGGTCCTGGCGAACCGGTTGGGGGCGGCCGCTGCGTCGTCACGGGAGGTCAATGCTCACTCCTGCCTTGGGTCCGGTCGGGGCATCACTGTGCCAGGGCCAACAATTCGAAGACCACGTAGCCGACCGGAGCCACGAACACGATGGAATCGATGCGGTCCATCACTCCCCCGTGCCCCGGGAGCATGGTCCCCATGTCCTTGACCCCGATCTCGCGTTTGACCATGGATTCGGCGAAGTCCCCGAGGGCGGCAACCCAGACCAGGCAGAACGCGAGCACCAGCCCGTGCCACCACGGATCACCGAGCAGGAAGGCCACCAGAACGGAGGCCAGGGCCATGGACCCGAGCATGGAGCCCGCGAATCCTTCCCAGGTCTTCTTGGGACTGATCCTGGGCGCGATGGGGTGTTTGCCGAAAAGGACCCCCGCGATGTACCCGAAGGTGTCGTTACCGACCGCCATGAGGATCACGATCAGGACCTTGACGGCACCCTGGTGCGTTCCGAACAGGAGCACCAGCAGGGACACGCACAAGGCCACCCAGGTCAGCGCGAACAGTGATCCCATCACGGAGAGCAGCATTCCCTGCCGGGGACCGAAAACGCGTACTCCGACCACGCCGAAGGACGCCAGTACGGTGGCGACGATCAGCGCCTGAGCGCCTCCGTAGTACGCCGCCACCGGCATGATCGCGGCCCCGAACGCCGCCGGGACGACGGGAATACGGATTCCTGCGTGGGCCAGGGACCGGCACACCTCGTAAACGCCGAGAGCTGCAGCCGCCGCGGCCAACAGCGCCAACAGCGGGTGAATGACGAACAGACCCAGACCCAGGACCACCAGGAGGCCGACGCCCACCGCAATGGCCGCAGGAAGGTCCCGTCCCGCTCGTGACTGCTTGGGCGCAGGTGCGCCTCCGACCCCGGCCTGCCCCGGGCTCTGCACCGTGGGCATCAGACCTGCAGCAGCTCGGCTTCCTTGTTCTTGAGCATGGCGTCGACCTGCTCCACGTGCTTCTTGGTGGCCGCGTCCAGGTCCTTCTCGGCCCGCTTGCCTTCGTCCTCGCCGATCTCGCCGTCCTTGACGAGCTTCTCGATGGCGTCCTTGGCGTGGCGCCGGACGTTGCGTACGGAGACGCGGGCGTCCTCGGCCTTGCCGTGGACCACCTTGACGTATTCCTTGCGGCGTTCCTCCGTCAGTTCGGGCATGACCACGCGGATGACGTTGCCGTCGTTGGCGGGGTTGGCACCGATGTCCGAGTCGCGCAGCGCCTTTTCGATCTCCCCCAGTGCGGCACGGTCGTACGGGGTGATCAGGAGCGTGCGTGCCTCCGGGTTCTGGAAGGAGGCCAGCTGCTGCAGGGGCGTGGGAGCGCCGTAGTACTCGACCATCAGCCCGGAGAACAGGGACGGGTTGGCGCGGCCGGTGCGAACGGCTGCGAATTCCTCCGATGCGTTCTCCACCGCCTTGGCCATGCGGCTGGTCGCGTCCGACTGGATGTCAGCAATCACTGTGATCTCCTTGCTGGGGGCAGGCTGGCACGTCCGTCTCGTCCGAGCCACCACGACGGCGTCACGGCGGACGGACACTGGCAACTAGTCTAGCCGCGCGGCTGGTCGGCGCGAGATCAGACGGTGATGAGCGTTCCCAGGTTCTCGCCCAGCAGCGCCCGGGTCACGTTGCCCGGCTCCTGCATGCCGAAGACGCGCATGGTCACGTTGTTGTCGCGGCACAGGGAGAAGGCCGTCTGGTCCATGACCCGGATGTTCTGCGTCAGGGCGTCGTCGTAGGTCAGGGCGTCCAACTTCTTGGCCTGGGGGTTGGTCTTGGGGTCGTCGGTGTAGACGCCGTCCACACCGTTCTTGCCGACCAGGACCTCGTCGGCGTGCACTTCCAGGGCGCGCTGGGCGGCCACCGTGTCCGTCGAGAAGTAGGGCAGACCGGCACCGGCACCGAAGATGACCACGCGGTCCTTCTCCATGTGTCGGATGGCTCGCCGCGGGATGTATGCCTCGGCGACCTGCTCCATGGAGATCGCGGACTGGACACGGGTGTCCACGCCGCACTGTTCCAGGAAGTCCTGCAAGGCCAGGCAGTTCATGACCGTCCCGAGCATGCCCATGTAGTCGGCGCGCGAACGGTCCATGCCCGCCGTGGACAGTTCGGCACCGCGGAAGAAGTTGCCACCGCCCACGACGATCGAAGTCTCGACCTGCCCGACGGTTGCCGCGATCTGCTCGGCGATGTCTCGGACCACCGCGGTGTCCAGACCGACCTTGCCGCCGCCGAACACCTCACCCGAGAGCTTCAGGAGAATGCGACGTCGTCCGCCCTCGTGCCGGGGACCGCGGCTGGCGCGCAGGTTGTCGTCCTTGACTTCCGTGTGGGTGGTGGTCGGCATGAGTGCTCCCAACGCTTGGTTCCGGATGTGCTTCGGCCCGGGCTCACGGTGGGTACGACGTCGCGCCCGCCACCGAGCGAGTTGGACTCAGCATAACGGCAGCCCGTGGCTGACCAGCACGTGAACCGGTGTGTGCGTGGTCGCAGAACGCTCCGCCCACGAACACGCAACAGCGCCCCGCCGCCCGTGTTCGAGACACGGCAGGCGGGGCGCTGTCGGAGGCGCTGGCTGCGTCCTGGGGGGGTCAGGCGCCCACGCGGAACCGGGCGAACCCGGTTGCGGTGGCACCGGCACCGGAGAGGAACTCACCGACGGACACCTTGGAGTCCTTGGCGAAGTCCTGGTCCACCAGCACGGACTCCTTGTAGAAGCCGTTCATGCGGCCTTCGACGATCTTGGGGATGATCTTCTCCGGCTTGCCCTCGGCCTTGGCGGTCTCCTCGGCAACACGCTGCTCGTTGGCAACGGTCTCCGCGTCGACCTCCTCGCGGGAGAGGAAGGACGGGGACATGGCGGCGATGTGCACGGCCACGTCGTGAGCGGCCTCCGTGACGTTCTCACCGTCGACGGCCAGGAGAACGCCCACCTGAGCGGGGAGGTCCTTGGAGGTGCGGTGGAGGTAGAGCTCGACGCTGTTGCCCTCGACGCGTGCGATACGGCGGACGACGACCTTCTCGCCCAGCAGCGCGCCGGTCTCGGTCACGAGGTCGGAGACCTTCTTGCCGTCCACCTCGGCGGCCAGCAGGGCGTCAAGATCGGCGACGTCACCGGCCACAGCGGCATCCATGACCTTCTCGCCGAAGGCGATGAAGGGGTCGGACTTGGCGACGAAGTCGGTCTCGGAGTTGACCTCGACCAGGTAGCCCTTGCCACCCTCGACACGGCCCACGACGATGCCCTCGGCGGTGGTGCGACCCTCGCGCTTGGTCACGCCCTTGAGGCCCTTGACGCGGATGATCTCCATGGCCTTCTGCTGATCGCCGTCGGCCTCGTCGAGCGCCTTCTTGACGTCGAGCATGCCGGCGCCGGTGCGCTCGCGCAGTTCCTTGATGTCCTTGGCGGTGTAGTTCGCCATGTCAGCTCCTTGATCGTTCGGGTCCCGCCGATCAGGCGGAGGTCTCGGGAGGCATGGTGCCTGCCCGAGACGAAGAAAAGTTGAACGGAAGGGGACGTGATCTCACGTCCCGTGCCCCGAAGGCCTCCCCCGCGCCCGACAGGGGCGGGGGGAGGACCCTTCGGACCTGGATCATTCGGCGGAGGTGGCCTCGGTGGTGACCTCTGCGGCGTCAGCGGCCTGCTCGGAGGCCTCGGTGGCTTCCTCGGCCTCGACGGCCTCGGCAGTGGTCTCGTCCTTGGCAGCGGCAGCCTGCTCGGCGTTGTGCTGCTCCAGCAGCTCGCGCTCCCACTCGGCCATGGGCTCCTCGGCCGCACCTTCGGAACCGCCCTTGCCGGAACGGGCCAGCAGGCCCTCGGCCACGGCGTCGGCCACCACGCGGGTCAACAGGTTGACCGAGCGGATGGCGTCGTCGTTGCCCGGGATCGGGAAGGTGACCTCGTCCGGATCGCAGTTGGTGTCCAGGATGGCGACGACGGGGATGCCCAGCTTCTGAGCCTCGTCGATGGCCAGGTGCTCCTTCTTGGTGTCCACGATCCACACCATGGAGGGGGTGCGGTTGAGGTTGCGGATACCGCCCAGGGTGCGCTCCAGCTTCTCCTTCTCGCGGCGCAGCAGCAGCAGTTCCTTCTTGGTGTACTGCGAGCCGGCGACGTCGTCGAAGTCGATCTCTTCCAGTTCCTTCATGCGGTCGATGCGCTTGGAGACGGTCTGGAAGTTGGTCAGCATGCCACCGAGCCAACGGTGGTTGACGTAGGGCATGTTCACGCGGGTGGCCTGCTCGGCGATGGCTTCCTGAGCCTGCTTCTTGGTGCCGACGAACAGGATGGTGCCACCGTGGGCCACGGTGGACTTGACGGCCTCGAACGCGCGGTCAATGTAGGACAGCGAGTGCTGCAGGTCGATGATGTAGATGCCGTTACGCTCGGTCAGGATGAAGCGCTTCATCTTCGGGTTCCAGCGGCGGGTCTGGTGGCCGAAGTGGACGCCGCTGTCGAGCAGCTGGCGCATGGTGACGACGGACATGTCGTTCTCCTTGATGAGATGTGCTCGCGCACCCCTGGTCCGGGCGTGCGGAGCACGGTTGGCGGTTGTCGGTCGCTTCCGGTGGAAGGACCCCTGGCACGTCACGGCCACCGACCCAAGGACTCAGGGCGGTTTCCGTCCGCGACCCACAGCCGCCTGGTGGATGGTTGCGGGACCGGGGCGAACGGGTCGCCGAACCGCAGTTCACCGGATAACCGGCGAGGATGCGATGCCGACGACGACGACGTGCGCGAAGTCAGCGCTGAACGGTCCGGCGTCACACTTGAGGGCATCACGAACGGCGCAGTTCAGACACTGCGATGCTCAACGTTACTACATTCGGCGCGTATCCGGTGCCCGTCCGTGGCCGGCCGTGACCAAGATCCTCCACAGGCGGCGGGACACCGACAGGTCGGGTCCTCCCCTCCCCAGTTGCCTTGTGCCCCACTGCGGCCAAGGGCACCTCAGCCAGGCTGTCGGCATGAGAACACATCACCGCGCGACAATCGCTGCCGTGGGCGCCGTACTGCTGGTCGCATCCGGGTACCTCTCCCCCGCCACGTCGCTGCCCGCCCCGCCGCGAGTGGTGCTGAGCGCGGCCGATGAGGCCTTGCTCGCGCAGGAGCGAGGAACCTGGGAGTCGCCGACTGGTGGCGCCCCGAAGGTGGCCCGCGACTTCCAGCCACCGGCCGAGAAGTGGTTGTCCGGTCACCGCGGTGTGGATCTGAGCGTGCACCTCGACGGAAAGGTCCGCGCCCCGGAGGCGGGAACAGTGTCCCACGTGGGCAAGGTTGTGGACCGCAACACGATCACAATCGACCACGGAAACGGACTGCGCTCGAGTTTCGAGCCCGTCGACAGCAATTTGAAGCGGGGTGACCGTGTCCGAAAGGGGCAGATCATCGGAACGCTGTCCAACGGCAACCACTGCGCGCTGGACCTGCACGCGTGCGTGCACTGGGGCGTGCGGTTGGGTGACGAATACGTCAACCCGCTGCAGTTCGTGGGGGCATTCCTGCCCTCCGTGCTGCTTCCGGTTCCCGACTGAGGCTCGGCCCGATCGGGTACAGCGACAGCCGGCTTCGCAACGGCCACGAATCAGGCCAGGGACAGGAAGAGCTTCTCCAATTCCTTCTGATCCAGGGATTCGTCCGGGTCGTTCACGCACTGCTGCAGACCCGACGCGATGATCACGAATCCGGCCCGATCCAGGGCCTTCGAGACGGCGGCGAGTTGGGTCACCACGTCCTTGCAGTCCTGCCCCTCTTCGAGCATGCGCGTCACGGCGGCCAGCTGACCTTGGGCCCGCTTGAGTCGATTCACGACCGGTGTCATGGCAGATGCGTCGAGTTGCACGGCAACCTCCTGGACGGGGTGTCAGGGACGTGTGCGGTGTGGGTCACACAGAACCCGGCTACCGTTGGAACCCGACGTGGAAGAACAGGCCCTGATCCTATACCCCACGGGGTTTAATGGTGAGGGTGTGCATCATCCCGCTTCAACCGGTGTGATCTTCCTGAACCCAGACGAAGGGAACCCATGACTTCCCAGGCCATGTCCGGACCGCAGGGGTCACCAGAGACCCCGTTCCCACAGGGAAGAATCGTGCGCACCCTGTGCATCGGTCAGGTGTTCTCGGCGTTGGGGACCGGTTCCACGCTGGCACTCGGTTCGATCCTGGCCGTTGACCTCTCGGGTTCCGAGGCCTGGGCGGGCTCCGTGAACACCGCCATGACCCTGGGCACGGCCGTGACCGCCATGCCGCTGGCCGGGCTGGCCGTGGCCAGGGGACGACGATGGGCGCTGGCCGGCGGGTTGGCCGCCGCCATCCTCGGCACGACACTGATGGTCGCGGCCGTCATGACGCGGCTCTTCCCCGTACTGCTGGCGGGTGCCTTTCTGGTCGGACTGGCCTTCGCCGCCAATCTGCAGGCCCGGTTCGCCGTCACGGACATGGCACGCCCTGACCGACGTGGGCGCGACCTGTCGCTGGTGGTGTGGGCGATCACCATCGGTGCGGTGACCGGTCCCAACATGGTGGGGCCCGGTGCCGTGCTGGGTGAGGCGCTGGGGATTCCGGCCCAGGCCGGACCCTTCCTCATCTCGGCCGTCGGCATGCTGATCGGCGCCACCATCGTGTGGACGTTCCTGCGCCCGGACCCGCTGCTCGCACGGCTTGCACATTCGCCTCAGGCCGCCACGACGGCACCGCGTCGGCGCGCTACGGGGGCCTGGCTCCACGGGTGGTCGATCGTCAGGCACCATCCCAAGGCGCTCGCGGCCGTCGTCAGCGTGGTCGCGGCGCACGCCGTCATGGTCGCGGTCATGTCGATCACCCCGCTGCACATGCAGCATCACGCGGGAGCCTCGGCCGGAAGCCCTGACACGATCGCGCTGATCGGATTCACGATCTCCTTGCACATCGCAGGCATGTACGCCGCCTCGCCGATCATGGGGTGGTCGGCCGATCGTCTGGGACCCGCAAAGGTCGTGCTCCTGGGGCTGCTCACGCTGCTTGCCGCCGTCCTGCTGACGGGGTTCGGCGCAGCGAACATGACCATGGTGACCGTCGGCCTGGTGCTCCTGGGGCTCGGTTGGTCGGAGGCGACGATCGCCGGGGCCACCCTTCTGGTGAGCTCCCTCGAACCGGATCAGGCAGTCCCCGCGCAGGGCTTCTCGGACGCCACCATGTCCCTGGCCGGCGCGTTGGGCAGCGCCCTGGCCGGACCGGCAATGGGCTGGGCCGACTACTCGGGAATCAGTGCGGTGGTCGGCGTCGTCGTGGTGGCGGCCGGCATCTGGGTAGGGCGGGTGGGGCTTGAACCCACGACCAAAGGATTATGAGTCCTCTGCTCTGACCAGCTGAGCTACCGCCCCAGGCGAGCGTCGACGGCTTGGGCCGACGACGTCACAGCGGCCCCTAGCCTAACGGAGTCTCGAGCGGTTCGAGCATCGGCCAGTTGGCCAACAACCGCTCGGGATCGGCCCCTCGGTACATGCGCTCGAAGGCTTCCACCGTGGCGTCGAAACTGTGTTCCTCCACGAGCTTGTGACTCGCGAGCCCCATGTCACGACGGCGATCCTCCGGCAAATGCAGGAAGGCCAGCAGCTTGTCCGCCACCTCGGCGTCGTCGCCCGGGGTGAACAGCCAGCCGTTGACGCCCGGGTCTACGAGGTGGGGCAATGCGCGGGCATTGGCCAGGAGCACGGGACAGGACGCCGCCATGGCTTCAAGGGTCACGAGCGATTGCAGTTCGGCCGTACCCGGCTGGGAAAAAATGTCCGCACCCAGATAGGCCAGACGCAGGTCCTCGTCGGAGACGAACCCGCGGAACCGCACGCGATCCCCCAGGCCCAGCTGCTCTGCCAGGCCCGCCAGTTTCTCGAACTCACCGCCCTGACCGACCACCTCCAGCACCGCGTCCGTGTCGTCCTTGATCCGGGACAACGCCTTGATCAGGACGTCCACGTGCTTCTCCGGATCGAGTCGCCCGACGAACAGGATGGTGGGACGATCCGAATGCGGCGGAGCCTCTCCCTCCCGCAGTTCGTAGTTCTCAGCCTGGATCCCGTTGGAGAGGGCGTACACGGGGAAGTCGAACCCGTGGCGTTTCATGGACTCCACGGCCAGGGGCGTGGGTGCGGTGACGACGTCGCAGTTCCGGAAAACGCCTGCCATGTCCCGCCAGGAGATGCGACGGTACATCCGCCGGATGAGCGAGGGCAGCGGCAGGTACTGCTCGATGTTCTCCGGGATGAAGTGGTTGGTCCCGATCAGGCGGATGCCGCGCTTCCGGGCCTCCGTGGCCATGAAGCGGCCCAGGATGTAGTGGCATTCGACGTGAACGACGTCCGGCTGCACCTCGTCCAGCAGACGATTGACCTCACCGCGAATCTCCCAGGGGAAGCAGAAGTTGAAGGTCGTGTAGGTGAAGGCCGTGTGCGAGCGGAACCGGTGTTCCGTCACGTGGCCGTCCATGCGGCGGATCGAGTGGCCGCGACCCGGCCGCGGCGCGGCCACGTGCACCCGATGCCCGCGCCCGGCCATCGCCTGCGCAAGGCGGCGGGAGAACTGTGAGGACCCGTTGACGTCCGGAGGGTAGGTCTCGGCGACCACCAGGACCGTCAGCGCGCCACCGTCGGGAACGGGTCGGTCGTCCACATCGACCGGGGGGAGCATGTAGTCGTCGTGGATCTCACCTCTGGGATCCGAATCTGTTTCGACACCGTGGCCATGCTGATGGTCATGACGTGACACAGGTTTCAATCCTCCGAGGGCTGCTGGGGTACGGGTCTGCGCGACCCGGGCACGATGCCGAGTTCTCCGGTGCGGGGGGCCCTAGCAGCCGCGAGCGCCGCCAGGACTTCCGGGTGGTACCTCGACAATAACCGGACTCCGGTGATGGACACGGCACCGCAGGCCGCCAGGGTGATTCCCGCGACCCAGCCGAAGTCGGTGGCGGCTTCACCGAGGACTGTGAGCCCGACGAGCACCCCCACCATGGGATCCACGACGGTCAGTCCGGCCATGACCAGTTCGGGTGGGCCCGACGCGTAGGCACTCTGGACCAGCCATCCGCCGAGGACGGCGGCCACGAGCAGGCCGAGAACGTTGATCAGATCCACGTTCTGCCACCACGATCCCGCACCCGCATGCAACTGGACGGTCACGACTTTCACTTCAACCGCGACGAATCCGTACAGGGTGCCGGCCGCGAACAGGTAGAAGAGGCTGAGCTGATGGTCCTTGAGGACCAGCAGGCCGATGCTCACGACGGCGACCACCGCCGCGAGCAGGTAGGTGACGACATCGGTTGCCCGCTCCGTGATGGTCAGCGCCGGATTCGTGTATCGGACCGCGGCCAGGACGAAGAGGGTTCCACCCCCGATGCACAGCGCGATGGCCAGCCAGGTGTGGGTGTTGATGGGGATCCTCACGTGCCGGGAATGCAGGATCGTGGTGATCACCAGGCCGAGCACTCCGATTGGCTGCACCACGGTCACGGGAGCCAGGCTCAAGGCCAGAACGTTGCACACGGTTCCGGCTCCCAGCAGCGCCAGGCCCGCCATCCATCGCGGCGAGCGCAGGACCCTGCTGAACTCTCGCAGGGAGAGACGACCTTCGCTCTTGCTGACCACGGCCAAGGACTGGAGGTGCGTACCGCAGGCCAGGCCAACCGCAGACAGCACGGCCAGGCCGACGGCAATCCAGAGCATGCGGTCTACTCCCAGGGTCTGTATGACGTGAAGAGTCCGGTGCCTCACACAACGGCACACGTCGCGCAACCGGTCATGGCGGCACCTGCGGACATACCTCTCCGCCAAGGGAGACGGATCGGCCCACCAGTCGCCATGCTAGGGGACAAGCCTGAAAATTTTCGGAGGCAAGCAGAACCCCCGGGCCGCTGCAGCGGGTCCCGGGGGTTCTGGGGTGTTGCGCTGGGTCAGCGCGAACGGCGGATCAGCTTGACCAGGAAGACCAGGAAGGCCGTTCCGGCCGCCGCGGCGACGGCGATCGGGCCCATGCGTTCGCCGGCCTGGGATGCGGCAGAAGCCTTGAGGTTCGCGTTGGACACGGTGTTGCGGGTCCGGTCCACGAACCCGAGTGCCGAGTTCTGCACCGTGTTCTTGCGGTTCTCGGCGTCGTCGCGCAGCTCCTTGAGCTTGTCGCGGCGAACACTGAGGCGCTGACGCAACTGAGCTTCCGTGGGAGCCGGAGGCTGGTGGGCGGACTGCGCCTTCTTCTCGCTCTTCTCCTGGGCCTTGCGTTCCTTGGCCTCAGCTTCTTCGCGGCGGACACGAGCCTCCGTGTAGGCGGAGCCTTCCTTGACGACGCCGAGGTCGTACTTGAGACCGCGCACGGCGCGGATCGGGTTCAACGGCATGGCCCGCTTGATGAGCATGGCGCCGACGGCCGCCAGGATGATCAGGATCAGCAGGAAGAACGCCGCAACGATCAGGGCCGCCAACCAGAACGGCATGACCTGGGCCAGCCCCGCCACGGCCGCCACCACGAGTGCGATGGTGGCCAACAGCAGGAACACCAGGCCGACGACGATCAGGGCCACGCCCTTGCCGGCCTTGACGCCCTTGTCCTTGAGTTCGAGCTTGGCCAGGGCGACTTCGTCCTGAAGCTGACGCGGAACCAGCTTGGAGAAGACCTTGACGACGTCGGGCAGGGAGGCCGCGCCTGCCTGGGACGTACGGTTCGCGGCCACGCTCGACGAGCGGTCGGCCCGAGTGGACCCACCGGTCGTTGCGCGATCCGCGTGCGAATCAACGGGCGTGGACATTCCTACCTCCGTGAGCGTATTCGATAAGCAGCAACCTGATGGTCGCCTTCGATTCTGGCACCAAAGTATCACCGGGCTGATCAAAACGCCGCGTCGCACCGTGTGTTCCGGCGCAACACAACAGGTCCTACAAGAAGGACCGCAGACGCCACTGCGGGGTCTTGCCACACTTCTCAGGCGCTGAGAACCTCTGGGCGATTTCCGCCCAAGTCAGACCCGGCCTTGATTCTTCCGTGACAAATCCTTTACCGTTGCACCGTTATGGAACCGTGATTGTCCCTCCCCCATTCCGGTTCCCACGCTTCCCCACGGATCCTGTTCCGTTCACTTTGTGCTGCCTGTGGCCCTCTCTCCCCGGCCCGGGCCTGAGTTGTGCGCGGACTCCAGATGGTCCATTGACACCTGTCTCCCATCAGGAAGCAAACACGGATGAAGAACCCCCGTTTTCTCAGCGCTGCAATGACCGTGGCGGTCGGCGGCGGCGCCCTCGCCGCTGTTGGCGCCACTCCCGCGCAGGCCGCACCCGAGTCCGACTGGGACGCACTGGCTCAGTGCGAGTCCAGCGGCGACTGGTCCATCAACACCGGCAACGGATTCTTCGGCGGCCTCCAATTCACCCAGTCCACGTGGCAGGCCTTTGGCGGCACCGGTATGCCGCAGGACGCCACCCGCGAACAGCAGATCGCCGTGGCCGAAAACGTTCTGGCCGAGCAGGGATGGGGCGCCTGGCCCGCCTGCTCCTCCGCCCTCGGCCTGAACAGCGCCGCCGAACCCGTCGCCAACCCGATGGGCGCAACCGCTCTCCAGACCGCCGTCGAGACCCAGTCCAACGACTCCACGGACGCGCCCTGGTCGGGTTCTGCCGCCGATCAGGGCCAGGCCGAGACCGCCACCCAGACCACCCCGGCCGACCCGGCCCCGCGGGCCACCGGCCCCAAGGAGATTTCGGACATCGAGGGGCACTATGCCCAGGCCGACATCGAATGGGCCGAGGACGAAGGCGTGGTTCACGCGTTCACCGACGGCACCTTCCGCCCGGACGCGAACCTCAAGCGCCGCGACTTCGCACTGATGCTCTACCGCATGGCCGGCGAGCCCGCCACGGACACCTCCGTAGCCACCACGCGCTACTCGGATGTCCCCGCGGACAGCGTCTACATCAAGGCGATCTCCTGGGCCACCGAGGCAGGCCTCTTCAAGGGCTGGGACGACGGCACCTTCCGACCCGACGCCGCTGTGGACGCCTCGGCAGTGGGCATCGTCCTGCACCGCAGCGCCGGTTCCCCCGCCCACGAAGCTCCTGCGACCTCCCCCTACACCGACGCACCGGCGTCGATGCCCGGATACACGGAGCTGGACTACCTGGTCCAGAGCGGAGTGCTGTCCTCCAACGGCGGTGCCCTGGGGCTGTCCGGCGGAATCACCCGCGGTGACATGACCTCCGCCCTGCACGCTGCCTCCAACGGCGGCGTGGTGGCCAACTTCAGCACCGAGAACACGGAGACCACCACGGTCGAGGCCCCCACCGAGGCCGAAGCCGCGACCGAGGCGGCCGTCGAGCCCGCCGCCGTCCCGGCGGCCGAGACCACGACCGAAACCGCAGCCGAGCCCGCCGCCGAGCCGGCGATCCAGACCTCCGAGCAGGCCCAGCAGCAGGCTGCTGCGGCCGGCGGCACCGGGACCTCCGTGGACGTGCAAACCGTGGTCGACGGCGGAGGCACCGCCTCCGGCGACGCCATCGTGTCGACCGCGCTGCAGGGTCTGGGTGGCAGCTACGTCTGGGGCGGCACCGACTTCATGAGCTGGGACTGCTCCGGCTTCACCCAGTGGGTCTACGCCCAGCACGGCATCCAGATCCCTCGCGTCACCTGGGACCAGTTCGCTGCGGCCACGCCGACGAGCAACCCTCAGCCGGGTGACCTGGTGTCCCAGAACAACGGGTCGCACGTGGGCATCTACCTGGGCGACGGCCAGATGATCTCGGCGCTGAACCCCCAGCAGGGCACGATCATCCACTCCGTGGACGCCATGCAGGTGGACGGGTTCTACACCTACCTCTGAGCGCCTACCTCTGAGGGTCCCTGCGGCCGGTGATCCGGTCCGCTGAGACACATCTTCATCCCCGGAAGCCCCGGCGCGTCACCGTGCGCGTCGGGGCTCTGGTATGACTGACCCAGATTCACAGTCCAACGGTTCGAGGAGTCCCGTGTTCGATTCACTGTTCCACCGCCGCAACCACACCACTCAGGCGATGCCAGCACAGCAGGATCAACCGCACGTCGTGGTGATCGGCGGCGGATTCGCCGGGGCCAATGCCGTCCTGGAACTCGCTGATGCGCCCGTGCGGGTGACCCTGATCGACCGCAACGTCTTCAAGACCTTCCAACCGTTGCTCTACCAGGTGGCCACCGCGGGTCTGAACCCGGGTGACGTCACGATGTTCCTGCGTGGGCTGACCGCCAAGGCACCCAACATGCGTTTCCGTCAGGGCCTGGTCCTGGGACTGGATCCGCAGCGCAAGATCGTGCGGGTGGACGACGGCGGTGACTCCCCCACGGAGATCTCCTACGATCACCTGATCCTGGCCAACGGGCTGACCACCAATTACTTCGGCACGGAGGGCGCCGAGGAGCATTCGATGCCGATGTACACGCGGCACGATGCCACGGCCATCCGGGACCGTATCTTCGCCGAACTCGAACGCACCAGCCGCGCCGGGGACTTCGATCCGCTGCACATCTCCGTGGTGGGAGGCGGGGCCAGCGGCGTGGAGATCGCCGGTGCCCTGGCCGATTTCCGTAGGGACGGACTGGGCCTGCTCTACCCGGAGATGGACCAGGCCGTGCTGCAGGTACGCATCATCCAGCGCGGCAAGGAGATCCTGAAGGCCTTCCCCGCCGAACTGCGCACCTACGCCGCCAAGGAGCTCCAGGACCGCGGCGTGACCCTGGAGCTGGGACACGGGGTGACCCGTGTGGGCTACGACCACGTGGAGCTCGACGACGGGTCGATCCGCGAGTCGGACATCACCATCTGGGCGGCCGGTGTCACCACGGACAGCGCCGTTCCGGAGTGGGGGCTGCCTCTCCGCGAATCCGGGCGGATTGCGGTGGACGACACCCTGCAGGTCGAGGGCCTGCCCGGTGTGTACGCCGCCGGGGACATCGCCGGTCAGGCCGAGGAGCTGGAACAGCTGGCCCAGCCCGCCATCCAGACCGGACGCCACGCGGCCGCCATGATTCGCGCGGAGCTCGCCGGCGAGCAACGTCGGCCCTTCCACTACAAGAACCTCGGCTCGGCGGCGACCATCGGGCGCCGCGCCGCCATCATGGTCATGCCAGGCGGACAGGCCTTGACCGGCACGAGTGGCTGGCTGGCCTGGCTCGGCGTGCACATCATGAAGCTCATGGGGGGGCGCAACCAGCGCGCAGTCGCGATCAACCTCATGTCGCTCTACGCGGGCTTCGGCAAGCACAGGCACCCGAACCCCGCCACGGGCGACGTCGATTCGCTGGCCGCGGCCCGCACGTTCGGGGACTCCGCCGATCGACGGAAGTTCGGACCGGGTCACGCGGGCTGAACCCGTCGGGTTCCTAAGCCCGGGCGCAAAGGGACATGATGGGGGTCCGGGCGACGACGCCCGCGACCCCCGAACGTTCCAGGAGTAGACGATGACGACCACCCAGGAAACACCCCGCGCCACGCAGTCCACCTTCGCCGGACAGCCGGTGGACACGCAGTTCATCGCAGGTCAGTGGCGGGAGGGTCGCTCCGAGAAGGTCCTCGAGGACACCAACCCCTTCGACGACTCCCCCGTGACGACGATCCGGCAAGCCTCTGTCGAGGACCTGGACGAGGCGTACCGGGCTGCCGAAAAGGCTCAAGAGGAATGGGCCGCGGCCGCCCCGAACGACCGGGCCGCCGTGCTGCGCAAGGCCGCCGACATCCTAGAGGACCGCCGACAGGAGATCGTCGACTGGATCGTCAAAGAGTCCGGCTCGACCAGGATCAAGGCCAACGTGGAGGTCTCCCTGGCCATCGGGATCACCCGAGAAGCCACGTCCTTCCCCACCCGAATGCACGGCACCATCCACCCGTCCAATACCCCGAACCGGGAGATGCGGGTCTACAAGAAGCCCGTGGGCGTGGTGGGCGTGATCAGCCCGTGGAACTTCCCGCTGCACCTCTCCCAGCGTTCCGTCGCACCGGCACTTGCCCTCGGCAACGCGGTCGTGATCAAGCCCGCCTCCTCCACCCCGGTCACGGGTGGGCTCATGGTTGCGCGCATCTTCGAAGAAGCCGGGCTGCCCGCGGGGGTCCTGTCCGTCGTCGTCGGTGCCGGGTCGGAGATCGGTGACGACTTCGTCTCGCATCCGGTGCCGCGCCTGATCTCCTTCACCGGCTCCACCCCCGTGGGTCAGAACGTGGGGACGGTGGCCACCAGTGGTGCGCACCTCAAGAAGGTCTCGTTGGAGCTCGGTGGCAATGCGCCGTTCGTGGTGCTCGACGACGCCGATCTGGACACCGCGGTCGAACAGGCCGTGTCCGGCACGTTCCTGCACTCGGGACAGATCTGCATGTCCGTCAACCGGATCATCGTGCAGGCCCCGCGCTACGACGAGTTCGTGGAGAAGTTCACCGCAGCCGCCCGGTCCCTGCCCGTGGGCGATCCGACCAAGGAGGACACACTGGTGGGACCCGTGGTCAACGACGAACAGCTCGATTCACTGCGCGGAAAGATCGACGGTGCCAAGGCCGCCGGTGCCACCATCGCCGTGGGTGGCGACATCGAGGGCCGTGTGGTTCCCCCGCACGTGTTCACCGACGTGACCCCGGACATGGAGATCGTCCGCGAAGAAATCTTCGGCCCCATGGTCTCGATCCTGCGCGCCGAGGACGAGGACCATGCCCTCGAGCTGGCCAATGACCACGCCTTCGGACTCTCCTCCGCCGTGTTCACCCAGGACCTGGATCGCGGCGTGCGCTTCGCGCACCGGGTCAAAGCGGGTATGACGTTCGTCAACGAGATGACCGTCCAGGACGAGGCGCACGTGGCTTTCGGCGGCGAGCGCAACTCCGGTCTGGGCCGCTTCAACGGCGAGTGGATCATCGAGGAGTTCACCACCGATCACACGATCGGCGTCAAGCGCCTCTGATCGCAGCCCCCTGGTTTCAGTCCTGCGCCACTCCGGTGCCCAGTACGTTGCCGTCCTTGTCCAGGGCTTCGACGGCGACGTACTGGGCATCGTCTGTGACGGGCAGTTCCGTCTCGAAGCCCTTGCGGTCCACGGGCTCCTGGGCCGTGGCGTCCTGTTCGCTGCTGCCCGTCACCAAGCGCCACTGCTCGACCTCGGTGGCCCCGTTCCAGGACACGTGGGCCGTACGCTGACCGTCCTCGTCCTGGAGCTTGACGTCGGGGTCCGTGGCGGGCGTGCCGTCCCACTGTTGCTCGTAGGCGCGATAACTGCCGTTGCCGCCGTGCGTGGCGTCGGCGACCAGTTCGCCGTCGTCGGTGTATTCCGAGAAGAACGGCCGGGTCCCCCACCCCACCAGCAGGTTGCCGTTGTCCAGGTGCTGCATGTTGCCCATGGCACCCGCGGGCCGGTCCTCCGGGGGCGCGTATTCGGTGACGACCTCCGCGGTCATGGCTTCCTCGTCCAGCTCCAACCGCAGACCTCGGGAGGAATCGCCGTCGCCGGTGTCGTTGTGGTTGTCGAACAGCGTGAGCGTCCCGTCCTCCGCCCGCTGGGCGTCGTGCTGCCATTGGAACTCGGCGCCGTCTCCCATCTCGAAATCGCTCGACGAGCCGCCCAAGGTCCAGTCCACCTCGCCCGTCTCGCGGTCGAGCCGGTACACGGCGTGGGTGTTGCGGGCGGAGACCAGGAGGGAACCGTCGTCGTCCTCCCTGACCGAGTTGATGTGGAAGTAATCGAACGGCAGCTCTTCCGTTCCGGTCTTCTCCTTCTCGGACTTGGCCTTGGCGAAGTCCTTCTCGGTGTCCGTGAGCGGGACGTGGTCCATGGCGCTCCACTCGAAGAGGACTTCACCCGTGGCGATGTCGACCTCCTGGATGACTCCGTCCATGGCCCAGCCGTCCTTCGGCCCGCCGACCTTGCTGAGATCGACGCGAGTGGGCACGTAGGCCATGAGCAGCATGGTGCCCCGGTCAGTGATCGTGGAGTCGTGGAAGTCGGCCTTGCCCGCCCCCAGAGATCCGCCCGTGGTGACCTGGGTGATCTCCTGGTAGTTCTGGTCCAGGACGTGGAAACTTCCGGCACCGTACCCGGGGCCGCTGGAGCCCAGGTAGTACGTCAGAACGGGCTCACCCTGGTACTGCTGCACACGCAGGTCGAAGTAGTTGCCGTTCGGGTCCTCCTTGTCGGAGGCGAGCATCCACACCGGTTCACCGGTGGCGTCCAGGATCATGGCCCCGGTCGTGGGTTTGTTTCCGTCGAAGCCGGGGGTCACGAACGTGAGGTCGTCGGTGGTGGCATGTTCGTCGGACCAGGCCTCGCCCTTGTCGACCGTGACCTCCGGCGGGGTCAGGTCAGGCCGGCTCACGAAGCTCTCGGGTGTTTCCTGCTGGGCGGTCTCGCTCGGGGACGCCCCTTCGGCAGCCGTCGCCGTCGAGCTCTGGTCAGCACCCGACTCCGACGGCGAGCCGCCGCAGGCCGTCGCGGTCAGGACCACCGACGCCGACACCACCGCCCCCATGGTCAGCCGAAACAGTCGCCTGTGGGGTGTGTCGATGTGCAGCATGCGAATGAATTCACCAGATTCGCTGCGCAAATGCAAAACGTGTGACACCGGCACACGGAGAAGCCCCGCGACGACCAGGTCATCGCGGGGCTTCCGGGTGGCTCCCCCGACTGGGCTCGAACCAGTGACACTTCGATTAACAGAGGACTGGGACTGTGCTATCTCAGAACTGCTCGTGCGTCCTGGTGCGGATCACACTCTGTCCCGTGGCACTTCGTGGTACCTCGTGTCGTGGTGTGTTCTGCCGATTGTGACCGCCGCTGTGCGCGATCACGGCCGGTCAGAGCGGAGGATCAGGAGAGGGACGACCGATCCACATCGAGTGCTGTGGAGCCACGTTCAGCCGTCTAGCTGTGATGTCCAGCCAGACTGCGGGGCGCTCTCGTTCACTGGCATGGAGCCAATCTGCCACGTCGCCATGTGGCAGAGATCCAGTTGGAATACGGCCAGGCTTAGCACCGTGGCACCCTGGGCTCCCTAGACTTCCAAGGCATGACGGCAACCGATCGGCCTGACGATCCTCAAACCTCCGGGTGGCGCCCTGCGGAGACACCTCCCCGCCGATGGGGTCCACTGAGACCCTGGCAATGGGGCCTGACTGTGCTGGCTGCACCGGTGGCCGTTCTCTCGGTCGGCGGGCTGCTTGCCCTGGGTCTCTCACTACTTAACTGGGCCGGGAATCTCGCCAGCGACCGGCTCCCCCAGGCCGGGATACTCCACGACGAGACAATCGCACCTGACGTGTGGGTCGCCCTGTACGGCTCCGTTGTCGCTGCCGCTATCGGTGGCGCTTCCGCTGTCCTGGTACTTCAACTCTCACGACGCATAGATCGTAAACATGCGCTATCGCAGGAGCGTATCCGGCTGACGACAGAACTCGGTGACTTCATGAGGGAAGTCGCCGCCGTACCAGCAGAACAGTCGACTTTCGACTACATGCTGCACGTCGATTCGGTGGTCCGCGAGGACTACGGCCCCAGGATCACCCGGCTCTGGACCAGAGACGATGAGAACTCTGAACTTATGAAGGCACTTGGCTCGGCCATCATGACGCTCTACGTGTCGTCCAGGGAATCTGAGCACTACGAGGTCCGACGTTACCTATCGCTGGTCCTTGCCCCCGCAATCTCAAGCGCCTGCTATGACCTGGCTGCTCACGAACACATCAAGGAATTCCGCATCGAGGCAAAGGTCGACTTCAACCGCCGGATCAGGGACCTCCGTCAAGCTGAGAGGAAGCGAGTGCAGCGTCTCGAGTCAACGGGCCTCGAATGGAAGCTCGGCACGAAGCCTCCTGAGACGGCCTAGCTGTACTTCCCCGTGACGTTGTGAACGCGTTGTGAGGGTGTTTGGCCGCCGATGCCGGTGTGGGGTCTGTGG
>NZ_JAAOZS010000007.1:106216-115644 GCF_011602805.1 Kocuria sp. JC486 | reverse complement strand
CCGCCCCCCCCGCCGCGCCGCCCCCCCCCCCGCCCCCGCGCCCGGGCCCCCCCCGCGGGGGGGGGGGGCGTCCCCCGTCGCCCGTTCGTGAGAACATGACGCCATGTGTGCAGCGCGTACGGAAGACCGCCATGACGAACGGGTGCTGATCCTCATGCGCCACGCCGCCGCAGGGGCGGGGTGGGGAGTGGACGATCACGAACGCTCCCTGAGCTCCACGGGTGAAGCAGATGCGCCGTTGGCCGGGCGCTGGCTGCTCGAGGCGGGGCTGGCACCGGAGATGATCCTGTGCTCCTCCGCCCTGCGTACCCGACAGACCTGCACATGGGTGTCCTCCGAGCTGGGGGACAAGGCGCCGACGGCCAATCTTTCCGAGCGCCTCTACGAGGCGTCGGCGGCCCAGGTGCTGGCGGAGATCAACGCGGTGCCGGATTCGGTTCGGGTGCTCATGGTGATCTGCCACCAACCCGCCGTCCAGGACCTTGCCATGCGACTGGCGGGCGCCGATTCGGAGATGGACGCGGTCATGGACCTGTCCGGGGGCTATCCGACGAGCGGTCTGGCGGTCCTCAGGACCACCCGCGGCTGGGGCCTGCTGGACGGAGCAGATGCACGATTGACCGATTTCACCGTCCCGCGCGCGGAACGGATCTGAGGAGAGACATGAGAGAAGTCGTTTTCACCCCCACCGGTGATCGGGTGGGGGCCGTCGGCTACGGGGCCATGGGCCTGAGCTGGGTGCTGGACCGGACGGATCTGACCGAGCGCGCCAAGCTGGACGTCGTGCGCGAGGCGGTGGATTCCGGGATGAACTTCGTGGACACCGCGACCCTGTACGGCGGCGGGGCGAACGAAGAACTCGTGGGGGCGGCTCTGCGCGACCGCCGCGACAGCACGTTCCTGTGCTCCAAGGTCGCACTGCGTGCCGAGCAGTTGGAGCCGCCCAAGACCGAACGCTGCGGCGACCCGGAATACATCCGCACCGCGATCGACGACAGCCTGAGGCGACTGCGGGCAGAGGTCATCGACCTCTACTACGTGCACCGCATCGATCCGGAGGTGCCGCTCGAGGACACCTGGGGTGCCATGACGGAACTTGTGACATCGGGGAAGGTGCGCAGCATCGGGCTCTCCGAGGTCTCCGTGGAGCAGTTGCAGCGCGCCCAGGCGATCCACCCCGTGGCCGCGGTCCAGTCCGAATACTCCCTCTGGACCCGCGACCCCGACGGGTCCGGCCACACCTCGGACGGTGACCCTGCCGGCGACGTGATCGGCTGGTGCCGGGACAACGGCGCGGTGTTCGTTCCCTTCTCACCGGTGGGCCGCGGGTACCTCACCGGCGCACTGGGTGGACGTCAGTTCCCGGCGGGGGATTTCCGTGCGCGCAATCCACGGTTCACGGATGAGGCCAGGGCCACCAACGACGACGTGGTACTGCCGCCGATCCGGAGCGTGGCGGCAAAGCACGGTGTTCCGATGGCAGCCGTGGCGATTGCCTGGACCATGCTGCCCGCCCGTGCCGGGGGCGTGTCCCTGCCGATCCCGGGGACGAGCTCCCTGGAACACCTGGCCGAGAACGCTCGGGCCGTGGAGGTCGAGTTGGACGACGAGGACCTGGCATTGCTCGAGCACCTGCCGGTGGCCGGATCGAGGTACTGACCGAGCGCTCTTCGGGGCTGCCCGCGCACAGCAAAGCGGCCTGACCTGGATCCTCCAAGTCAGGCCGCTCATGAAAAGTGCGCCACGAGGGATTCGAACCCCCAACCTTCTGATCCGTAGTCAGATGCTCTATCCGTTGAGCTAGTGGCGCGCCGGTCTCACAGACCGATGTTCGCCGCCCTGCCGGGCTCGCGAACAGTGGATTACATTACGCGGACCGCGGTCCATTGCGCAAATCGCACGGCTGTTCGCCCGATCACGCGGGAACCGCTCAGCACTCGGCCTGCCCGCGCCGCCAGTAGCCCATGAAGGACACGTTCTGCTTGGGGATGCCCGCGGCGTCCACGCACAGCCGCCGCCACGCCTTGACGCTGGCCGCCTCACCGGCCAGGAAGACGTAGGTGTCCCCCTCGGATCGGGGATCGGCGATTTCCCAGAGGGGGGTCGCCTCCGTCGCGGTGGCCTCGACGGCGCGTTCCGGGCGTCGACCCGCGAGGACGTCCGCCACGCAGAAGGTTGGCAGATCCAGCACGTGTGCCAACTCGCGGACGGAACCCGTCCCGTGGGCACCGGTTTCTGAACGGGGGAGGGCGTGCACGCGGACCGAAGGTGAGGACTCCGCGAGCGGAAGGTCCTCGGCCAGCGGCACTTCCATGATGACGTCCGCATCGATGGGCTGCTCATCGGCCTGGAGTTCTTCGACGATCGACAGCAGTGCCGGCACAGCGGTCTCGTCCCCGACAGCCACGATCCGTCGGGCGCGACCGGAACTCCAGGCGGACCACGGTGATTCTCCGGGGCCGGGCCCCAACAGGTAGGTCCGGTCGCCGGGGCGGGCGTTTGCGGCCCAGCGTCCGCCGGGGCCCTGATCCGCTGCGTGCAGGACGAAGTCCAGGGTGACCTCCGGTACCACTTGACCCCTGAGTTCCACCCACCGTGCCGATCGGGCGGTGTACGTACGGAGATAGCCGCGCTGCTCCTGGGGCAGCGCGAACCACCCGCGGTACCCCATGCTCAGGTCGGGGCGAGTCGGCTCGGTGCCCTCCGGCGGCAGCAGGAGTTTGAGGTAGGCGTCGCGGCACGCCACGGGATCACCGTCGCCGATGAGATCTCGAGAGAACTCGGCCAACTCCGGGCCGGCCAGGCGGACGCGACGGAACGTCGGTGAGAGGTCTTCGACTCCGGTGACCTCTACCTCGGCACAGGCGATCACGGGTACTGGCTGAGCTGCGGCGCTCATGATGCCTCCATCCCCACGGGAACCTCGACGGTGGACTCGCCCGGCTCGGTGGACTCGCCCGGCTCGGTGCGCGCGCCTTCCGGCTCCGCGGCTGCGCGGCGACGGCCACGCGGGAGCACCACGGGATGCCCCTCCGTGGGGTCCCGTACGATTTCGGCCTCCAGGTCGAAGACCTCCCAGAGAGTCTGCTCGGTGAACACCTCGTCCGGCGTCCCGACCGCCTGCACCCCTCCCTCCTTGAGTGCAATTACCCGGTCGGCCACGCGCGCGGCCAGGTTCAGTTCGTGCAGGACGGCCACCACGGTGGTCCGGCTGCCGTCCGGGCGGCGCAGGGAGCGCATCAGGTCCAGCAGCTCCACCTGGTGGGCCAGGTCCAACGCTGCGGTGGGTTCGTCCAAGAGCACGGTGGGTGTGTCCTGTGCCAGGACCAGCGCGATCCACACGCGCTGCCGTTGGCCACCGGAGAGTTCGTCCACGGGGCGCTCGGCCAACTGCTCCAGATCCACCATGGACAGGGCGCGAGCGATCGCCTCGTCGTCGCCGGGGGAGGGCGCACCCCACCACCGCCGGTGCGGATGCCGCCCCCGCGCCACCAACTCGGCAACCGTGAGGCCTTCGGGCACCACGGGGGATTGGGGCAGCAGGGCGACCTGGCGGGCATAGGGCTTGGGGCGCAGTTGCCCCAGGTCCTGGGACCGGAACTGAATCCGACCGGAACGAGGGGGCAGCTGCCGGGACAGCCCCTTGAACAGGGTGGACTTGCCCGATCCGTTGGCCCCGATCAGCACTGTTGTCTCCCCGGGATTGATGACCAGGTCGACGTCGGACACGGCGGTCCGGGGCCCGTACCCGAGGGACAGGCCTTCGGTCCGGAACACCGGGGTGCTCTGCAGGTCACTCATGACTGAGCTCCTCTCCGCTGCTTCACGAGCAGCCACAACATCACGGGTGCACCGATCGCTCCGGTGATCACTCCGGCGGGGAGCCGTGCGTCGCCGAACATTTCGGCTCCCACCATGTCCGCGGACACGACGATCAGGGCACCGACGGCGCCACTGGCAGGCACTGAGATCCGTCCACCGTGCAGTGCCGCTGCGATGGGGGTGGCGAGCAGTGCGACGAAGGACAACGGTCCCGTTGAGGCCGTTGCGACGGCGGCGAGCAGCACGCCCACGCCCAGGGTTCCCGTCTGGACCAGGCCCGGGCGCGACCCTAGGCCGACGGCGAGCTCATTGCCCAGGGACACGGGTTCCATGGCCCGGTGCAGGATCACCGCGAGGGGAACCGCGACCACGAGCACCACCAGGACCAGGACCAGACGGTCCCAGGTGGACGAATTGAGCGAACCGGCGGTCCAGACGGCGGCACCCTGGGCGTTCTGCGTGGACAGTCGGGCCATGACGCCGACCACGACGGCCTGCCCCAGTGCTCCGACGCCGATCCCGGCCAGCAGGAAGCGCTCTCCGACGATCCCGGAGGCGCCCGCGCCGGCGTGCAGGGAGGTGGAGGCTGCAGCGATCAGACCGGCGGCGACCAGTGCCCCGACCAGCGCCGCCCAGGCCACTCCGGCGCCCGAGGTCCCCAGGAAGTAGATGGATGCCACGGCACCGGCCGCCGCGCCCGCGTTGATGCCCAGGACGTCCGGGCTGGCCAGGGGATTGCGCAACACGGTGCGGAAGAGGGCACCGGCCATGCCGAAAGCCAGTCCCGCGGCGGCACCCAGCAGGGCGCGCGGCAGCTTGTCCTGCATCACGATGAACGTGGCTCCGGGGATGCGCTCGCCCGCCAGGATGCGAAAGAAGTCCGGGAGGGTGACGGTGTACTGACCCAGCAACACCCGCACGCCCATCATGACCAGCACCGCGATCAGCAGGGACGCGAGCAGCAGGCGGCCCCGGTGGGACTGCCTGCGGCGGATGGTCTGGACGGAAGCGGCCTTCACAGCGTGACCCCCCGTGGTCGACGAAGAAGGGCCAGTAACACGGGAACCCCCAGGACCACCGTGGTGATCCCCACGTAGATCTCCTGGGGCGGCGCCACCACGCGGCCGAGAGTGTCCGCCACCAGCAGCAGGGCCGGGCCCAGGAGGAGGCTCAGGACGATCAACCAGCGGTAGTCTCCCCCCACGACGCGGCGGATGGCGTGGGGGACCAGCAGTCCCACGAAAGCGATCGGGCCGGCAATCGCTGTCGCCGAGCCCGCCAGAACCACGATCCCCACGAAGACCAGGCCCCTCTGGACACCGAGGTCGACACCCAGACCGTGGGCGAGTTCATCGCCCAGGGCCATGGCGTTGAGTCCCGATGCCCCGGCCAGCAGCAGCGCAACTCCGATCAGGACCAACGGTGCCGCCGTGGCCAGGTCGCCGGTGTCCGTACGGGACACGGATCCCACGTTCCAGTACCGGTACCGCTCCAGGACGGCTTGGTTGGTCAGGACGACGGCGGAGGTCACGGCGACGAATCCGGCGTTGACCGCCGCGCCGGAGAGCGTCAGTCCGATGGGCGTCGGCGCGCCCCCTCCGATTTGGGAGAGGCCGAAGACGAGTCCGGCCGCGACGGTGCAGCCGATCAGTGCCGCCAGGGCGATCTGCCAGCTGCTGTGCGCCCCGAGCCACCCCAGGGCGAGCACGACGCCGGCTGCAGCTCCGGAGGACAGCCCCAGCAAACCCGGGTCACCGAGTGGGTTACGGCTGACCCCCTGCATGCCCGCGCCCGCGGCGGCCAGTGCTGCGCCCACCACGACCGCGGTCACGGTTCGCGGAATGCGGTTGAGGACCACGGTCGTATCCATGTCGGCACCGGCACCGGCACCGGAGTCCTGCCCCGTCAGAATGCCCGGCAGCCTCCCGAGCACCGTCGCCACGGTGCCGGGGTCGATGGATCGACTGCCCCAGAACAGCGACGCGGCCGTCGCGGCGATCAAGAGGATCACTGCGACGGCCAACGTGACCCACGGGGTGACCCGTAGGGACCGGCTCATGCTGCGGCGGATTCCGTGGCCGATGCCTCGCCCGTGGACCCGCTGCCCCCGACCGCTTCGGAGATCTGCGGGATCACGTTCTCCAGGGCCCACGGGATGCTCAGGGGCGAGGCGGCGGAGACTGAAAGGGTCTCTTGGCCGTCGGTCTGCAGGACCATGTGGCCATCGGCCACCGCCGGAATCTTGTTGAGCAGGTCGTCCGACTCGATGTCCTCGCGCACGGATTCATCGGCCGCCCAGGTGATCAGGACATCCGACTCCAGTTCGTCGGCGCGTTCGGGGGACCAGCCGATGAAGAACTCGGTCGGATCGTCGCCCTCGGCTTCCACGACGACCGGAGCCTGCTCCATGCCCAGCGCGGTCATGAGACGCGGCCGGTTGTCGACGGAGGTGTAGATGCTGATCTGCTCCTCGGCGGACGGGTCCACGGTGCCGTAGATGAAGGTCTTGCCCGCCAGATCGGGGTTCTCCTCCGCGGCCTTGGAGATCTTCTCCTCGACGGAGGACACCAGGTCCTCTGCCTCCTGGTCACGCCCGAGCGCCTCGCCGATCAAGCGAGTGGTTTCCTCCCACGGGGTGCCGAACGGTGCGGTGTCTGCCGGCGGTGCAACGGTGTTGGCGATCTCGGAGAGTTTGTCGTAGTCCTCCTGCGTCATGCCGGAGTAGACGCCGATGATCAGATCGGGTTCAGCTGCCGCGATGGCCTGGAAGTCCAGACCGTCGGTCTCGGACCACTTGGTGGGCTGCTCCCCGCCCTTTTCCGCCAGGGCGTCGTCGAACCAGTCGGTCGACTTGTTCTCGTTGCCGCCGAAGTCGGTCTCGGCAATGCCGACCGGGACCACTCCCAGCGCCAGGACCACGTCCTGGTTGACCCAGGCGATCGTGGCCACGCGCTTGGGCTCCTCGTCGATCGTCGTCGAACCGTAGGCGTGGTCAATGGTGCGGGGGAAACCCTCCGAGGACTCGCTGCCGCCGTCCTCCGGGGAGCCGGACCCGGTCTGGCAGCCCGCCAGTGCGAGGGCCCCGAAAGCGGCCATGCCGGTGAGGGCGCTTCGCCGGGACAGGGATCCCGTCAGGAAGCTGTCGGTGCTCGGGCTGCGGCGAGGAACGGTCATGTCTACCCCTGTGATGTCTCGAATCGGATCGGCGGCTGTGTGCCTGCGGAAGCGACCACCGGCCCAGGATGATGCGAGTCATGCAAGGTTAGGCTGCCCTAATTGTCCGCGTGATCACTGTAGGGGGTGATGGAGCACATACGCAAAGTGAACATGTGCTAATTCGTGAGGTTGGCCACATCCTGGTGACTTCGGGGGATGGCGCCCGCTCGTGACGTACGCCGCCCGTCATGATCGTGTGATTCTGGCCACCCTTGACCGGGGTCGTGACCAACGGAACAGGTAGACTTCGATCACACCACAAGATCGGCCAGCTCCGCCTCGGCTTTCACCTCAGGTGATCCTCATGTGATCGGAGCAACCAGGCGGTGTTCAGCTGGGCAGGGACCTCAACGGTGAGGTTCCGGAGGTGGCCGAGAAGTCGGTGGTCAGAAGTAATGCACGGCCTCAACGAGGAGACACGTCCATGGCTCAGAAACCCACAGACACGTTGAATGAACTCTCCGCCGAGGCTCAGCGGGGGATCGAGCAAGCCCCCACGACCCACCAGCACCTGCTGGAATGGGTGAGCGAAGTGGCCCGCCTGACCCTGCCGGAGCGCATTCACTGGGTCGACGGGTCCGCGGACGAGTGGAAGACCCTGACCGACGAGATGGTCGAGGCGGGCACCTTGGTCCGCCTTGCCGATGACAAGTTCCCGAACTCCTTCGCGGCGTTCTCCGACCCCGACGACGTGGCCCGGGTCGAGGAACGGACCTTCATCTGCACCGAGACGAAGTACGGCGCCGGTCCCACCAACAACTGGGAGGACCCGGAGGAGATGAAGGGCATCCTCACGGAGCACTTCCGCGGGTCGATGCGTGGACGCACCATGTACGTCATCCCCTTCGTCATGGGTCACCTGGACGCCGACGACCCCAAGTACGGCGTGGAAATCTCCGATTCGCCCTACGTCGTGTGCTCCATGCGCATCATGGCCACGATCGGCTCCGACGTCCTCAAGAAGATGGAAGCCACCGACGCCTTCTTCGTGGAGTGCCTGCACTCGCTCGGTGCGCCGCTGGCACCGGGGCAGGAAGACGTTCCGTGGCCCTGCAGCCCGACCAAGTACATCGTGCAGTTCCCCGAGGATCGCGCCATCTGGTCCTTCGGCTCGGGCTACGGCGGCAACGCACTGCTCGGCAAGAAGTGCTACGCGCTGCGCATCGCCTCCGCGATCGCCCACGACGAGGGCTGGCTGGCCGAGCACATGCTCATCCTGAAGGTCACGGACCCCAATGCCTCGACCAAGTACATCGCGGCGGCCTTCCCCTCGGCCTGCGGCAAGACCAACTTCGCCATGATCGAACCGACCATCCCCGGTTGGAAGGCGGAGATGGTCGGTGACGACATCGCGTGGATCCGGTTCCGCGGTGAACAGGCGTACGTCGTCAACCCGGAGGCAGGCCTGTTCGGCGTCGCGCCCGGCACCGGTTGGTCGACCAACCCCAACGCCATGAAGGCGATCGCCAAGGGCAACACGATCTTCACCAACGTGGCCCTGACTGACGACGGCGGCGTGTGGTGGGAGGGAATGACCGACGAGGTTCCCGCTCACCTGGTGGACTGGAAGGGCAACGACTGGACCCCCGACTCCGGTCGCCCGGCGGCACACCCCAACTCCCGGTTCTGCACGCCCATCAAGCAGGCCGAGATCCTGGCGCCGGAGTACGATGACCCCAACGGCGTCCCGCTCTCGGCGATCATCTTCGGCGGACGCCGCAAGACCACGGTCCCCCTGGTCGCCGAGTCCTTCGGCTGGGAGCACGGTGTGTTCCTGGGTGCCAGCCTGTCCTCGGAGACCACCGCCGCGGCCAAGGGTGCCGTGGGCGTGGTGCGGCGCGACCCCATGGCCATGCTGCCCTTCATCGGCTACAACGCCAACGACTACCTGCAGCACTGGCTGGACCTGGGCGAGAACCACGGTTCCGCCAACATGCCCAAGGTGTTCTACGTGAACTGGTTCCGTCGTACTCCCGACGGCGGTTTCGCCTGGCCGGGCTTCGGCGAGAACAGCCGCGTGGTGGACTGGATCTGCCGCCGCGTGGACGGTACGGCCGGGGGCGTGGAAACCGCCGTCGGTGTGGTCCCCGCGCCCGAGGACCTGAACCTCGACGGTCTGGAGATCACGGACGAGGAGATCCAGGCGGCGCTGGCGGTCAATGCCGACGAGTGGCGGGCGGAACTGCCCGGCATCCACGAGTGGTTCGGGAAGCTCGGTGACGTCCCGGTCGTGCTTGCCGAGGAGGAAGCCGGCCTGAGCGAGCGGCTGAACGCCCAAGGCTGACCGGACTGGAAACGTCGGAGGGGGGGGGCGCCCAAGAGGGGGGGGCCCCCCCCCCCCTTCCGCCGGGGGCGCGGCGCGGCCCCCGCCCCCGCCGGGGTGCCCGGCC
>NZ_JAAOZS010000007.1:26843-106206 GCF_011602805.1 Kocuria sp. JC486 | reverse complement strand
AACGTCGAAGGGGGCGTCCGCAGAAATGCGGACGCCCCCTTCGACGTTTCCGTCAGGTCCGGAGCATGCCCCGGACCTGACTCGGTTGCCCGATCTCAGGCGCGAATGAGCCCGAGAACGTGGTCGCGCACGCCTTCCATGGACGCCTGGTCAGCGGCCTCGACGTTGAGCCGCAGGAAGGGCTCCGTGTTGGACGGACGAAGGTTGAACCACCATCCTTCACTCGCGGAGGTGAAGGTCGTCCCGTCGGAGTCCTCGACGATGACGTCCTGATCGGCGTACGCGGCCCGGACCCGGTCCACGGCCGCGGCCTTGTCCTCGATCTCCGAGTTGATCTCCCCGGAGGCGACGTACGGCGAGTAGCTGTCCATGAGCTGGCTCAGCGGCTGATCCTGCTCCCCGAGCGCGGCCAGGACGTGCATGGCCGCCAGCATTCCGGTGTCCGCGTTGAAGAAGTCTCGGAAGTAGTAGTGCGCCGAGTGCTCGCCGCCGAAGACGCCGCCCTCGGAGGCCATCACGGCCTTGATGAAGGAATGACCCACGCGAGTCTTGACCGGGCGCCCGCCACGGGCCTCCACCAGCTCGGGGACGGCATTTGAGGTGATCAGGTTGTAGATCACCACGGGCTCCTGCTCGCCGTCGGCCTGGGCGCGGGCGATCTCACGCTCGGCGACCAACGCCGCAATGGCGGAAGGGGTCACGGGATCGCCGTTGTCGTCGATCACGAAGCAGCGGTCCGCGTCGCCGTCGAAGGCCAGACCGATGTCCGCCCCGTGCTCTACCACGGCCTTCTGCAGGTCCACCAGGTTCTCCGGCTCCAGCGGGTTCGCGGGGTGGTTCGGGAAGGTGCCGTCGAGCTCGAAGTACAGGGGCACGATCTCCAGCGGGAGGCCGGGAAGGACGGTGTCGCCCAGCACGGCAGGGGTGGTCTTGCCGCCCATGCCGTTGCCGGCGTCGACGACGACCTTGAGCGGGCGGATACCCGAGAGGTCCACGAGCCCCCGCAGGAACTCCGCGTAGTCCTTGAGGACGTCGCGTTCAGTCACGGTGCCGACGGCCTCCACGGCCGGAATGCCGTTTGCCAGGTAGTCCTGCGCGCGGTCACGGATGTCGTAGAGACCCGTCTCCGAGGACACCGGGACGGCACCCGCCTTGGACATCTTCATCCCGTTGTAGGCCGCCGGGTTGTGGCTCGCGGTGAAGGTCACACCTGCCGCGTTCATGACACCGCACGCGAAGTACAGCTCGTCCGTGGAGATCAGACCGATCTTGACCACGTCGGCCCCACGGGCGGTGGCACCCTCCGCGAACGCGGTCATGAACTCAGGGGATGACGGGCGCATGTCGCCACCGACCAACACCGTGGATCCCGCCAGCTCCAGGGCGTCCACGAAGGCGGCACCGGTGGCGCGAACCGTGTCTGCGGTGATGGTCTCCCCGACGATTCCGCGTACGTCGTAGGCCTTGAAGGACTCGGAAAGCTCAATTGTCATAGTCGGAACCTTAGTTCACCCCGGCTGTCCGATCCGTGCGACAGCGCCTGGCGCGCAGGGCATCGGCGCGCAGGTGGGGGGACAAAGCCGGGCAACCACCGTGCCCCGGGCCGCTCGTTCAAGCCGTTGTGCTTCCATGGAGACATGGCTGAGTTCTTTTCGACGACGGACCCTATTCAGAACTATGCGTGGGGTTCGCGTTCCGTGCTGGCGCGCATGCAGTCTCGGGAGGTTCCGTCCGTGGATCCCGAGGCGGAGCTGTGGGTCGGCTCCCACCCGTCGGGTCCGTCCGTGCTGACCGTTGACGGGCAGGAACGGTCGATCATCGACCTGCTGGCTGAGGACCCGAAGCGCCTGGTGGGCCGGCGGGCCGACGTGTTGCACGACGGGGACCTGCCCTTCCTGTTGAAGATCCTGGCCATCGACGCACCCCTTTCCATCCAGGTCCATCCTTCGCCGGAGCAGGCGGAAGAGGGCTGGCAGCGGGAAGAGGCCGCGGGTGTGGACGTCTCGGCGGCCGGGCGCAACTACAAGGACCGGCAGCCCAAACCCGAGATCGGAGTGGCCGTTACGCGCGTCGAATCCTTGAGCGGTGTGCGTGGGGAAGCTGAGTTGGCGGTTCTGGCCGAGGCCCTTGACCAGCAATGGTTGCGAGAAATCCTGGCCTCCGGAGAACCCGTGCTGCCCGCCGTCCTGCGCATGAGCGATGAGCAGGCTCAGGTGGCGCTTGCCGACCTCCTGGCCGCGGTCGAACGGTTGCCCACCCACGACGAACTCGGTGCTCTACTGCGCTACATCTCAGGACGTCACCCGGGCGATCGCGGCCTGCTCGTGGCGCTGTGCATGAACCACGTGGTGTTGGAACCGGGGGAAGCGATCTTCACGCCGGCCGGCCAGCTGCACGCCTACCTCCGGGGGACGGCGGTGGAACTCATGGCCTGTTCGGACAACGTGCTACGTGCCGGGCTGACCCCCAAACACATCGACGTGGACGAGTTGCTCAAGATCGTGACCCCCGAACAGGCCGACAGCGACCCGATCCAGCCCACCGCGGGGGCATACGGGCTCCGCCACTACCCGTTGTGGGACGACCGGCTGACGTTGGTGTCCGCGACAGCCGCCGCCGGTCGCCCCGCGCAGTTGCCGGAGGACACAACCGTGGTGTTGTGCACGGAGGGCTCCGTGGAACTGCGGACGGACCCTGATGTCTCTCACGAATTGTCCGCGGGACATTCCGTGTGGTGCCGCACCGACGGCTCACCCGTGAGCGTCACGGGCGAAGGCACCGTCTACGCGGTGGGGCTCGTCGGCTGAGGGTGCCCTGGGGCTCGCGTGGAACAGCGTGCAACCGATCCACGTGACACGTGACCCAGGCCATACCGTGTGGGCCTGCCCGCAACGTCGAAGGAATGAGCCGAGGCCACCCCAAGCCATGAGCACAACACAGGAGTCCTACCTGATCGGCCTGATCGGGGACGGCATCACCGCCAGCCTGACCCCACCCATGCATGAAGCCGAAGCTGCCGCACAGGGACTCCACTACCTGTACCGCCCCGTGGACCTGGCCTTGATCGGGCGGTCCGGGGAGGACGTCGGCGAGCTCATGCGGGCCGGCCGCGATCTCGGCTTCAACGCGTTCAACATCACGCACCCGTGCAAGCAAATCGTCCTCGAGCACCTGGACGAGATTTCGGAACGTGCAGCCGCTCTGCAGGCGGTCAACACGGTCCTGATCCGCGACGGGAAGTTCATCGGCGAGAACACCGACCAGAGCGGGTTCGCCTCTGCCTTGGCCGCCGAGCTCCCGGATGCGGCGAAGGACAAGGTGGTTCAGCTGGGCACGGGTGGGGCAGGTTCGGCCGTCGCCTACGCCCTCCTGGATTCCGGGGTGCAGGACCTCACGTTGTTCGATCTCGATCTGGACCGGGCGAAGGAGCGCGCAGCCGCTCTGGCGCCTCACTTCCCCTCCGCTCGCGTGGGGGCGACCGACGCCGCGGGACTCGAACCAGCTGTCGAGCAGGCGAACGGGGTGGTCAACTGCACCCCGATCGGCATGCACCACCACCCGGGGGCACCGATCGACCTGGAACTGATCACGGCCGAGCACTGGGTTGCAGACGTGATCTACCTGCCCGTTGACACCCCTCTTGTCACCCGCGCTCGAGAACTCGGCTGCCAGGTCCTGGACGGCGGGGCCATGGCCGTGGGGCAAGCCGTGGATGCCTTCCGCCTGATCACCGGCGTCGAACCCGACCGGCAGCGCATGAGGGTTCACTTCCTGGAGATGCTGGCGGACCAACAGCCCTGACGGTCCACTGCGTCGCGGAGCACTATCCTGAAGGCCACGGAGGGCGGGACGGACCCGCCTCGCAACGGGTGTGCTCGAACACCCGCTGTCGTCGTTCGTCGAGCCGTCCGCACAGCAGGGCCCACGGGGCCTGGAGAGGTCAGGTCCGGTCCATGAGCCGCCCGCCCCGCACCACCACCGCCCCGCGTTTGCGTCGCTGGGGCGCCCTGGTGCTTGCGGTGAGTTTGCCGCTGGGCGTGGCGGGGTGCAGGGACCACGAGGACGGTCCGACAGCCAACGAGATCGCGGTCCCGCCCAACCAGGAATCACCGCAGCTCGCCCTGGGCGACGACGTCGAACTCCCCTCCTGGGGATACAGCGCCACCTGCGACCAGCCGCGGCCGGTCGCCGATTCGGCCGGACTCGTGGAACCCGATCCACTGGCCGGAGACCGCGGTGTGCAGTTCTACGCGCCGGCGGTCGAAGACGTCCTGTGCAACCTGAGCGGCGTGCAGTCGGCCTCGGCAGCGGGTCAGTACGACGAGGTCGACGGCATCCGGACAGGTGCCATGGACATCGGGGTGGTCATGGACTCCGAGACTTCCGAGGAGAACATGCGCGCCGTGCGGCAGGCGGCGATCACGGCAGCGACCGAGCAAGGGTTGCCGGCCCAAGGCCTGGTGGTGGACGGCATCACGATCATCCTCACGGACGGGTCCTCCGTGAAGGGCTCGGCCGAAGGTCTGACCGCGGGAGGGGCGGAAACGCTCACCGTGGAAGGCATCCACGTTCTGGACCAGTTGCGTCAGACGGACTCCGGGTCCCGGTGGAGCGTGGAGGTCGGTGAGGAGTTCACCCTCAGCACCTACCTGGATGCCGACGTGACCGCCGCCGGCTTCCCCGACGACGTCGCTGCCGCCATGGCCGAATCCACCAAGATCCAGGCCACGACGGAACCGGTGGTCCGGCAGGACAGGGTCGTGGTCACCGACGACGGGTTGACCCTGACGTACGCGCCCGGTCAGCAGGACGACCTCTCGGACGAGGTGCTTGAGGACCTGGCGGAGCTGAGCAGAACCGACGACGTGAAAGAGGTCAGTGCGTCGATCACCACGGACAAGCAGGGCAGACCTGTGCTCAAAGTCCGTACACGCAGCGCGACTCCCGCCAAGGTCCCGGACACCGACGCCCGGGTGGGAGATCTCGAGACTTCACTCGGCGAGCTGGGACTGCAGCTCGACCACAAGGTCCTGGGCGCTCCGGCGCCGTTGGACAGCTGAGGTATTTCCGGCTCAAGGTCTCCTGTGCTCGGATCGCCCGCGCGCCCGCAAAGCGAAGCCCAGGCCGGTCACGGCCACCGCGGTCATGAGCCCGCCGATGAGCAGGAGCAGCCCGTCGTGCACAGCCACGCCCAGAACGACCACCAGCAGACCCACGACGATCAGACCGATCTGCAAGGGAATCACGGGTGTCAAAGGGGCTCCTGGTGATGTGGGACGTTGCCGCGTGCGCGTGCAGCACCGAAGTCAACCACCGCAGTTCACCCAGGGCAAGCAGCTGTGCCCAGGGCTGATCCGGTGACGAGCCCGCCACGCCGTCGTAGTGTGGGGAAGGAAATCAGATCCGACGCACGAATCAGGAGTGGCCATGACGTCCTTGAACGGCAAGAAGATCGCATTCATCGCCGGTGACGGTGTGGAGGAGCCCGAGCTGACCGAGCCCTGGGCCGCAGTCCGGGAAGCCGGTGGAACGCCCGTGCTCCTGTCCACCCGGAAGGGCAAGATCACCGCCATGCGCGGGGACTGGGACCATTCCGGCAGCTACGACGTCGACGAAGCCCTGGAAACGGTCGAAGCTGCCGACTTCGACGCGTTGGTCCTTCCCGGCGGCACACTCAATGCCGATGCCATGCGGCTCGACAAGGAAGCCTTGCGGTTGGCCAAAGAGTTCGACGCAGCGCAGAAGCCGATTGCCGCGATCTGCCACGCCCCGTGGATCCTGGTCGAAGCCGACCTGGTGCGCGGGCGGACCATGACTTCCTACGAGTCCGTGGCCACCGACGTGCGTAACGCCGGTGCGCAATGGGTCAACCGGGAAGTCGTCGTGGACGGAAACCTGATCACCTCGCGCAATCCGGGCGACCTTGAAGCTTTCAACCGTGAGCTGGTGCGACTGACCGCGGACTGACGTGCCGGCTCCGGGTGGCTGGCCCGTCGGGACGAACGGACCGGCACGCCACCCACAGCCAAGCCACCGACGGCAACAGCCCTGACCCGGGCGCCTGCCCGTGGTTGACTTCCGGGAGAGGTCGCGACAGTGACCCGTAGGACCGCGGCCCGGCACCCCGGGCCCGTGCAGCGGTTTTGACAGGCCGTATGCGGTTGACGAAAGGAAGCTTCATGTCCATCCCCCGTCGCCCCCTGAGCATGGCTCGGCGTCTCCAGATCGTCACGGCAGCGGCCGGTGCCTCGGCCCTGCTGCTCACGGGTTGTGGCGGTGGTGACTCGCCTGATTCGTCGGCCTCCGAGGAGACGGGGCAGTCCTCGAGTGCGGCCGCCACGGGTGCGGAGTCCGCATCGCCTTCCGAATCCGGTTCGGGCGAGGCTTCACCTTCCGAATCCGCATCCGCGGGAGCCTCGGAATCCGGCGCGGCGGACAGCGGGATGACCGACGCCTCCCAGGGCGCGCAGTACGTCCAGAACGCGGTGAGCGCCGGGTACGCCCTCAACGAGGTAGGCGACCTGCCCGTCGTCACCATGTACACCGATTATGAATGCCCTGCTTGTCAGTCGGCTCACCCGCTCGTGGAGGAGGCGGCCGACAGTCTGGACGGCGAGGTCACCGTGGTGGTCAAGAACTTCCCGCTGCCCATGCACGACAACGCCGTGCCCGCCGCACGCGCTGTCGAGGCTGCGGCAATGCAGGGCGAAGCGGACGACTACGCGAGCGCACTGTACGAAAACCCGGACGACTGGACGGAACTCTCCGGCAGCGAGCTCGACGACTACTTCAAGACGACCGCCGAGGAACAGGAACTGGACGCCGACCAGTTCTCCAAGGATTACAGCTCGGGTGCCGTCGCTTCGATCGTGGACGAGCACGCCTCGCAGGCGGAGGAGTTGGGGCTGGAAGGCACCCCGAGTTTCGTCGTCGGTGAGGAGTCCATCAACCTCGATGACGTCCAGACCGCCGACGATCTGGCCAACGCCTTCCGGGACGCCACGAAGGACGCCCCGGAGGATGCCCGCACGCCGGCCGGTGGCACGGCGGCTCCCACGGCACCCGCGGAGGACTGAATCACCATGGGCAACGCAGACACACCCGAAGGACGCGGAGTCATGGCTTGGCTTGCGCGCCTCACCGGACGACGCCCGCGTCCCGCCCCGCTCCAACACCCCGGACATTCCGTCTTCGCCGTCAAGCGCGGGAACAATGCTTCCGCCGCCGAGGCCCCACGCCTGGCCGACCAGGGAGTTGCCATGAACACCGATGAACAGATCCGTGTCACCGCGCTCGTCCAGGGCACGGTCCAGGGCGTGGGGTTCAGGTATTGGACCTGGCGACAGGCCGAGAAGTTAGGGCTGGTGGGCTCGGCGGTCAACCGTCACGACGGCTCCGTCGAGGTTGTCGCCGAGGGGCCACGGTGGGCAGTTCGCGACCTCCTGCGCGAAATCCAGGGCCCGGATGCCCCCGGGGCCGTGTTCAAGGTGGACGCCCACTACGAAGACGCTCGGGGCGGGCTCAACGGTTTCACGACCGGTTAGTGCCCGGGCCCTCGCGGTTTCCGGAGGGCACGGACCCAGTCTTCCAGGGCCCATCGGTCCAGCACGGCCGCTGGATGGGGACCGGCCGCAACCAGAGCGTCCCGCCACGAATCCGGTACGGGCCGGTCGCGGGCAATCAGGATCAGGTTTCCCGGGTTCCGGCCCGTCAGCATCGACTGTTCCGTCAGGCACCACAGGTCGGAGAACACGGGCTCCCCACCGCTGCGGTTAGGGGAGCCCAAGACCTCGACCTGCTCGGCGAAGAACTTGAGCCCGGGATCGTCCCCGACATTCACGATCAGGACCGCACCCGGGGCCATGGTGTCCCGTACCTGTTCGTAGAACGCACGTTCACGTAGGTGGCGTGGCGCGTCAGCACCGGCAAAGACATCCAGAACGACGACGTTGGCCGGGACCGCCCGGCTCTGCGCAACGCGGGGCAACGCCTCCCGGGCGTCCCCGTGTATCACCTCGACGTCGGCTCCCTCTGGCCACGGGATGTGGGACAGGACGAAGTCGGGCAACTCACGCGCCAGCTCCACGACCAGCTGCCGCGAACCGGGCCTGCTCGCGGCGACGTACCGCGGCAGCGTCATGGCGCCTCCACCCAGGTGCACTGCCTTCAAGGGGTGCCCCGCTGGGGCGGCACAGTCGATCACGTTGGCGATGCGCCGGAGGTACTCGTAGAACACCCGGCGGGGATTGCGGGCATCCACGTGGGACTGCTCCGCGCCGTCGATGCTCAGGATCCACCCCTCGGTCTCCTCGTCCTGGGTCAGCTCCGCCCACGCGTCAGCGGCGGTCAGGAATCGGCGGGCGGGCTTTGGCCCCATGCGCTCCACGAAGGCCACCTCCTGTTCATGTCATAACCCGAAGCTGGTGCCAAGACTTCCACGTGTGAGAGGACAGCGTGCGCAAACCCCCACAGCAGAACACGCCGAATACCGCACCGCGGCCCGCCGAGAACGCCACGTCCCGCACGCCAGGCCGGGGAGCGATCCAGGCCAGGATCGACGACCTCTCGATGACCGCGCAGAATGCCTCGATGCCCGGGCCGCCCACCCGGAAGGAACTGGCCGGCGAACTGTACGAGGTGGTCGGGGACCTGATCGAGCACCTCCGGGACTCCCGCCGCCGGTCTCTCCCCGACCTGCAAGGTGTCACCGGCGGGGCCGCAGCGTCCGCCGTGAACCTGGTCGACTACGTTGCGGTGCGCGGACTGGACATCCGCAACCTCCAACGGGGGTTGGCGAGCCTGGGGGTCTCCTCCCTGGGGCACATGGAATCCGATGTCATGGAGCACCTTGTGGCCGTCCGGGCCACGCTGGCCGCCGTCCTCGCCCAGGACGGCTCGGACGAGCGGCCGACCGGTCAGCTGGAAGCCGGAACGCGCAGCTCCTCGGCAGCGCCCGACTCGGTGTCCGTGGACCCGGTGCCATCGGTCAGCCCGGGAACCGCGTTGCTCGCCAGGAACACGGAGGAGATCTTCGGTCCGGCCCTGGCCCACCGGAACACCAGGATCATGGTGACCCTGCCGAGCGAGGCGGCCGAGGACCACGACCTGGTCCGCGACTACGTCACATCGGGCACGGACCTCGCCCGGATCAACTGTGCCCACGACGGGCCCGGTCGGTGGTCCCGGATGATCCAGAACGTCCGGGCGGCGGGGGAAGCGGCCGGTCGTGGGGTCAAGATCGCGATGGACCTGGGTGGTCCGAAACTGCGCACGGGCCCGATCCAGCCCGGCCCGCGCGTGCGCCGGATCAAACCACGGCGTGACGTCAGTGGCGCGGTCGTGGAACCGGCGCGCGCCTGGCTGGTGCCCCGGGATCACCCGACCGATCCCACCCCGGCGGCACTCGACGGGGGCCTGTCCAGCATTCCGGTGAATGACGTCCTGTGGCTGCAGGGCCTCGGAGAGGGCGAGGACGTCAGTATTCGTGACGCGCGCGGGTCACGACGTCGGCTCCGAGTCCTGGCGGTCCACGCCGACCGGGTGCTGGTCGAATCCCGCAAGTCCGTCTCCTTCGCCACCGGCCTGGAGCTCACGGACGTCAGGGGCGCCGTCGCGATCGTGGACGAACTACCCGTTGCCGAGATGTCCTTCAGGGTCCGTGAGGGTGACCTGATCACCCTCACCCGGGACATGGCCCCCACCGATGCCGCCGACGGGGCGCCCGTCGTCATTGGCTGCTCACTCCCGGAGGCTTTCGAAGACGCCGAGGCCGGACAGCGAGTGCTGATCGACGACGGGAAACTGGGCACTGCGATTCGTTCGGTCGACCCCGATCGGATGGTCGTGGAGGTCACGCGGTGCCGGCCTGGCGGGGTCAAACTCAAGGCGGAGAAGGGGTTGAAATTCCCCGACACGTCATTGCGGTTGTCCGCCCTTTCGCCGCAGGACCGCGAAAACCTTCCGTTTGTCGCGGAGCACGCCGACATCCTCCAACTGTCCTTCGCCCGGTCGCCACAGGACGTCGATGATCTTCTGGAGGCATTGGCCCGCATCCAGGGGGCGGAGATCGATGTCGTCCTGAAGATTGAGACGGTGAGCGGATTCCAGTCACTGCCACAGATGCTCCTGCGCATCCTGGGCAGGACCGGGTGCGCCGTGATGATCGCTCGCGGCGACCTGGCAGTGGAAGCCCGCTTCGAACGCCTGGTGGAACTGCAGGAGGAGATCATCTGGCTGTGCGAGGCGGCGCGTGTCCCGGTGGTCTGGGCTACGCAGGTCCTGGAGAGTCAGGCCCGTTCCGGTCTGCCCTCCCGCGCCCAGGTGACCGATGCGGGTGCCGGTCAACGGGCAGAGTGCGTCATGCTCAACAAAGGGCCCCTCATCTCTGGAGCCATCGCGACCCTTGACTCGATCCTGGGCCGGATGGACGGCCACCTCTCCAAGAAAGCCGACCTGCTGCGCCGACTGGAGTCCTGGGACCCACAACTCCGCTAGGCGCGAACCACCAAGTGGGCTGATTGTTTCTGCCGTAGCGTGGATTCACGCGTCCCGATCCTGCGGCGAGACTACAGTCAGAGTTGTGCTCACCGACCAGGTGATCCCAAGACGAGGAGTACTTCGTGGTTCTTAACCCCCTCAAGCACGCATTCGACGACTCCGGTAAGCCCACGGAGGCGACCACCAATTTCATGGACACCACGTTGCGTGTCCAGCGGCCAGTGGTCCTGCGCTGGGTCAAGCGGCTCCGCCGTGAGCACCCGGAGGAGACACCCACGCAGATCGCCAAGCGACTGGAGAAGCAGTACATCCGCGCAACCACCGCGGGTGGCGGGGCAACCGGTGGGCTGGCCATGGTTCCCGGCATCGGCACGGTGGCTTCCCTGGGTGTCTCGGCTGCTTCCGTGGGTGCCTACCTGGAGATGACGGCGGTGTTCGCCCAATCCATCGCTGAGCTCCACGGCGTTTCCACGGAGGACCCGGAGAAGACCCGTGCGATGGTCATGGCTCTCATGCTCGGTGACGACGGCGAGGCGCTCATGACCCAGGTGCTGGCCAGCGGAGGGAAGGCCGGGGCCTTGAACTCGAACTGGGGCATGGCCCTGGGCAGCGGGGGCGGGCAAGGCACCTCGATGAGCCGCACGTTGCGCAACATGTTCATCAAGCGGTTCCTCAAGCGCCAGTCCGGCGCGATCCTGGGTCGTGCTTTGCCCTTCGGCATCGGTGCCGTGGTGGGTGGGGGTGCGAACTACGCCCTGGCCCGCACGGTGGTCAAGGCCACCCACCAGGCCTTCGGCGAACTGGGGCCGACGTTCCCGGAGGCGCTCGCGGAGGTCGACCGTGCGCCGAAGTTCAAGGACGGCAAGGAGAAGCGTCACGCAGACGACGCCTCGCAGGAGCAGACCGCTGAACTCAGCAGTGGGGAAAAGAAGCAGGGCTGAATGTCACTGAGAGTTCACTGAACGTCAGGCTGGCGGCACCCACGGGTGCCGCCAGCCTTTTGTGTAGGGCGTGCACCCTAGTCAGCGGCTGGGTGCTGGAAGAACTACTTAATAGTGCCCAGAAGCTACTCTTGAACTACGCATAGGTATCAAATACATGTATCTGCGCAGGTCACAGGGGTATTGGGCGGGTATACCTACGAGTTGGTTACATCACATACCGATGGGTAGCTTGTGGGGTTCCCAGGAAGTTCCAAGTTCGGTAGATTCGAACTCGTCGTAGTACACGGGGCTGGGGATTGGCCGGCAGGTGTCGTCGGAGTGATGCGTCAGTACGACGTGCCGCCACCGGACGTGCCGCCAGGTGACCCCGTCCACCCCGACTTCCACCGTCGCTGATAGAGGGCCACGATGACCGTCCCCGCCACCCGCCGCAGCCGCGGTCCGGAATCGGCGACCCCAGCTGTCCACGCCACAGAGCCGCTCACGCATCTGATCGCCGGCGGCGTGGCGGATTCAGTATTCGACGAGCTCTCGCGCGCCGTCGGAACGGACCGGGCGGATTCCGAACTCACCATGTTTCATGCCTTCGCGGCTCACGACGACGTGGTCATGGAGGTTTCCGGCACTTTCGCGGCCATCCTGGAGCGCGCACAGGAAGCGTCCAGACTCAGCGGCGGCCTGGTCCACCCCGTCGTCGAAATGGCCCCGACGGATTCCGGGGGAGCGGTCCACCTGTTGCACCCGGATGATCCGTTCGTGTACGACGCCGCAACGGGGCGCCTCTACCTGCGTCGTGGCACGGTTCTGGATTTGTGGGACATCGGTTGCGCCTGGGCGGCTGAAGAGATCGTCTCCCGTGTTCTCGAGGCGGATCCTGCCGCCGCGCTCGCGGCAGTGGTGGGGCCTGCGGTCGTGTCGGTCGGTGCGGCCTGGGAGATCGTCGATGCCTTGGGGCAGGAATTCTCGTCCTTGCACCTGCCGTTGCGCTGCGGCCTGCGGTCCTTCGCCGTCCTCGGCTCCACCGCTCGAATCACGGGCCCGCGAGCACTGACCTCTGACGCGGTTACCGGCGCGGTCCGCGCGGAAAGCGCCGTTGTTCACGGCCGCTGGTGGGACAGCGCCGTTGTGGGTGCAGACGACGCCGTACGGGCGCTGACCTTCGCCATGATGGCGGAACGCCTGGGTGGGGAGGCCTTCGACTACATCGTGGACGGCGGAGCCGAGGCCGAATTCCAGGGGTACGTCGGTGCCGAAACCCGCCTTCGACTGCTGCGCACCCCGGGGTGGGTGCCCAAGGCGAGCTGAGCCGCCGGCTTCCCCGCTCCGATCAGGACTTGTCGGCGCGCACGTGCCCCACCAGGGTTGAGGCCAACCCGGTGTACGTCGCCGGGGTCAGCTCGGCCAGACGCTGCTCGGCCTCCGGGCTCAACCCGAGCTCCGCAACGAACGCCTGCATCCGTTGCTTGTCCACGCGGTGCCCACGGGTGAGTTCCTTGAGACGTTCGTAGGGGTCGTCCATGCCCGCGGTTCCCGCGATGGCTTCCGCCCGCATGACGGTCTGGATCGCCTCGCCGAGGACTTCCCAGTTGACCTCGAGGTCCGCGGCCATGACGTCTTCCGCGACGTCCAACCGGTCCAGACCCTTGGCGACGTTGGAGATAGCCAGGAGGGAGTGTCCGAAGGCAGTGCCGATGTTGCGTTGCGAGGAGGAGTCCGTGAGGTCGCGCTGCCACCGCGAGGTCACCAGCGTGGCGCCCAGGGTGTCGAGCAGGGAGCAGGAGATCTCCAGGTTGGCCTCCGCGTTCTCGAACCGGATGGGGTTGACCTTGTGCGGCATGGTCGACGAGCCCGTGGCTCCCGCGACCGGCACCTGGCGGAAGAACCCGATGGAGATGTAGGACCAGATGTCCGTGCACAGGTTGTGCAGGATCCGATTGAACCGTGCAACGTCTGCGTACAGCTCGGCCTGCCAGTCGTGCGACTCGATCTGGGTGGTCAGGGGGTTCCAGGTGAGTCCGAGGCCCTCCACGAACGTCCGGGAGATGTCCTGCCAGTCCGCGGTTGGGGCCGCTGAGACATGGGCGGCGTAGGTGCCGGTGGCGCCGTTGATCTTTCCCAGGAACTGAGTGGCGCGCACCCGTTCGAGCTGCCGGCCCAGGCGGTGCGTGAAGACCGCGAGTTCCTTGCCAAGCGTCGTGGGCGTGGCCGGCTGCCCGTGGGTCCGGGACAGCATGGAGACCTGGGACGACGTCTCGGCCATGTTCCTGATCTGCCCGACCAGTTCCTGGGCGGCCGGGGCCCAGACCCCCACGACGGCGTCGCGCACGCCCACGGCGTAGGCCAGGTTGTTGATGTCCTCCGAGGTGCAGGCGAAGTGCACCAGGGGCTTGAGGTGCTCCAGGCCCAGGTCCGCCAGCCGCCGCCCGATGAAGTACTCTACGGCCTTCACGTCGTGCACCGTGACCGCCTCGATCTCGGCCAGTTCGGCCACGGCGACGGCGTCGAAATCGGCCACGATCCTGCGCAGGCCCTCGATTTGCTCGGAGCTCAGCGGTGACAGGCCGGGAAGAACCTGCCGCGCACACAGGTGGATGAACCACTCGACCTCGACGTGGATGCGGTTGCGGTTCAGCGCTGCTTCCGACAGGTGCTCCACCAGAGGTGCCACGGCGGGGCGGTAACGCCCGTCGAGAGCGCCCAGGGCAATGGGCGGATCGGCTTGAGCCAACGGGCGACGGCTGGGGACGGAAGCAGGTGAGGTCTCGGCCATGGTCGACATTGTTCCATCCCGGGCAGCGTCGGCGGTCATGGCGCCACCTCGTGACGGCCGGCCCACGAAGAGCGCAGGAATCTGACGTTCCGTGACGGGTCACGCGGCACCGGGCACGGCTACAGTGAGCCCATGAGCCCGATCCGCCCCCGCACCGCCCTCGGAGCGCTGCCCGCCTATGCCGCGGGGAAGCCACCGACCCCCGTCGAAGGTCTGACCCCCTACAAGCTGTCCTCCAACGAGAACCCCTGGGGACCGGTTCCCGCCGCGCAGCAAGCCATTGCCGAAGCGGCCGCCGGGGTGCACCGCTATCCCGATCCCGCCACCGTGAAACTACGTGCGCAGATCGCCGAATCGCTCGAGGTTCCCGTCGAGGACATCGTCACGGGCGCCGGGAGCCTGGGAGCCCTCGCCCAGATCCTGGCAGCGTTCGCAGGAACTGACGAGGACGGCGCCGGGGACGAAGTCCTCTACGCGTGGCGCTCGTTCGAGGCCTATCCCATTCTGGTGACCACCGCCGGGGCCAGAAACGTCCAGGTGCCCAACCTGCCGGACGGGTCTCACGACCTCCAGGCCATGTTGGCCGCGGTCACGGACCGCACGCGGGTGATCCTGCTGTGCTCACCCAACAACCCCACCGGCCCCTCCCTGACCCAGGCGGCCGTGGACGACTTCCTGGCCGAGGTTCCCGAGGACGTCGTCGTGGTCGTGGACGAGGCCTACCGGGAATTCCAGTCCGACCCGGAGGTCGTGGACGGGATCCGCACCTACCGGTCCCACCCGAACGTCGTGGCGCTGCGCACCTTCTCCAAGGCCCACGGCCTGGCCGGTTTGCGCGTGGGGTTCTGCCTCGCCCAGCAGCCCGTCACGGAACAACTGCGCAAGGTCACCGTCCCCTTCGCCGTGACCGAACTGGCCCAAGCAGCGGCAGTGGCCACGTTGCGCAACCCCGATCAGGTCCAGGAACGCGTGGACCGGATCACCTCCGAACGGGACAGGGTCCAGGCCGAACTCGAACGCATGGGTTGCTGGGTTCCCGCCACCCAGGCGAACTTCGTCTGGCTCGCACTGGGTGCCGAGACGGACAGGTTCGCCCGTGCCTGTGCCGCTCAGGCGCTCGCGGTCCGTGCCTTCGCGGGCGAGGGCGTGCGAGTCACCATCGGAGAGCCCGAGGCCAATGACCGGTTCCTTGCCGTGTGTTCCGCGTTCTCACCCCTGCCGTCCGCGCCGGCCGTGGCCGTCCCGTAAGCTCCGATGCACACTGAAAGTCCAGGTCGGGTCCACTGCGGCTCGGTCGAAACGTGGCACCGGCCATGACCATCCAACCGTCACACCAACGGGAGTCACCTGTGACACCAACCGAGAACACCTCCGGGAAGCCGGAGCCCACGGATCCCCACGATGCGAGGGCAACGGCGGGGACCGGCGCGCACCCCGCGACCGTTGAGTCCACGTTGCCCGTGGTCGGGTTGTTGGACCAGACGGGTGCCCGGGTCCGGGACTCCCGGTTCTCCCCGTGGATAGAGGACCTCGGGCGGCAGGAGATCGAAGAGATCTACCGTTCTATGCTGCGCGCGCGGCGACTGGACGAGATGGCCACGTCCTTGCAGCGTCAAGGGCAGATGGTCCTCTGGCCGCCGCTGAGAGGGCAGGAAGCTGCGCAGGTGGCATCCGCCCGGGCGCTCGAAACCGAGGACTACGTGTTCCCGTCCTACCGGGAGCACGCCGTGATCCTGGAACGGGGGATCCCGGCCGAGGCGATGATGACGCAGTTCCGTGGACACACGGCCTCGAGCTGGAAGCCCTCGGAGACGCGGACCCAGATCTATTCGTTGGTCCTGGGAGCCCAGGTCCCGCACGCCGTGGGTTATGCCATGGGTATCACCCAGGACCAGAAGCTCGCCGCGGAGGAGGGGCAGAACCCGCCGCCCGAGGCGGCCGTGCTGGTCTACTACGGCGACGGTGCGTCCACGGAGGGCGAGGTGCACGAATCCATGGTCTTCGCAGCCTCCTACGACGCCCCCGTGGTCTTCTTCGTCCAGAACAACCAGTGGGCGATCTCCGTGCCGTTCTCGACCCAGTCCCGCGTGCCATTGGCCACCCGCGCCGCCGGCTACGGATTCGAAGGTGTGCGCGTGGACGGCAACGACCCCCTGGCCGTCCTGGCCGTCACCCGGTGGGCCCTCGCGGAAGCCCGCCAGGGGCGTGGCCCGGTGATGATCGAGGCCGAAACCTTCCGGCTCGGAGCGCACACCACGGCCGATGACCCCACCAAGTACCGTCGCACGGACGAGGAACAGCTATGGGCCCCGCGGGACCCGCTGTTGCGCACCCGGAACCTGCTCGAACGCGAGTACGGTGCCGAGGACGTGTGGTTCCAGGGCGTGGAGGACGAAACCTCCGAGTGGATCAAGGCCACGCGCTCTGGGATCCTGGCCGGGGGGCCGGTGGACCTCGAGCAGCGTTTCGACGTCGTCTACGCGACGGACCACCCACTCGTGGCGGAGGAACGCCGGTGGTACCGCGACTACCGGGACTCCTTCGTCGAGGAGGAGAACGACGACGCCGCGGACGCGTCCGGTTCCCGGGGCACCGGGCGGGAGGATCAGGCATGAGTGACACCACGGAGTCGACGCTGCGCACCACGATGGCCAAGGCCCTGACCCTGGGCATGCGGCGGGCCATGTCCGAGGACCGGTCCGTTCTTCTCATGGGAGAGGACATCGGCTCCCTGGGTGGCGTGTACCGCGTGACCGAGGGCCTCAAAGCCGATTTCGGCGCGCACCGGGTGCGGGACACCCCCCTGGGTGAAGCCGGGATCGTGGGCACCGCGATCGGGATGGCCATGCGCGGCTACCGGCCCGTGTGTGAGATCCAGTTCGACGGGTTCACGTTCCCCGCGTTCAACCAGATCACCACGCAACTGGCCAAGATGCACGCCCGTACCAACGGCGACGTCCCGGTGCCGGTCACGATCAGGATCCCGAACGGTGGCGTGATCGGCTCGGTCGAGCACCACTCCGAGTCCCCGGAGGCGTTGTTCGCCCACACGGCAGGGTTGCGCATCGTCACGCCGTCGACCCCGCAGGACGCCTACTGGATGATCCAGCAGTCGATCGCCAGCCCCGACCCCGTGATTTTCCTGGAACCCAAGCGCCGGTACTGGCTCAAGGGTGAGGTCAACCTGCTCCAACCGACCACGCCTGACCCGTTCAGCGCGCAGGTGGTCCGCGAAGGCGAGCAGCTGACGCTGGTCGCGTGGGGGCCCCTGGTGCCTGTGGCGATGGCCGCGGCCGAGGCCGCCTCCCAGGATGGGCGGTCGGTCGAGGTCGTGGATCTCAGGTCTCTGTCGCCGATCGACTTCGACACCTTGGAGGCCTCCGTGAACCACACGGGCCGCATGGTGATCGCGCATGAAGCACCCGTGTTCGGCGGGCTGGGCGGAGAGATCGCCGCCCGGATCACGGACCGGTGCTTTTACAGCCTGGAGGCGCCCGTGCAGCGGGTCGGCGGTTACCACCTGCCGTACCCGCCCGCCGGTGCCGAAGAGGAGTACGTCCCCGATCTCGATCGCATCCTGGATGCGATCGACCGAGCTTTCGCGTACTGATGCTGCGGCTGATGACGCGTGTTGATGTGTTGCGGGCCTTCGCCTGTGGCGATGCAATCTGTGGTCCGGAAGGAGCCTTGAATGTCTGAGGTTTTCGCACTGCCCGATGTCGGTGAGGGACTCACCGAGGCAGAAATCGTCAGTTGGAAGGTCAGCGCCGGTCAGGACGTGGTGGTCGACCAGGTCCTGGTGGAGATCGAGACCGCCAAGTCGCTGGTCGAACTGCCCTCCCCCTGGGACGGCACCGTCCTGGACCTGCTGGTCGACGAGGGCCGGACCGTGGAGGTCGGCACGCCCTTGATCGTCATCGGTGACAGCGCCGAGGCCCCCGGAAACGTCCCCGATCCCGGGTACACGGGGGAGGTGGACGCTGCGTCGCGCGCTTCCGAACGATCCGGCGACAACCAGGACGGCAAGGCCGGTTCGCACCAGCAGCAGGTCGAAGGCACCGGGAGTGCCGGGAGCCAGGCGTTGGTCGGTTCCGGTCCCAAGGCGGACCCTGTGGTCCGACGACGTCGCCGTGCCCGCCCGGGAACCGGGGAGCAGACGCAGAGCCCCACCGGTGCCCGGGAGACGGTCCAACCTCCGGCCGATCGGTCGGAAGTGGCCCCCGGCGGTCGTTCGTCGTTCGGTGAAGGCATTGCCGACCTGCTGTCGCGGACCAGGCGGGGACAGAGTTCCACGGAGCTCCCGGCGTGGCTGGGTGGACGCCGTGGCGAGACCGCGGAGACGCCGCGAACCGACGAGGCACCCAAGCCCCCCGCTCTGGCCAAACCTCCCGTGCGCAAGGTCGCCAAGGAGATGGGTATCGACCTGGCGGAGGTCACGGGCACCGGGGACTCGGGGCAGATTACCAAACGCGATCTGTTGGCCTATGCCGCCCACCTGCGGGAGATCCCCGACGGCCCGGACTCGTTCTGGGTCTCGGCGAACGCGCCGGGGGCTGGGGACCGTACACAGCGGATCCCCGTGAAGGGTGTGCGGAAGCTGACCGCCCAGAACATGGTCAAGAGCGCCTTCAGCGCGCCGCACGTCTCGATCTTCGTGGACGTGGACGCTTCTCGCACCATGGAGTTCGTCAAGCGGCTCAAGCAGGCCGACTACTTCGACGGCGTCAAGGTCACCCCGCTACTCATCCTGGCGAAGGCCATCATCTGGGCCACCGCGCGCAACCCCCAGGTCAATGCGACCTGGACGGACAACGAGATCATCGTCAAGCGCTACATGAACCTGGGTATCGCCGCGGCCACGCCCCGAGGCCTGATGGTGCCCAACATCAAGGACACCCAGGACATGAACCTGCGCGAACTGGCCGTTGCACTGGACGATCTGACCAAGACCGCGCGGGCCGGCAAGACCCAGCCCGGTGACATGCAGAACGGAACCATCTCCATCACGAACATCGGTTCGCTGGGAATCGACATCGGTACCCCGATCATCAACCCGGGCGAGGTCGCGATCGTGGCATTCGGCACCATCAAGCAGAAGCCCTGGGTGGTCGACGGGGAGATCATTCCGCGGTGGATCACGACCCTCGGCGGATCCTTCGATCACCGGGTGGTCGACGGTGACCTGTCGGCGCGTTTCATGGCTGACGTGGCGAAGATCTTGGAGGAACCCGCCCTGTTGCTGGACTGACCTGCTGCTGGACTTGCCCGACGGCGCCCCGGTACCAACCGGGGCGCCGTTGCGTTCCGTCCAGACCGACCTCGGTGGGGCCGGGTCAGCTGCGGAAACATCCCTCGACGTGGGCCACCGTTGCGCCGGTGCGGGCAAGGAACCGCGCAGCGGTTCCTTGGCCCACGTGGCTCAGTCCCAGGTCGCGCAGCCGTTGTGCCACGTGGGCAGCCGGATTCTCGGTGTCCCGCACGGCGGAGTCGGTGAGTTCCTCCCAATCCTCCGTGTCCCACCCCTGCAGGACGCGAGCCGCCTGGATCACGGCCACGAACTTGGCTCGGTTGCGAATCAGGCCCCGGTCCAGCAGTAGCTCGTCCACGTCGTCGTCCTGCAACAACGCCGTTTGGTCCGGGTGGAAGTCCCGCAGCGCTTCCTTGAGCGCCCCGTGCTTGGCGACCGCGGTTCCAGGGGCCAACCCGGATTGGAAGATCTCCAAGCACAAGGACTCGAACCACTCACGGGAGCCGCGCGGCCGGTCGCCCCAGCGCTCGTCGTGGTCACGCAGAACCGACGGGCCGGTGAGAGCCCAGGGGCATCGGCTGAGCGTGTCGGCGCAGACGACCGGATAATCCAGCACGCGGTGGCCCTCCGCGGTCGACGTCGGCCAGGGGTCTTCGGGGCGTGCGGTCCGCAGGAGGTCGGCGGTGCCCGGCTCGGGTGTGTTCATGACCGGAGATTACGGTCGGGAATCGGCACAGAAGGCTTGGGACAGTTCGGATGTGGACGGAGGTGCGGGTGGTTCAGGGCAATGGCGACCTGTGGAGCCACTCGTGCCACCGTGGCCGCCTAGAACACGGAGACCTCGCCAGTGCCTTGGGCGATTTCAATGGCGACGGCATCCGAGTCCTCGTCACCCGGGTCGTGAACGATGAACACCGCGGTGGGGTCGTCCTCCGGGAAGGCTCGGATGGTCACGGCACCGGCCTGCGCTGCGTCGAGCACGTCGACCGCCTGGTCCGTCACGATCTCCATGATGTGCGGCGGTACTGGGACCCCGCGTTCGTCGAGAATGTCCACGGTGACCCCGCGGGCACGGGCGTTGCGCGTGACCTCCAACAACCGGGGATTGGCGATGGAACGCCCGCGGATCGAATCTCGCAGCTGGGCCTCGGTCAACCGGAACTGGCTGATGTCGTAGTCGGTCACGGGAGAGCTGTCCTGCGCGATGCGCTCGAGCAACCCGCCGGCCATACGCCGGACCTCCTGGATCCTGCGGATCGAGGCGTTGACCAGGTCCTGGTTCTCCTCGTCCGTGGTCTTGGCCGAGGCCCCCAAGCACCAGGCCTCCCTGCGCCGGGTGAACAGCCGCTCCATCTCGGAGATCAAGATCTGGGCGGCCGCCAGGAGACCGACCAGAGACACCAGGGTCAGTGCGCCGTACAACGGACCGCGCTCCGTGCGGGCACCGTAGGTCGCCGCGAAGGCGAGTGCCACGCACAATGTCACCCAGGCCCACCCGGCTCTTTTGCGGACCACCAGAGTGGCCAGGTACGAGTGGATTCCCAGCGAGTACCACGGCGCGTTCCAGTCCTGCATTGCGGACGGAGAGGCCTCGTAGGACAGACACACGCAGAGCACCATCAACAACGACGACGTCACGACCGCCAGATCGCCCATCTGGCGTGGTCCCGGACGGGTGGCCGCGAGGAGCACGCTCAGACAGTAGAAGACGACCGCCGCCACCTGGGCGGCCGGGTTGAAAGCCGTGTGGATCTCGGTCACCCCCACCGCGATCGGCGGGAAGAAGAGCAGGGCGGCCGCGGCATACATCCACGGTTGTTCGAAGGCCGCATCGAAACCGCTGCCTGCTCGGCGGCGCTCCCACCTGCGCTGGATCCGTTGGCGCAGACCTCCACGCCTGTGTGAGTCACTGCGGGAGCTTGGCATCGCGAGGCCAGGTGATGGAGACACGGGTCCCGCGGTGCGGGAGCGAATGAATCTGGACGGCACCACCGACGTTCCGGACGTTGCCGATGATGGAGACTCGGACGCCCAGGCGACGTTCGTCCATGGCGCGCATCTGGAATCCCCGCCCGTTGTCCTGGACCTCGAAATTGAGGTAGAAGCCCTGAGGGTTCAAGTGGGTCGGCGGGCAGGAACTGCCGCCCATGGTCACGTAGGTGATCTCGGAACCCGAGTGCCGCGCACTGTTGGCCACTGCCTCCGTCACGGCCTGGACCAGGGCCTGGGCGATCTCGGTCGAGAGGAAGGCGCGGGGCTGACCGTCCGGCCGGATGCTCAGGGTGAGCGAGGTGAAACACACCCGGGCCCGCCACGGTGTCAGGGCCTCGAGCAATTCGTCCTCGAGGACATGGACCAAAGTGGTTGGGGTGCCCGAGGCCCGCTTCTCCTCGAAGGCGAGCACGCCGAGAGCACGCTGAGCCAACTCTTTCGTCTGCCGTGAGACCACCCCGGTGGTCCGGGAGGCATCGAGCAATGCCGCCATGACGTTGTCGTGGATCAGGCGGTCCAGCCGCTCCTGGTCCTCGGCCTGGCTGTGCGACCGCTTGAGGGCGGTGGCCTGAGCCAATGCATCGTTGTACGCCTCGTCGGCGTTGTCGGCCACCCGGCGGATGGTGGCCATGAGCGCAATCGCAACGACCATGAACCCCAATCGCGCGATCAGCTGCGCGACGGAATGGACATCGGCGAACTGATCGGTGAGGGCGATCCTGAACACCACGTACAAGCCCGTGGACACCGCGGCGTACACCAGCGCAGTGGTCAGGCCCCACACGAAGACCACAGCCATCGACGCGACCATGAAGAACGAGGGAAGCCAGGGCTGCAGGGCTGCTGCGTCGTGCGGGACCGTGACCGGCATGAGGAGCACGGCCAGCAACGACAACGTGGCGATCACGGTCAACGGCCAGACCACCACTTTGCGTTGCACGCCGAAGAACAACATGACCACGGTGTTCACCAGGTGGGCCAGGAGGAACGCCAGACTCCAGGACGAGGCTCCGGCGCCTGTCTGGTGCAGCCGCGGCAGGCTCCCGATGATCAAGCTGAACGAGAACCCGGCGACGCAGATCTCAGCCAACCAGAACAGGCGATAGGCGTACGGGCCCAGGGCTGCAGGCGAGGTGGTGGAGGGCAGGCCGGAACGCCGAAGTCGCGACGGGACCCGTTTGTAATTGAGCTGGGGAGGACTGCTGGAATGACTCACGTGGGCGGCTGTCTCGGTTCGGAAAGGGGATGCCTCTCCGTATCCGTGAACGGTCAGTGGCGAATTTCTAACGTGTTGATGTCAGCCTCGGGTTCCACGAGTCCGTCTTCGATCGCCCGGATCCGAAGGTCGATCTTGGTCGGTGCAGGGCGCCCGATGCGGGCGTACTTCTCGCGGATGCGGTCGATGTTCGTCTTGACCGCGGACTGCTTGATCCCCATCCGTCGCGCGACCTGTACCTGGGCGAAGCCCGATGCGTAGAGCCGCAGTGTCTCCTGTTCGCGCGGCGAGAGGTTCGCGCGGGCGAACTCGATGTCACCGTCAATGGCTGCCGCGAGTTCTTTGGTGATCACTGGTTTGCCCTCAGCGATGTTCCGAGCCTCTTCGATGGCGTGCTCGAGTGGTTCGGACTTCCGGACCAGCCCCAGGGCCCCGGCCCGCAACGCCTCACGAATCAGAGCGGCATTCTCCCCGACGGAGAAGATCAGGACCTTCATCCCGGCCTGGCGCAGCTTCTCTACGCTCTCGGACGGGCGTGAGCGGTCAGTGAGGGAGAGGTCCAACAACACCACTTCACACTCGATGCGCTTGGCGCCGTAGGCGGTCAGTGCGGCGTTCTCCGGGTCTCGCCCCAGCTGGTCGAGCAACGCCGGGACGGTGGCTGCAGCGCCCACCAACTTGACGTCCGCCTGGGAGGTCATGGAGACAAGGCGGATGCCTTCGCGAACGACTTCGTGGTCGTCAACGACGGCAACGAGGGTGGATGGCATGTTGCACCTCGGGTCGATTGGGGGAGGCCGAGCGGCACGTGCGGAGCCCCGGTGGTGCCGAGGACCTCGACTCCATCGAGCCCCCACGGTTCCCTCCGTCTCCCAAACGGTTGGATCCGATCTCGTGGATAGGGCTCACTATACGACGCACAGATGTGCGATGACCTGCTGATACCTTCATATAGATGAAGTTGTCACAAAATCGGGTTTGACCTGCGTCGGCGATCTGGATGACATGCAAGCGGGCTCGTCGGCGACTGCGGCGGTAGGCTCGTGCCCATGTCTGAGCACCACAGCGCCCCCCACTCCGCGGCTTCCGGCTCATCCCGCGAGTTCCTGGCCACGAGGCCCTGGACCAAGAGCTACGACGACGGCGTGGCGCGTGACCTCGACCTGCCCGAAACCTCCCTGAGCCACATGTTCGAGAAGTCCGTTGCCCAGTTCGGACCCAAGGCGGCCGTCAGTTTCTTCGGGGCGGACGTCTCCTACGACTCCCTGGGCAGGGACGTGGAGCGGGTTGCCGAGGGGCTTCGGGAGCTCGGTGTCAAGGCCGGCGACCGGGTCGCTCTTGTGTTGCCGAACAGCCCCCAACACATCGTGGCGTTCTATGCGGTCATGCGACTGGGAGCGATCGTCGTCGAACACAACCCCCTGTACACGGCACCGGAGCTGCGCCACCAGTTCGAGGACCACGGTGCCCGAGTCGCGATCGTATGGGACAAGGCGGCGGCTGCTGTGCAGTCCTTGCCCAAGGACATCGAGCTGGAACACATCATCTCCGTGGACATCACCGCGGCCATGCCCCGCCGGATGCGGGCGGCCCTTCGGCTGCCGGTCAAGAAGCTTCGTGAGCAGCGCGCGAGTCTCACAGCCGTCGCGCCCGGCACCACCCCGTGGAAGGAGCTACTGGACCACGAACCCATTGCTCACGACCACCCCTATCCCGGTGCCCACGACCTCGCGGTCCTGCAGTACACGTCGGGGACCACGGGGTTGCCCAAGGGTGCGATGCTGACCCACCGCAACCTCGAGTCCAACGCGGCCATGGGCTCCCAATGGCTCCACGCGAGTTCGGAGGAGGTCTTCTACGGTGCATTGCCGTTGTTCCATGCCTTCGGTCTGACCTTGGGCATGACCCTGGCGATGTCATTGGGCGCGACTCTGGTTCTCTTCCCAACCCCTCGACCCGATCTGATCGTGGGGGCCATGAAGAAGCGCCAGGCCACGGTGCTGCCGGCGGTGCCGCCTGTGTACCAGAAGGTCATGGAGCTCGCGGACCGGAAGGGTGCATCCCTGGAAGGAGTCAAGGTTGGAGTCTCCGGGGCGATGGCGCTGCCCGTGCACCTGGTCAACGAATGGGAGACCCGGACGCACGGCATGCTCGTGGAGGGCTACGGCCTCACGGAGTGTTCTCCGTTGGTCTCCTGCAACCCGCTCAGCGGACTGCGTAAGGCCGGCACGATCGGGATCGCCTTCCCGTCGACCGACCTGCGCACGGTGAACCCCGAGACGCACGAGGACGTCGCCAGGGGCGAGGAGGGCGAGCTGTGGGTCTCCGGCCCCCAGGTCTTCCAGGGCTACTGGAAGCGACCGGACGCCACCGCCGAGTCCTTGGTCGACGGCTGGCTGCGGACCGGCGACATCGTGAAGATCGACGACGACGGCTTCATCGAGGTGGTCGACCGGCTCAAGGAAATCATCATCACGGGTGGTTTCAATGTGGCACCGAGCGAGGTCGAGGCGGCTCTGCGCATGAACGACACGGTCGAGGACGCCGCCGTCGTGGGCCTGCGCGCTGATGACGGCACCGAGGTCGTGGTGGCCGCCGTGATTCCCACTCCTGGTCACGAGTTCGACGAACACGCCCTGCGGGAGCACTGCTATTCCAAGGTCACCCGATACAAGGTGCCGCGGCGCATTGTCTCGGTCGACGACCTTCCCCGGACCATGCTGGGCAAGATCCAGCGCCGTCTGGTCAGGGAGGATCTGCAGGGTCGTGAGATCGACCTGGGCCACAAGGGCTGAGGGGCAGGGGACATGGAACTGCGGCAGCTGAACTACTTCATTGCGGTGGCCGAGGAGCGTCATTTCGGGCGCGCAGCCAAGCGGTTGCACATCGCCCAGCCGCCCCTGTCCCAACAGATCCGCCAGCTTGAGGAGCAACTGGGCGTCAGGCTCTTCGACCGGACCACCCGTCGGGTCGATCTCACGGCGGCGGGGGAGCTGCTGCTGGAACGCGGCCGCGCCATCGTCAACGAGGTCGAGTCCCTCAAGGCCGACGTCTACCAGGTGGGCGCGGGCGCCACGGGCGTCCTGCGCGTGGGGTTCTCAGGGTCGGCGACCTACAGCGTGATGCCGAGCATGGTCCGTCTGGCCGGGGAGTCGTACCCGGGTCTCAACCTGGACCTCCACGGTGAGATGCTCACGCCGGCCATGGAGGCCGCACTGTTGGACCGGAGCCTGGACGCGGCCATTCTGCGCCCGCCCGTGACCAGCCAGGACATCGAGTACCGCATCATTCAGCGGGAGCCGCTGATCGTGGCCATCCCGTCCCACAGTCCCCTGGCCGAGGACCGGCCCGTGGCCATGCAGGAACTCACCGACCAGCAGTTCGTGACCTACCCGCCCGACTCGGTCGTCTATCGGCAGACCGTCGAACTGTGCAGGCAGGCCGGGTTCCGGCACCGAGTTGCCCACATTGCCCAGGAGACCTCCACGATCCTGTCCTTCGTGGCGGCGGGAGCGGGAGTCGCGGTGGTTCCGGCCAGCGTCGCCGCCGTGCAACTGCGTTCAGTGCACTACCGGCAGTTGGAAGAGGCCCCGGAAGTCGAGCTGGCAATTGCCTGGAGGCGTGAAGAACGCTCGCAACTTCTGGCGAATTTCGTCACACTGGTAACAACTGATATGCCTAACCTAGATGTTGGTGGGGATTCAGTATTTAATCCAGAACAATAAGCTGACGACAGCTCTGAATGAAAGGCCGCTTCACCGATGAAGATCGTGGCCGTGGAGGCAATTTCCTATTCCATTCCGTACCGCACGCCGTTGCATTTTGCCTCCGGTGCGGTGCACGAGGCCGACCACGTCCTGGTCAAGGTGACCACGGAGGGCGGAGTGGTTGGTTGGGCCGATGCCCCGCCGCGCCCGTATACCTACGGGGAGACCCAGCGCTCGATCGTGGCCGTAGTCGAAGACGTCTTCGCGCCCGAATTGGTCGGACTCTCGGTCTTCGACCGCGAAAAGGCCCAGCGGATCATGGCCCGGACGATTCACAACGAATGCGCCAAGGGTGCCGTGGACATCGCCATGTGGGACTGCATCGGCAAGATTCTGGGACAGCCCGTGAGCCGCCTGCTCGGTGGTTTCACCGATCACATGCGCGTGTCACACATGCTCGGGTTCAAACCGGCAGAGGAACTGCTGGAGTTGGCCCTGGGGTTCCGCGAGCGGTACGGCATCACCACGTTCAAGCTCAAGACCGGACGTCACCCCATCGGTCTGGACGTTGAGGCTGCGCGGGTCCTGCGCGAAGGCCTGGGGGAGGACGTCGAGATCTACATGGACGCCAACCGCGGCTGGTCCGCCAACGACGCGGCGGAGGTGCTGCGGCGCACCGATGACCTCGGCCTCACGTTCCTGGAGGAGCCCGACGACGCCCGCGAGGTGCTCGGTCGCCGTCGTCTGGTCACCCAGTCCCGGATCCCCATCACCGCGGACGAATCGGCTCCGAACATGGGGGAGGCCGCCCGGGAGATTCTCACGGGTGGGGCGAACATGCTTGCGGTGAAGACCGCTCGGACCGGTTTCACGGAGTCCGCGAAGGTCGTGGCCTTCGCCGAAGCCGCCGGTGTGGACGTCTACGTGGGCAACCAGATCGACACCCAGGTCGGCACCGTGGCCTCCGTCGTCTTCGGGGCGGCCTTAGCCCACACCGCGCGCCGGGCCGGTGAACTGTCCAACTTCCTGGACATGACCGACGACCTGCTGGCAGAGCCCCTGACCATCAAGGACGGGGCCATCCGGGTCCCGGAGGTCGCCGGGGTGGGGACGCAGATCGATCCCGACAAACTCGAGAAGTACCGGCTGCGCTGACGGCAGGGCTGCCCGCGGCGGTCACCGCCGCGGACCGGCCCAACGCGGGTGTCACTGTTGCGGCCGGTAGAGCGCCGCGAGTTCGCTGCGTGAGCGGATGCCGTACTTCCCGTAGATGCGCGTCAGGTGGTACTGCACCGTCTTCTCGGCGATGAACAGCGCCCGTGCCACCTCCTTGTTCGTCGCGCCCTTCGCCACGAACTGCGCAACCGCCTGCTCCTGGGGCGTCAAGGACACGGTGTCCGGGCGTTGCGACAATCGAGGGCCGTCGGCACCGAGTTCCTGGACCAGGACTCCGGCATCGGTGTCGACACCGGCGGCCTTGAGCTCCCGATCGCAGCGCGCGACGTAGGTCTTGGCGCCGAGTGCGACGTACAACTCCCGGGCCGTCCGCAGCACCGAGGAGGCCAGTCGGCGTTTGCCGGCCCGGCGCATGCTCTGCCCGAAGGCGAAGCAGATCCTGGCCTTGAGGTAGGGCCGGTGGTGCGGGTGCAGGTACTCGAGGGCTCTTTCGAAGTGTTCACGCGCCTCGTCGGCATCGCCTTGGGCTGCCAGCAACCGACCCCGGGCCCAGGCAAGACGTGCTTTGTCGGTATCCGACTGTGTTTCCGGAGATGCGGCCTCGATCGAACCCAAGAACTCCTGCGCAGCCTCCAGCCGGTCGGTCATGACCAAGACGTTGACCATCGTGTCCTGCCACGGCCAGAACGACGAGCGCTCGTGCGTCTGAGGGTCGGAGGTCAACAACGGGTGAATGGCCTCGTAGGCGCTTTCGTAGTCCGCCCGGGCCTCGTGATACCGGGCGCGGGCCAGCGCCGCGGGGACTGCCATGGCGCGGTATCCGTCGGAGGGAGCCGTGGTCAGCTGGACGTAGTGCTGGGACCGGGCCCAGTCGCCGCGCATCGCGTACAGTTCGGCCGCGGTCCAGTACAGCAGGGGACGGATCAGACGCATGCCGGAGCCCTCCAACCGCACTGACGCGCGGGCGATGGTGGCAGCAGCGGCGTCCCAGTCGCCGAGCACGAGCTGGCACCGGGCCAGCCAGGCCTCGGCCCACAGGGAGATCCTGAGCGAACCGCCGCGGTACTCCGTGGGGACGGCGGCCTCGAAGTGCAGGTGAGCGGCTTCGACGTCGTCGGTGCGCAACGCGAACCAGGCGTAGCCCATCTGGATCCGCTGCTTCTGGGCCGTCTCGGCAACTTCGGACATGTGCCTGCGGTAGAGGGCGTCCGTCTCGGCCACCTGGTGGTTCGCGAACAGGCCGAGCCCGTGGATCGCTTCGGCCTCGACCCACACGGGTTCGGCCCGATCGACCAATGCCAACGTCTGGTGCGCCCAGTCGACCATGGCCGGACCGTCCCAATTGGCCAGACCGTGCAGCACCTGACGCTGGGCGATGCGCGCTGCCGTGGAGGGGTCGTGCTCGGGGCGGACGGTGCGCCAGGCCATGTCCAGGTGTGCTTTGGCGCTGGCGAACTGACCCGTCACCACGGCCAGGTAGCCCAGAACTGTCGATCGGAGGGGCGAGGAGGGCAGGGACTCGATCGTGCCCAGGTAGGTGGCGGCCTGGGTCAGGTCCCCGGAACCGACCATGGCGTCCACGGCCTGCAGCAGGCGAAGGTCCTTCTGACGTCGGTCGCCGGACAGGCGGGAGGCGGCCAGCATCGCGGTGGCGACGTCGGCCCACGCACCCGCGCGCGCCTGAACGGTGGCGTAGGACTCCAGGGCGTCGGCCAGCTCGGCGTCAGGGCCGGGCGTTGCCGAGACCCGGTGGTTGAGTTGCTCGCCCGGGTCCGTGACCACGCGGGCCGCCGTGCGGTGCAGTTCGATGCGCACGGTTGGCGGGATGGAGTCGTACACGGCTTGTGCAGCGCCGGGCTCCGTGAAGGTCACCTCGCTGTGCGTCTGGGACACCGTGAATCGCAGCAGGTGCAGCTCGTGGCCTTCGTCCAGACAGGCCAAGGCGTCCGGAACCTGGGCGATCTCGGCCACGGCGTGCAGTTGGGCACTCGGCCCGAGCACCGACACCGCACGGGCCACGGTGACCAGGTCTTCGGAGGCCCGTGCGAGTTGGGCTCTCACCCGTGCTCGTACCCGCCGGCTCGGCGGGAGATCGGGCAACCGGCCCTGCCAGTGGTCATGGGGGATCTCTCGCATGAGCTCCACCAGGCGCAGCGGCCTGCCCTCGGTGTGCTCGATCAAGGAACGCACCGTGGTCACGTCCAGGTCCGTTCCCAACAGGTTGCGGCCCAGCTGTCCCACGGCCTCGACCGTCAGCGGTGGCAGGACGATCGCGCGCACCTGGTGCCCGGCCACGTAGTCGAGGACCCCCACGGGGATCTTTTCCGTCTGTTCCGTGTCCATGGTGAACACGAACATGACCTTGGCGCCGTGCAGCCGTCGGGCCGTGAACACCAGAATGCGCAATGTCGCCTCGTCCACCCACTGGAGGTCGTCCACGACCACAATCACGGGGCCGCGCTTCTGCAGTTGCTCCAGGTGGATCTGCAACGTCTGGGCGTAATTGACCGCCTGATCGGCGCTCAGGTCCACGCTCACGGTCGACGGCGGGAGGGCGCCGCCGTCGAAGCCCTTGGAGCTGCGCAGCGGGGCGGTGGACATCAACTGGGTGTACCCGGCCAGCGGAAGCGAGGATTCCCATTCGTCACCGACCATGGACAGCACCGTGGTGGAGCGTGTGCGCACCTCGGCCAGGAACTCGGCGACCAGCCGCGACTTGCCGCTGCCCAACGGCCCGTGCAGGACCACGGCGCGGCTCATCCCCTTCTTGACGTCCCGGTAGAGCTCCCGCAGCACGTCCAACTCACCCTCACGCCCCACCATGGGGTGGTTGAGCGTGGAGGGAGCGGCGTCGTCGACCATGAGCCAGATGGTATCCAGGGTCACCGGGCTCACGGTCCTACCCCTGATCGCCACCGCCGACGGGGAGCACCGAACCCGTGATGTACGAGGCTTCGTCGGAGGCCATGAACACGATGGGCGCGGCTTGCTCCTCCAAGGTTCCGTAGCGCTTCATGTACGACGAATCGACGGTCTGATCCACGATCTCCCGGTACCAGGCCTCTTCCCGCTCACCCTCCGGTCCGGGACCCCGCTGAACCGTCCGTGGCGGGGCCAGCGTGCCACCCGGGGCCGTCGCGACGACGCGGACTCCTCGCCGGCCGACCTCGAGGGCCAGGGCCTTGGTCAAAGCATTGACCCCACCCTTGGCCGCGGCGTAGGGCACGCGGTTGACGCCACCCGTGGCGATGGAGGACACGTTCACGATGGTCCCGCTGCCTGCTTCCAGCATGGTCGGCAGGACCGCGTGGCAGGAGTACAGCGTGGGGAACAGGGACCTCTGGATCTCCCGCTGGATCTTCTCGGCGTCGTAGGCCTCGAAGGGCCGGGCCCAGATGGTTCCGCCCACGTTGTTGATCAGGACGTCGATGCGCCCGTAGTCCTTCAGCGCCACCTCGACGAACTTCCGGGCACCTGCTTCCTGCTCGAGATCCACCCCGGCCAGGGCCAAGGCGTACCCGTAACCGCCGGAGGACGACTCGGCTCGCGCGTTGATCTCCGCTGCGACGTCCTCGACGACCGGGGAGCGGTCCACCAGTAACACCTCGCCGCCTTCGGCCGCGATCCGTTCGGCCACGGCACGGCCGATGCCCTGAGCGGCACCGGTCACGACGACGGCCTTCCCGGCGAAGCGACCGGGCGTGATGACCCGGGGAGCTGCCGGTGCCCCGTCAACCGTCGGCATGCCGGAGACATCTGTCCCCGTACCGCCCGCGGGTGCACCCGAGGAGTTCTCGGAGGTGCCCTCGGGTGCGGGTGCCTCGGCCCCGTCGGAGTCCCGGGTCATGAGCTCTGCTCACCATCCTGCTGCCCGCCCGACTGCTGCTCGCCGGACTGCGCGGATTCGACAGCGGTCTCCATGGTGTCCTTGGCGGCACTGGTGTGTCGCTGGACGATCTCCAGGGCGGCAGCCAGGTCCTGGCGGCGGAACGCCTCGACCAGGTCGTGGTGGTCCCGGGCGACGGATTCGAAGATGGGGGAACCGTCCCAGATGGTGGCCGACATCTGCTGTTGCGTGTCCAGTCCCCGGTAGGCCTCGAGCAGCACGGGGTTCTCGGCGACGGTGAACAGGTATTCGTGGAACGCGAAGTTCGTGGTGACGAACTGCTCCGCGTCCACGACCTTGCCGTCCTCCACCGTGGAATCCACGGCGGAGGCCAGACGCTCCCAGTTGTGGAACTGTTCGTCGGTGGTCTTGCCGATCATCAACTGAACGATCGCCGACTCCAGCCCCGCCCGCGCGTCGAGATGGGCGGCGGTGTCCGCGGCACCGAACTGCAGGCGCCCGGTCTCCATCGAGGAGACGGCCTCGGCTCCGGAAATCTCTTCGCCCCGGTGGGCAACGGTCTCCGAGGGCACGGGGGCGCCCGTCTCGGCGTCGCCACCGGTCTTCTCCTTGGGAGCGAAGCGCTCGAAGTAGAAGTTGGCCGGGCTCACACCCTCGGCGTCCATCCACGAGGACACGGCGTTGACCATGGGTGGGGGACCGCACAGATAGATGTCGACGTTGCCGTCGTGCAGGTGCTCGGGGCCGATGAGCGCAGTGACGTAGCCCGTGTGGGGTGCGGACGTGCCCTCCTCGGAGGCGATGAGATCCCAGGTGAAGTCCGGCAGCCGCGACTCGTAGTCACGCAACCAGTCCAGACCCACGATGTCGGCCTCACGCGTGACCCCGTAGATCAGGTGAACGGGGTGACCGGGAGGATTCTGGGTGAGCTTCTCGAGGATCGACAGCAGCGGTGCCAGGCCGGTGCCGCCGGCCAGCAGCAGGAGGGGGCGCTTCGGCTCACGCAGGAAGAAGGAGCCGAACGGGCCGGTGAATTCGACGGCGTCGCCGACCTCGGCGCGGTCCCGCAGGTACTCGGACATCGCACCCTGCGGGGAGATCCGGACCATGAAGGAGGCCGCGTCCACCTCCGGGCCGCTGGACATCGAATAGGACCGGACCTCGTCGGTGCCCGGGACCTTGATGTTGACGTACTGACCGGGCAGGAAGGCCAGGTCGCCCCGGTTCTCGACGTCCAGGGAGAACGAGATCGTGGAGTCCGAGTGACGATCGAGGGTCGTGACCGTGGAGGCGAAGGACGCGGCCGAGGTCTTCGCGGCCTCGGAGGTCCCCGCGATGTTCACGGACATGTCGGATTCCGGGAGGGCCTGGCAGGTCAGGAGGTAGCCCTTGTCCAGCTCCTCCTCGGTCATGGCGTCGTCCACGAAGTCGCCGGGATCGAAGGAGCCCGAATCGCAGAAGGACTTGCACGTGCCACACGCGCCGTCGCGGCAGTCCGAGGGAATGTTGATGCGCGCCTTGTACGCGGCGTCCATGATGGTCTCGAAATCGCCGACGCGGATCACCTTGGTGACGCCGTCCTCGAAGTTCAGTGCTACTTGATGTGCCATGGGGATCTCCTGGAAAGTCGTGGGCCGAACAACACGGCCGCGTACTCACCCGGTGGGTGCGTACGCGGCCGGGCGGCGGATCAGGTCATGTAGATGTCGATGACCTGATGGATGTAGTCGTTCTTCAGAACGACCTTCTTCTTGGTGATCTGCGGCTGTACCCCGCCCAGGTCGATGTCGACCTCGGTGTAGCCCCAGTAGTACATGTTCGTGTTGTAACGGAAGTAGCCGGTCAGCCAGTTGTAGCGGACGTGCACGGTGTCCCCGTCACGACCCAGGACTTCGATGTCCGTGAGGTTGTGGTTGTGCCGGGGCTCGGGCAGCGACGTCGCCGATGACCGGTCGGTCTTGATGCGGAACACGCGGTCCTCGAGGCCACCCCGGTTGGGGTAGTAGACCAGCGAGATCTCGGTTTGCGGATCGGTGACCAGGGTGTCGTCGACGTCCCAGGACGGCATCCAGTACTCGGCGTCCGGGTGGTAGCACTCGATCCACGCGTCGAAGTCGCGGTCGTCGAGCAGTCGTGCCTCGCGGTGCAGGAAGGCCCGGACGGTCTCCAGCACCTGGATGTCCTCAACGCTCATCAGCGCGGCCATGGTGGTCTCCTTAACGGCGGTGTCAGTCATGTGATGTCTCCTCGGTACGGAAGCCGTGCGGCCTCAGGCCGTGGCGGTGCTCGGTTCGGCGGCTTCGGCATCTTCCTCGGTGGACAGCCCCGCCTCCATGACCTCGTGCCAGTAGCCGTGCTGGATCGGGTAGAGCCCTTCGTCCTCGGTCTTGACACCGGAGGCCAGCACCCGGGTCATGCCCAGGGCGGTGGCCTGCTCGTCGGGGCCCTGGATCTCGTGCTCCATGCCGCGGGTCATGTCGTTCCACGGTGCGCTGGTGGCCCAATAGGTCTTGTTGCAGGAGCGGAACTCTTCGAGGTCGTCCGGGGTCGCCATGCCGGAGGCGTTGAAGAAGTCCTCGTACTGACGGATGCGGTTGGCCCGGTTCGCCGGGGACTCGCCCTTGGGGGCGATGCAGTAGATGGTGACCTCGGTCTTGTCGGCGGAGATCGGACGGAACGTGCGGATCTGCGAGGAGAACTGATCCATGATGTAGACGTTCGGGTAGAGGCACAGGTTGCGCGAGATGTTGACCATGAAGTTGGCCATCTCATCCCCGTACTTCTCCACGAGCTCCTCACGGCGGTCCCACAGCGGGCGGTCCTGCGGGTTGCCCCACTCCTGCCACAGCAGCAGGTGACCGTGCTCGAAGGAGTAGAACCCGCCCTTCTGCTTGCCCCACTTGCCGGCGTCCATGGCCTTGGTGGTGTTGGTCGAATCCCCGGAGGACCGGCGGGACGTGGTCGCGGCGTAGTTCCAGTGCACCGAGGTCACGTGGTAGCCGTCGGCGCCGTTCTCGGCCTGGACCTTCCAGTTGCCGTCGTAGGTGTAGGTCGAGGCACCGCGCAGGACCTCCAGGCCGTCGGGGGACTGGTCGACGATCGAGTCGATCACCTTGGTGGCGTCGCCCAGGTGCTCCTCGAGCGGCTTGACGTCCGGGTTGAGGGAACCGAACAGGAACCCGCGGTAGGACTCGAAGCGTGCGACCTTGGTGAGGTCGTGCGAGCCCTCCTTGTTGAAGGACTCGGGGTAGGCACCGTTGCGGCCGTCCTTGACCTTGAGCAGCTCGCCCGAGTTGCGGAAGGTCCAACCGTGGAACGGGCAGGTGAACGTGGTGCGGTTGTCAGTCTTGCGGCGGCACAGCATGGCTCCACGGTGCGCACAGGCGTTCACCAGGCAGTTGAGGTTCTCGTCCTTGTCGCGGGTGATGACCACGGGCGTACGGCCGATGTAGTTGGTGAAGTAGTCGCCGACGTTCGGGATCTGGGACTCGTGGGCCAGGTAGATCCAGTTGCCCTCGAAGATGTACTTCATCTCGAGTTCGAAGATCTCCTCGTCGGTGAAGATCTCGCGCTTGGCGCGGATGATGCCCTTGTCGCGGTCATCGACGACGGCGTCGGTCAGGACATCTCGCAGGTGGCTCAGGTTCTCGGTCATGACTGCTCCCTCGTGATCGGCTCTTGATCGGTGGGTGACCCAGGGGATTCCCGGGCCGGCCGACAGCTATTAAGAAGACAGTCTGCGAGCCTGTGATCTCAGGCACATCAGGTGAATGCCTAGTGGGAACCCAGGGGGTATCGACCCTCTCGATTAGGCATAAATCACACTTGATTGATATTTGTCACCCTGGGAATGAGGGTTCTACAGTGGGATGTAGCGCACGTCACATTCGATGCTCCGGGTGGGAGAACGGCCCGCGCCGTGAGTGCCCGGACACCGAGGCGGTTGTGCCGGTCACCAAGATCCAAGTGAAGAGGCGGGTCCGTTCGCGGTCACCAGCCCAAGTTGACCAACCCATCAAAGACCAACCATCCAATGACGAAGACGTGGAGGATGACATGAGCGAATCCAGCACCGATGCCCGCAGGGAGGACGAAGGTACCGCTGTCGAGGCGGGCACCCTCGCGACTCAGCGCTTCAGCGAGTCCGGCAAACTGCACGGCATGGACGTGTCTCAGGAGCGCGTGTCGGCCATCGCCGGCGAAGCGATTCAGGCGATCAACGACGTCGCCGTCAAGCACAGCGTCACCTACGACGAGTACAACGCCCTGAAGGCCTGGCTGATCAAGGTCGGTACCGACGGCGAATGGCCGCTGTTCCTGGACGTCTGGCTCGAACACACCATCGAGGAGATCAACTCCGTCGAGCGCCCCGGCGCGATCGGGACCATCGAAGGTCCCTACTACGTGCCCAACGCTCCTGAGATGGCAACCCCCGCCACCTTGGAGATGCGTGAGGACGAGGAGGGCACGCCCCTGAAGTTCACCGGCTCGTTCAAGGACACATCGGGCCAGCCCATCAAGGACGCGGTGGTCGAGATCTGGCACGCCGACGCCATGGGCTTCTACTCCCAGTACGCCCCTGAGCTGCCCAAGTGGCTGTTCCGAGGTGTGGTCCTTGCCGACGAGGACGGCAACTTCGAGATCAACACCATGCGGCCGGCTCCGTACCAGATTCCCACCGACGGCGCCTGCGGCCAGTTGATCGCGGCGGCCGGATGGCACGCCTGGCGTCCGGCCCACATCCACATCAAGGTCTACGCCCCCGGCTTCCAGTTGGTCACGCAGCAGCTCTACTTCCCGGGCGATCCGCACAACGAGGACGACATCGCATCGGCCGTGAAGCCCGAGTTGATGCTCGAACCCAAGCCGCGGACTGACGGCGGCGAGGGTGAAGAGGCTGTCTACAACTACGTGCTGGCCCGTGAGGGAGAGACCGCCTGAGGTCGGACTGCTCGAATCGCGTACCGCGGGTGCGGTTCAGGCGCAGATTCGACGGAAGACCAAGAGCCGTTGACGGCCGGTGCGGAAGTGCCCGCCACCCCATCCCGGGTGGCGGGCACTTCCATGCGCGCCTCGTTTCGGGCCTCAACGTGTCCCACATGAACCTGTATGCAAGTGTGGGCCGAAAGGGGGCCAGGGGTCCGTCCTCCTACGAGCTGTCCCTGAAGTGCAGTCGCCTGGGGCTATCCGCTGCCGCCCCTGGTCGCGGCAATGTGCCGGACACACCAAAAGATCAGTCCAATGATAAATCGACCACTTGTGTGGGGACATCGTGTCCCCTATATTGAAAGCGTTGCGCGTATCGGCCCGGTGGTGATCCCCCAATGTGCCGCCGGATGATTCCCGCGCGTGGCTGACGTCCTGTTCCCCCGATACGGACGTTTTGACGGGCCCTGCCATTCCCCAAGTGGCAGGGCCCGTCCCTGTTTTCCGGTGGATTTCGTCACCGCCTAAGACCTTCGGGCGCTCAGTCCAGGTCCAACTCCTTGAGGCGTGCCGTCATCTTGGCGTTGATGCTGTTGATGGCGGCTGCTTCCTCATCCGTGAGCTCGTCCATGAGGACTGCCCTGACCATGGCCAGATGCGCTGGTGCGGCGGACTCGATCGCCTGTGTCCCCTTTGGGGTGATGAGCACGTCGAGCCCGCGCGCGTCGTCGGGGCATGGGAGTCGTGCCACCAGACCGCGGCGACTCATGCGCGTCAGCAGATGAGAAAGACGACTGCGTTCCCAGCCGAGGAACTCCAAGAGGTCCCGCGACCGCATGCGGCCACTCGGGGATTCGGACAACGGTACGAGCACGTCGTACTCCGCGCCCGAGAGGTCGCTGTCTCGCAAGAGCTGTCGATCGATTCCTCGGAGCAGGCTGCGGGCGCCGAACAGAAAATTGCGCCAGGTCCGCTGTTCCTGCTCCGTGAGCCAGCGCGGAACGTCTGAGGGTGGGGTCTGATCTCGCTCCGGGTCGGTCGTGCTCATGGGTGTCGCTTTCTGTGCCCGGCCAGGTCGCCCCGCTCGTCAACTAGCACGCCGTGACCTACGAAGATGGCAGTCCCTCCGTCGTTCGGTGGTCAAAAAAGGATCGCACATCAGGGGTCGTCTCGGTCCCCGTCCGGGTTGTTCTTGCGAGAGTGTGACGCGCTCGCGTCCCGGGTGATCCAGGAGGAGTCGTAGAAGCCACCTGGGTGTCGCGGCGAATCTGCGTAGCGTCGGGGGTACTCCTGGCTCCAGTCCACTCGGCGAAGTGGGGCGTCGTCGTCGTCCGTGACGGAAAGCCGTGAGACCGCAACCAGGCCGAACCCCAGGCCGGCCGCGGTTAGCAGGGTGGCCCCCGCGACCAGCCAGAACATTGTCCAGGAGCTGCCGGTTGCCGGTGCCGAGGCGTCGGCGACGAAAGCGCCGAGGATGGCTGCGAGGCCCATGGCCAGCAGGGTCACGGGAAGCCACCACCACGCGCGGCCGGGGTGGGGCGGGGGGTTTGGGGTCGGGCGAAGAGGCCGTGGGATGCCCAGGTGCACCGCCATGAATCCTGAGAGGCCGACCAGCGCCGGGAGAACGCCGACAGCACCCAGAAATGGGTGCCCCATGGCGGCCATGCCGGACGCCAATAGGATTCCGAGCAAGACCAGGGCGAACGACAGGCCCCGAACAGCTCGGCGTCTGGCGGCTACATCCCGGGGGTCCGTCCGGGGTTCAGCATCCGGTGCCGGTGGCCCGGGTGATTCTGGCGGCGTCGAGCCTTCCGAGCGCATCCGGCCCCACTGCGGAAGGTGGCCGTCGTCCGATCCGTTTTCGGCCTGTCGTCCGTTCTGTTCGGGGGGAGTCATGTCGTGGCCTCCAGACCGGGCATTTCGTGTGCCTGAGGGTCCCAGCTTACTGCGGAGCGGCGCTGGAGGGGGTGGCCCGATCGGTTTAGTGACGTATCATCTAAAGTGGTGAGAGGTTAGTCGAACGGTTTGGAGGACGGGTTTGGAGGACGGGTTTGGAGGACACCATGAATGAGGTCGTGACAGAGGCGGCGGTCGGCCAGGACGAGCACAGCACCAAGGGTGCCTATGTGCACGCCGGAGAGTCCTTCGATCGGGACACCAACTACATCGAGGACCGGATTGTCCGGGACCCCGCCACGGCCCAGCTCTCCGAGGGGGCCGAGGCCTGGCCGGTCGAGCGGGACCGCTACCGGTTGGTTGCTGCGCGTGCCTGCCCGTGGGCGAACCGAACCCTGATCGTCCGCCGTCTCCTGGGGCTGGAGGGGGTGATCTCGGTGGGACTGCCGGGACCGACCCATGACGTGCGGTCGTGGAACTTCCAGTTGGACCCGGAGGGCAAGGACCCCGTTCTGGGCATCGAACGTCTGCAGGAGGCCTACTTCGCGCGATTCCCGGACTACCCGCGTGGGATCACCGTCCCGGCGGTGGTGGACATCGCCTCCGGGCAGGTGGTCACCAACAACTTCCCGCAGATCACGGAGGACTTCGCCAAGGAATGGACGGACTTCCACCGGGAGGGCGCGCCCGATCTGTGGCCGACCGAGCTCGAGGACGAGATGCGGGAGGTCATGCGACGCGTCTACACCGAGGTCAACAACGGCGTGTACCGGTGCGGGTTCGCAGGCTCTCAGGAGGCCTACGAGGCGGCTTACGACCGGTTGTGGACGGCCATGGACTGGCTGGAGGAGAGACTGGCCGACCGACGCTTTCTCATGGGGCCGCACATCACGGAGGCCGATGTCCGCCTGTTCACCACCCTGGTCCGCTTCGACCCCGTCTACCACGGCCACTTCAAGTGCTCACGCAACAAACTCACGGAGATGCCCAACCTCTGGGCGTACGCGCGCGACCTGTTCACCACCCCGGGGTTCGGCGACACCGTGGATTTCGAACAGATCAAGCAGCACTACTACGTGGTTCATGGAGACATCAATCCCACCCGCATCGTGCCGGTGGGACCGGACCTGCAGAACTGGCTCGAACCGCACGGCCGTGAGGCGCTCGGTGACGCACCGTTCGGTCGCGGAACGGCTCCCGGGCCGGTACGGGAGAGCGAACGCGTGGTGCCCGATCACACGCCGCTGCCGCAGTGAACTCGTACCGCTGACCCCATACCATGGAGGCGCCCGTCAGGGCTGATTGTCGGAACCGAACCCGAAGGACCCACGTGAGCCCCTTCCGCAACCAGCGCGCCGCTGCGCTGCCTGCCCGCCTGTCCCGATCCGTTCTGCTGGTCGGTGCCTCCGATCCTTCGGTTTTCCCCGCGGCGTTGGCTTCCGAAGCGGACTCCGTGATCTTCGACATCGAAGACGGGCTGCCGGAGGCGCAGAAGGCGCAAGGACGAGCGGCTGTCGTGGACGCCCTCAACGGCGGTGCGGGGGCCTGGGTGCGGATCAACGACATCACCTCCGAGCACTGGCGCGAGGACCTGGAAGCCCTGGCCGAGGCCAAGAACCTGCGCGGTCTGATGCTGGCCAAGACCGAGCATCCGGACCACATCACCCGGACGGCCATGATGATGCCCGCCGGTACGCCCGTGATCGCGCTGATCGAGTCCGCGGTGGGGCTCATGAACGCCAACGACATCGCCCGGGCTCCCGGGGTCTTCCGGCTGGCCTTCGGCGTCGGTGACTTCCGCCGTGACACGGGCGCCTCCGGTGATCCCATGGCGCTGGCCCACGCCCGCTCCGTGCTGGTGGTCGCTTCTCGCGTCGGGCTCTTGCCCGGGCCGATCGACGGCCCTTCGGTCGGAGCGCACGGCGAGGACCTCGCCGAGGCCTGCCGAGTCACCCAGTCCATGGGCATGACCGGAAAGCTCACGTTGGATCCGAACCAGGCCGACGGGATCAACACAGGGCTGGCACCTTCCGAGCAGGAGATCGCCTGGGCCCGTGAACTGATCGATAATTTCGAGACCGGGGCGACCGGAACCATGGACGGCAGCTACCTGCCCCGCCTGGCGCGCGCTCGCAAGGTCTCCGACCTGGCCAAGACCTACGGGCTCTGGAACCGCTGATCGCTGACGCCTGTGAGCGCGGGCTCACCACCTCCAGGCGGTGAGCAGCTCATCCAGGCGCGGGTCGGTCACGGAGTCGAGCAGCAACGACGACGGCACCGGCTCGCCGTCCCACGAGATGCCCAGTGTGATCATGCCCGCGTCGAGGGCGGCTGTCGCCCCCGCGGGGGAGTCCTCGACGGCCAGACACTCGGTGGGATCGACCCCGAGCCGCGCAGCTGCTTCCAGGTAGATGTCCGGAGCCGGCTTGCCGACGGCCACGTCGTCGGAGGAGACCCAGGTCTGCACGTGATCCGCGATGCCGCTGGTGGTCATCTTGGTCTGCAGGATGCTCGCTGTGGAGTTCGAGGCCACCGCAACCGGAACATGGTCGGCAATGCGTCGGACCAGCTCCAAGGCGCCGTCGATCACGGGCATGTTGCCCGTCAACAGGCGGGCCTCGACGTCGATGATCTCGGCAAGGGCTTCCTCGATGGTGATGCCGTGCTGCACGTCCCTCTTCGCGGCTGATGTATCTGCTGCGGGGTGTGCTTCACCGCACCGGCGGACCACTTCCTCCGCGACAGCGCGTGCCGACCAGCCCTTCAGGCCGCGTTCCTCCGCCGGCCCGTAGGCAAGGTCGTGGCGCCGGAACACCTCGGCCTGGACTTCACCCCACGCGGTCTCGGTGTCCAGCAGGACGCCGTCGCAGTCGAAGATCACCGCCACGGGCCGGAACTCTGCCGTCAAGGGGCGGGGCCGGGGGGAGCCGGCGGTCACGGGGTCTGCGGCGGTGGGCTCTGACATGCCTCCAGCATGCCGCAATCGAGCGGGTGCTCGTGGCGCAGAACGGTCCGGCCGGGTGCCAAGCGTCGATAGCATGGTGTCCATGCAGTCCTCCGCCTCAGAATCCTCCGTTCCGCCCGCCTCCGGGCCTGGCTCCACCCCGGAACAGGGCGCGGTGGGTCGAGACCTTCTCCAGGCCCTGGCAGAAGCGCACGGGGTGCGCACACGCTACAACGGGTTCGACGGCGGAGAGGTCGGTGTCCCGGACGAGACCCTGCGATCCGTGCTCACCGCACTCGGCGCCGATGTCTCCGGTGAGGCCGCCGCGCGCGAAAGCCTTGAGCGCCGGGAGGAACAGCCGTGGCGCCGGTTCCTACCGCCTGTGGTGATCGCGACCGAGAACGTTGCCACCCGCATTCCGATCCACGTGTCCCCGGGAACACAGGTGACCGTCGAGATCATGGTGGACGGTGCGCCGGTCCAACTCACCCAGACTCCGGGTGAGGTCGAGACCCGAACCATCGACGGCGCCGACGTCGAACGGTTGTTCTTCGAACTTCCCACGGACCTTCCGTCCGAGTGGTACCGGTTGCGCGCGACGGCACCAGCCGAGGCCGCAGGCGACGCAGCGGCGCCGGGTGCCGAGCAGGACGTGACGATCGAGGTCGCCGTGACTCCCGCTCGGCTGACGACGACGGACCGCCTCCAGGGGGCCAGGCGGTGGGGATGGGCGGCCCAGCTCTACTCGGTGGCCTCCAACAGGTCGTGGGGCGTGGGCGACATCAACGACCTGGCCGCATTGGCGGCGATCGGCGGCGAGCAAGGGGCCGACTACATCCTGGTGAACCCCCTGCACGCCTCTGAACCCGTGCCGCCGATCGAGCCTTCGCCGTACCTGCCCACCACCCGACGGTTCTTCAACCCGCTCTACCTGCGGATCGCGGACATCCGGGAGTACGCGTACCTGCGGCCCAGCGACCTGGAAGTGGTCTCCACCCTGGCGGCGATCCAACGGCGCAAGGTGCTGGATCCGGAGAGCATCGACCGTGACGGCATTTTCGCCGCGAAGCTCAAGAGCCTGGAACTGCTCTACACCGTGCGGCGCTCTCCGCAACGTCAGCAGCAGCTCGAACGGTTCGTCCGGGAAGGTGGGCAGCACCTCCAGGACTTCGGGCTCTGGTGTGCGCTGCGTGAGGAACTCGGGGTCGACAACGAACTATGGTCGGGGGAGGCCGCAACCCCGGACTCGCCCTACGCCGCGGAGGCCAGGGAGCGCCTCAAGGACCGCATCAACTTCTACGTGTGGATCCAGTGGCTGTTGGACAACCAGCTGGCGGCGGCCCAGCGCGCGGCCGAATCCGCGGGGATGCAGATCGGCGTCATGCACGATCTGGCCGTCGGCGTCACGAAGGACGGTGCTGACGCCTGGACACTGCAGGAGGTTATGGCCCCCGGCGTTTCCGTGGGCGCCCCGGCAGACATGTACAACCAGCAGGGCCAGAACTGGTCCCAACCCCCGTGGCATCCGCAACGACTCGAAGACGCCGGGTACCGGCCCTGGCGGGAAATGCTGCGCACCATATTCCGTCACGCCGGCGGCATCCGCGTCGACCACGTGATCGGGCTCTTCCGGCTCTGGTGGATTCCGGACGGCAACAAGGCCTCGGACGGTGCCTACGTGTACTACGACCACGAGGCGATGGTCGGGATCCTGGCTCTGGAGGCGCAACGGGCGGGCGTCGTCGTGGTCGGCGAGGACCTTGGGACGGTGGAACCATCGGCGCGGGAATTCCTCGCGGCCCGGGGCGTCCTGGGGACCTCCGTCCTGTGGTTCGAGCAGGAGGGCGACGGGCCCAGGGATCCCCGGAACTACCGGCAGGAGGCGTTCGCCTCCGTGGGCACGCACGACCTGCCGCCCACCGCGGGCTTCCTGGAAAGCGTGCAGGTGGATCTGCGGGACGGTCTGGGCCTGCTGGAGCGGCCGGTCGGGGTCGAACGGGAAGAGGCCCAGCAACGCGTGGACCGCTGGCTCGCCGCAGCCCGGGCCGAAGGATTGGTTCCGCAGGACGCCACGGTCAGGCAGCAGATCGAGGGGTTGTACCGATATCTCGGACGCGCTCCCTCACTGCTGCACTGCGTCCAGCTCGTGGACGCGGTGGGGGAGAAGCGGGTCCAGAACCAGCCCGGAACCTCGGACGAGTACCCCAACTGGCAGATCCCGCTGGCCGACGAGAACGGCGAGGTCGTGCTCGTGGAAGGCATCGAGCAGTCCGAGCGCGTGCGCTCACTGTCCCGGGTGATGAACGAGGTGCTGGGCTCCGAGGAACGCAGACACCGGGGGGTCGCGGCTCCGGAGCAGCCGAGCACCACCGACACCGCAGCACCCCCCGCGAGGTGATTCCGGCCACCGCTGGTTGGCCGAGGTGATCGCGTCGTCTAGACTTGCCACTTGTCCCTCACCATGGTCGGTTGCGCCGCGAATCTGCCGGTGCGACCGCTGTTGCGGGGCACAAAAAGTTGCGGACACACCGGCACAAGCCTATGATTTTGGGCTGTCGTGTGGTGGAGTCCGCACCCGACACCAAGATCTTCACCGTCGTCGTGGCGAACCCGAACCGGTAGCCACCGTGCGGAGGTCTGTTGGACAGACCCCGGGTTCATGAACGGTGGTTGCAACCAAGGGTGACGGGACGCTTCGGCCGCTGCACCGGTGATTCATTCATCAGCAAGCACCGTTAGCGTGCCGTCATTCGTCGACATTTGGAGGAGAGCACTATGGCAGCGCACTGCCAGGTGACCGGGGCCAAGCCGGGCTTCGGGCACAGCATTTCGCACTCGCACCGACGCACCAAGCGTCGGTTCGACCCCAACATCCAGAAGAAGCGTTACTGGGTTCCGTCCCTGCGCCGCACCATCACGCTGAACGTCAGCGCCAAGGGCATCAAGGTCATCGACGCCCGCGGCATCGACGCCGTGGTCGCAGAAATGACTGCCCGAGGGGAGAAGTTCTGACATGGCCAAGGACAAGGACGTACGTCCCATCATCAAGCTGAAGTCCACCGCGGGTACCGGCTTCACCTACGTGACCCGTAAGAACCGCCGGAACAACCCCGACCGCATCGTGCTCAAGAAGTACGACCCGGTCGTCCGCAAGCACGTCGATTTCCGTGAGGAGCGCTGAGGAATGGCCAAGAAGTCCAAGATCGCCAAGAACGAGCAGCGCAAGGTCCTCGTGGCCCGCTACGCCGCAAAGCGCGCGGAGCTCAAGAAGACCCTGGTCGACGAGAACGCCAGCCCCGAGGACCGCGAGGCCGCACGCCTGGGCCTGCAGAAGCTTCCCCGTGACGCTTCCCCGGCTCGCGTCCGCAACCGCGACCAGATCGACGGCCGCCCGCGTGGCACCTTCCAGAAGTTCGGCATCTCCCGCGTGCGCTTCCGTGAAATGGCACACCGGGGCGAATTGCCGGGAATCACCAAGTCCAGCTGGTAATTTCCACCTGTAGTGGGTCCCCACCAGGGGCTCCAACACAGACCCGACGTCCAGGAGGACATCAAGATGGCTAAGAACCGCAGCGAGATCGTGGCCGAGGTTGCCGAGAAGGCAGGCACCACTCAGGCTCAGGTCAACGGCGTGTTGGATGCGCTGTTCCAGACCCTGGAGACCTCCGTCTCCAACGGCGAGAAGGTCACCATCCCGGGCTGGCTCTCCGTCGAGCGCACGGAGCGCAAGGCCCGCACCGGCCGTAACCCGCAGACCGGCGAGACCATCAACATCCCCGCCGGTCACAGTGTCAAGCTGTCCGCAGGCTCCAAGCTGAAGGCTGCTGCTTCCGGCAAGTGATGTCCCGGCCGGTTCCCCGGCCACCGAGACGAGCGGTGGAATCCACACTGGGTTCCACCGCTCGTCTTTTTGTCTGCCACACTTTCCCCGCCACCCCGGTCCGGTCCTCCGGTCCAGCGGTTCGCCCGTCCGGTCGTGCTGTCAGGGCGGTTTGACGACGGCGGCATAATGGGACGAGGTACTTACGGAGTGTGCCCAAAACACGTACCCGGGTGACGACCCGGGCGCACCACCGTTGCGAGTCCGCGTGGACCGAGCCCCAAGGACAGGAGTGAGCATGACCGATCGTGCTTTGCGCCTGCTCCGCGGGTGGATCGCCGCGTTCACCGCAACCACGGCGGCGGTCCTCGCGCACACCGTGGCCGGTGGACAGTGGCCCTCGGCCATGCTCATGCTCCTGTGCATCTGTGTCTCCGCCCCGCTGTGCATGCTGCTGGCGGGGGTTCGGATTCCGCTGATCGGACTGTCGTTGGCCGTGGGCGTCTCGCAGGCGTTGTTCCACGGTCTGCTCGCGCTGTCCGGCGGGTACGTCACCGCCGTGGACCGAACCGGTCACGCGGGACATCTCCACTCTGATGCTTCGGTCGGGCCCGACCTGGTCCTGGTTCCGGCAGCGACCGACGGAGCCGCTCCGATGATGTCCCATGCGGGGCACACGGGCGCAACGCTTTCGGACTCAGCCTTGTCCTCCGCCTCCGGTCTGCACGGGCTTGCAGCGGGTGGCACCGGAATGCTGGCCATGCACCTGGCCGCCGCCGTGCTCACGGTGCTGGTCCTGCGCCACGGTGAGAAGGGTGTCCTTGCCGTTCTCGCTGCCCTGTTGGTCCGTGCGGCTCAGCTGGTCCTGGCTGCTGTCATACCCCCGGCCACGGCGCGCCCCTGGAAGCCAGGGTTCATCGCACCGGTGCCCGCGAGGGTCCTCAGCCTGGTCCGTTCCGGGCTCAGGTACCGCGGCCCGCCGATGACCGTTGCCCTCGCCTGACGGCATCGTCTGCCACATCCGTTGAACCCGTACCCAGTAGTCGAGGGAAACGGGTGGTGCGGCGCGTCGTCGTCATGATCGAGGGACGAGGCGCCACGACCCACAGAAGACACACTTGCCCGCGCCATGCCCCGAATCCGGTGGCGCGGACAGGGAGGAAAGCAGAACCATGCCCAACCCAAGCATCGCCCAGCCCACAACCGCGACCGATCGGCGGCCCGACTCCCGAGGGAGACGCGCGTTGAGATCGAGCGCGGGCCGAGTGGGTGCGGGTGTGGCCGTTGCTGCGCTCGTTGCTTTTCCGTCACCCGTCTGGGCGCACGACTCACTGTTGTCATCGACCCCGGGCGACGACGCCCGGGTCTCGGAGGCCCCCGATGAGGTCGAGATGACGTTCTCGGCCGATCTGCTCGACGTCGGCCATCAAGTGCGCGTCACAGATTCCTCGGGAGCCGACGTGACCGACGGCGAACCGACGGTGGAGGGATCCACCGTCACCCAAGAACTCACTGCCTCGGACGCCCAGGACGAGACCTACACCGTGGTGTGGCGCGTGGTCTCCTCCGACGGGCACCCCATCGAAGGCACCTTCACCTATGACCTCGGTGAGGGAGCCGCCTCGGGCGGGCCCTCCGCAACCGATACGGCCGCAGCCGCGGACAGCTCCGGCTCTCCGCAGGCCACGACCGGTGGCGAGGCCACGGAGACCTCCTCAGCGGGAGCACCGGCGGCTGCGGAGGAGACCGGCCAAGAATCGGGTGGCGCACCCCTGTGGCTCTATGCCGGAGGTGGGGCGGTGTTGGCCCTGGTGGTGTTGGGGGCTGTGGTTGCCGTTCGTCGGATCGGGGGACATCCATCAGATCACTGAGCCCCCTGGCGGGGCTCGGACCAGAACGAAATGAGAACCATCATGAACCGCAAGACAATCATCGAACTCGCGGGTGACCGCCCGGCGACGCGGTCCCTGCTGGCCCTGGCGGCCGTGGGAGCGTTGGCGCTGACCGGCTGCGGCAGCGGGCAGAGCAATGGCGGCCCCGACGTGCCGTCGCCGGCGGCCTCCACGGCCCCGGCCCAGTCCGGTGAGTCCACCGACGGGGCGGCCTCCGGGTCTGCGTCCACGGGGGAGCAGGTGCTCACCGTCGACCAGCAGTGGATGAAGGCCAAGGACTCCGGCATGACCGGCGTCTTCGGGACCCTCACCAACGACGGTGACGAGGCCGTGACCCTCAGCGGTGCGACCGCGGAGGGAATCGCCGGGAAGGTAGAACTGCACGAAACGGTCATGAACGAGTCCTCAGGCTCGACCGTGATGCAGAAGATGGCCGAACCGTTGGTCATCGAACCCGGTGAGAGCGTGACGCTGGAGCCCGGCGGGGATCACATCATGTTGATGGACCTCGAATGCGCGCCCATGGCGGGACAGACCCTTCCCCTCGAGCTCACGTTCGAGGACGGCCGGACCCAGAAGATCGACGTAGAGGTCCGGGACTACCAGGGTGCGCAAGAGGAGTACTCCCACGAAGGTGGCGACGCGGGTGCCTTCCAGAGCCCCACGGCTGACGACAGCATGGAGGGGATGGAAGGCATGGACCACGGGGAACTGCCCATGTGCGAGGAGTCCGCGTGACCAAGGATCCTGAGCCGGTGGCCACGGAGGAGTCCGTGGCCACCGGCCCGGCCGGTCGGCGAGGTGTCGGCCGCCGGGGTTTTCTGATCGCCGGTGGTACGGCGGGAGCCGGGGCCGCCGCCGGAATCGGGCTGGGGGCCGCCCAGCGTGCGGGGCTGTTGGGGCAGGACACCGGTTCCGCGGACGCCGGCAGCGCGGGTGAAAACACAGCCGAGGCGCCCGTGGGTGCCCGCGCGGAACCCTATTACGGGCTGCGCCAAGCGGGCATCGACACCCTCCCGCAGTCCTTCGCGACGTTCATCGCGATCGATCTCTCGGAGGACACGCAACGCGAGACGGTACGCCGCATGATGCGCGTCCTGACGGCGGACGCCGCGAAACTCACCGTGGGGGAGGCTCCGGTCCACGACCAGGAACCTGAACTTGCCCTCAACCCCTCCCGGTTGAGCGTGACCTTCGGGTTCGGGGCGCGGGTCTTCGAGATCGTCGCACCCGACCGGGCGCCGTCGTGGGCAGGTCCCCTGCCGGCTTTCGGCATCGACCAGCTCGAGGACCGTTGGAACGACGGCGACCTGCTGATCCAACTGGCCTGCGAGGACACCGTGACCCTGGCCCACGCGCAGCGGTTGCTGCTCAAGGACGTGCGGGGCTTCGGGTCCGTGCGGTGGGTCCAGAACGGATTCCGCTCCGTCCCCGGGGCGGAGGCGGCCGACCCGCCGAGCATGCGCAACCTGTTCGGGCAGGTGGACGGGACGGTCGACACCCAGCCCGGCACGGACGAGCACGAACGGATCGTGTGGGGCCGGGGGGATGGAGCCTTCGAACCGTGGATCACGGACGGGACGTCCCTGGTGCTGCGGCGGATCCACATGAACCTGGACACGTGGGACGAAGCGGATCGTCCGGCCCGGGAAGACGCCGTCGGCCGGAAACTGGACACGGGCGCGCCCCTGACCGGTACGAAGGAACGCGACGAACCGGACTTCGAGGCCGTGGGCACCCTAGGTTTCAAGGTGATTCCGGAGTACTCGCACATGCGTCGGGCACGCCACCCGGACGACCGGGTGCGGATCCACCGGCGTCCGTACAACTACGACCTTCCCGTGTCCGATGCCTCGGGTCTGGCCAAGGCGGGATCCAGCTCGGGCGGCGTGAGTGATTCGGGGCTGTTGTTCGCCTCCTACCAGGCCGATGTGAACGAGCAGTTCGTCCCGATCCAGCGTCGGCTGGACGACCTGGACATGCTCAACGTGTGGACCGTGCCCGTGGGTTCCGCGGTTTTCGCCATCCCACCCGGATGCGCCGAAGGCGGCTTCATCGGCGACGTTCTGTTCTGAGGCCCGCTGGCAGGGGCCTGAGGACTTCAAGAGAGGAAAAGACGACGTATGAGTACACGGACGGCTGAGACCCGGAGTGCAACCGACGGTTCGGGTCGGCAGGTGCTGCCCTCGGGCCTCTCGCCATGGTGGTTGGCAGCGCCCGTGGTCGTCATGCTGCTGGCACTGGTGGCGGCCCTGAGCTTCTCGGGGGCGGCGGCCGCGAAGGAGGTTGCAGATCCCGGCGCCCTGGTGCGGTGGGGGCTGCCGATCTCCGAAGCCGTCCGTGACCTTGCGCTGGTCGCCACGATCGGGTCCCTGCTGCTGGCCGTGGGGGTGGTCCCGAACAAGGTCCAGGAACGGTCGACGCGGGTCCGGCACAAGGACCGCGTCCGCAAAGCCAAGCAGGATGGCGAGTCCACCGGGACGCCCCAGGAGCATCCGCTGTTCACTCGGCTGCTGCAACTGGCCGGTGCCACCTCCGTGGTCTGGACCGTGGCGGCCGCCGTGGTCGTCGTGTTCACGTACGCGGAGGTCTCCGGCGTCCGGCTGAGTGCCAGCGCGGCCTACACCCAGCAGCTCATCAGCTTCGTCACGGACATCCCGACCGGCCAGGCCCTGGGCGTCGGGGTGATCGTGGCAGCGGTGGTCACCACGTTCGTATTCGGGCTGCGTTCCCTGCTCGGGTTGCTGTTGACCATGGCGTTGGCCGACATCGCCTTGGTGACCATGGCGCTCAACGGCCACTCGGCGGGCGGTGACGACCACATGGGCGCGGTCAACTCCCTGGGCCTGCACCTTCTGGGCGTGTGTGCCTGGGCCGGTGGCCTGATCGCGCTGGCCTGGTTATCGCCCCTGCTGGCCGGTGATCGGTCCAGGGCGAGGCTGCCCATCGGCGCCCGCACCCGTCGTGCATCCGACGCCCAGCATGCCGCGCAGGGGCGTGAGGTACCACTGGTGGCCGTTGTCCTGAGCCGGTTCTCCAACGTGGCCCTGTGGTGCTTCGTGTTGGTGCTGGCTTCCGGGGTGATCAACGCTGCGGTGCGCATCGGCACCGTGGCGCAACTGACCAGCGCGTACGGAACCCTGGTGATCGTCAAGCTGGTGCTGACCTTGGCGCTCGGCGTGGCCGGGTACGTCCACCGCCGGGCCGTGATTCCCGCGCTGGTCGCCGACAAGGTCAGCGGTCGACGCGCGGTGTGGCAGATCATCATCGGAGAGCTGGCCATCATGGGTGGGCTGATCGGGGTGGCCGTGGCGCTGGGCAACTCGGCTCCGCCGGTCCCCGAGGACCTGGAACCTGACGCGAGCCCCGCCCGCATCCTGACCTTCTACGAACTCCCACCCGAGCCCACCTTGGCCAATGCCGTGGCGCAGTGGCGTCCCGACTGGTTGTGGGTGGCCATCATCGTGGTCTTCGCGGTGAGCTACGCCTGGGCGATCTGGAAAGTCCGGCGTACCGGGGGCACGTGGTCACCGCTGCGTGCGATCTCCTGGTTCGTGGGACTGGCCCTGCTCTTCCTGGCGACCTCCGGCCCCGTGGCCGTGTACGCGCGCGTCCTGTTCAGCTGGCACATGGTCGAGCACATGTCCCTGACCATGATCATCCCCGTGTTCATGGTGCTCGGCTCACCCGTGACCCTCCTGTTGAAGGCACTGGAACCGCGCCGGGACGGCACGCGCGGACCCCGCGAATGGATCCTGCGCCTGGTGCATTCGACCTGGGGCAAGATCGTGACCAACCCGATCTTCGCGGCCGTGAACTTTGCGGGGTCCATCGTGCTGTTCTACTTCACGCCGCTGCTGGGCTTCACCCTGCGCACGCACGTGGGCCACGAATTCATGATGGCGCACTTCCTGTTCACCGGGTACATGTTCGCCCTGGTGCTGGTCGGTCAGGATCCGATCCCGCACCGGCCCGCGCACTTCATGCGACTGGTCATGTTGATCGCGACCATGGCCTACCACGCGTTCGTGGGCGTGGCGATCATGGGCATGGACGTCCTGCTGGAGGCCTCCTGGTTCGGCAACATGGGCCGCGACTGGGGCCTCTCCGCCATCGAGGACCAGCAACGCGGTGGCGCCCTGATGTGGGGCATCGGCGAATTGCCGACGGCGCTGCTCGCCGTCGTCGTCGGGATCCAGTGGGCCATCGCGGGCAACCGGGAGAACCGGCGGGTGGACCGGGAGGCCGACCGCACCGACGACGCGGAGCTCAAGGCCTACAACGAGATGATGGAACGCCTGGCCGAGGATGACGCCCAGCGACGCTGAGAACCAGCGCGTCTGATCCACCGTCCCGGGTGGTGGAATAGTTCTCCCCGGGAGCGTGGTTGCACCCGTCGTCGGCCCGATCGCTGGACCGAACAACCCCACGGACCACAACGCACCCCACCCACACCGACCGATCCCGCCGTACCGAAAGGACCACCATGACCGCCATCTCGCGCGTGCGAGCCTCCGAGCTGACCGGCCGCGCCTGGCTGAACACCGGCGGGGAGGAACTGGACTGGCAGAAGCTGCGCGGCAAGATCGTGATCCTGGACTTCTGGTCCTTCTGCTGCATCAACTGCTTGCACGTGCTGGACGAGCTGCGCCCCCTTGAGGAGCGCTACGGCGACGTGCTGGTCACCGTGGGCGTCCATTCACCCAAGTTCGAGCACGAAGCGGACCCGCAGGCGCTGGCCGCGGCCGTGGACCGGTACGAGATCCACCACCCCGTGCTCGACGACCCCGAACTGGGCACCTGGGACGCTTTCACCGCGCGGGCCTGGCCAACGCTGGTGGTCGTCGACCCGGAGGGCTACATCGTGGCGCACCTTTCGGGGGAGGGGCACGTCCAGGGTCTGGTGTCCCTGGTCGAGGAACTTGTGGCGGAGCATGAGGCCAAGGGGACGCTGCACCGTGGTGACGGGCCCTACGTGCCGAGGCCGCAGCCCGAAGGGGACCTGCGGTTCCCGGAAAAGGCCGTGATCCTCCCGGACGGGAGCGTTCTGGTGGCCGACACCGGGCACCACCGGCTGGTGCAGCTCGAACCTGACCTGAGCACCGTGCGGGCCGTCTTCGGAACGGGCGTCAAGGGTCACCGCGACGGCGCGGCGGAGACCGCCCAGTTCAACGAACCCCGTGGCCTGGCGTTGTTGCCCGAGGCCGTGGCGACGCAGGTGGGTTACGACCTGGTGGTCGCGGACACGGTCAACCACCGCCTGCGCGGCCTGGCCCTGTCCACGGGGGAGGTCACCACTCTGGCGGGCAACGGCGTGCAGCGCCTGTTGGACTCCGAGCGGGCCCGCGGCATCGACCCGGACTTCATCGCTGACGACGCCGACCCCCTGGACGTCGCCCTGTCCTCCCCGTGGGACGTGGCCTGGTCGGAGGCCGCGGACCGGCTGGTCGTGGCCATGGCCGGAACCCACCAGCTCTTCGACTTCGACCCCAGGAGCGGTCGCCTGCGCGTGGTGGCGGGCACTGGGGACGAGGGTCTGCTGGACGGACCCGCGCGCGAAGCGTGGTTCGCCCAGACCTCCGGGCTCTCCCAGGCCCCGGACGGGACCGTGTGGTTGGCCGACTCCGAGTCCTCGGCGCTGCGTTGCCTTCGGCACACCGATGGCGAGCTCCGAGCGGAGACGGCCGTGGGCCTCGGCCTCTACGACTTCGGGTTCCGCGACGGCAGTCCCGAACACGCACGGTTGCAGCACCCCCTGGGCGTCGCGGCTCTGCCGGACGGTTCCGTGGCCGTGGCTGACACCTACAACGGTGGGATTCGACGCTGGCAGCCGGCCACGGAGGACGCGGCGGGACAGCTCTCCACGCTGACCCGAGGGCTGGACGAGCCTTCGGACCTCCTGCTGGACCAGACCGCCGAGACCCCCGTCCTGATCGTGGTCGAGACCAACCAGCACCGGTTGGTGCGCGTTCCCGTCCCGGCGCAGGCACTCGAGGCCGTGGACGAGGGAGCCTCGGTGTCGCAACGGCAGCGCACCCCGATCGCAGGGGGACGGGTCACGGTGGACGTGCGGTTCGCGGCCCCGGCCGGACAGAAACTCGACGACCGGTGGGGCGACCCCACCCAGCTCAAGATTTCCACCTCACCGGCCGACGCGTTGACCGCCGGGGCCGGTACGGCCCAAGGACTTCAGCGGGAGCTGGTCCTGGCCGATGGCGTGACGGAAGGCATCCTGCACATCACGGCCCGCGCCGCAGCCTGCGACGGGGAACCCGGGGGCGAGATCCCGGATCACGCCGCCTGCCACCTCTACCAACAGGACTGGGGGATCCCTTTCAGCGTCGTCGACGGCGCAGCGGACTCCCTGACCCTGGAGTTGCGCGGCCTGAACTGAGCCACCCTTCCGCAACCGGGCACGCCCGGCCGCAACGAGGAAGCGGGCGGAGGCGGGCGGGGGCGGGCGGGGGCGTGAGCTGTCGCAGAGAGATCAGCGGGTGACGGTGACCTGGTCGTCGGTGAATTCGACGTCGGCCTCGTAGGTGAACGGCACCTTCTCCGTGACCTTCTTGGTGGAGCCGTCGAAGAGGTTCACGGACGTGAAGCTGACCTGGGCGACGCCCTCGGCCGAGGACAGGGACCATTCGGACTTGACCTTGGTCGACACCGAGATCTCGGGTTCCGGCTGCTCAACGATCTTCCACGTCGGCGTGCCCTGCACGCGTCCGGAGAACTCATAGGAGAACGGGCAGTCCGTCGGGTAGAGCGTCTTCTGGTCGGTGCACTCCTTGAGGTCCTCGCCGATCGAGGACTGGACCTCGTCCTCGAGAGTTTGAGACGGGCGGGCGGTCAAGGTCACGGATTCGTCCTGGTCGGGGGCGGTGAGGGCCACGGACTTCGGCTCCGTGTCGATGTACTTGGACGCGTAGGACGCGGTGTAGTTGCCCGGGGGCAGCGCGGCGAAGGACTGCCTGGAATCCGGCAGGGCCGCGGAGGTTCCGTTGATGTCGGCCGAACTCACCCCTGACATGGAAACTTCCAGGGTGGGCAACGGTGTCTCGTCGAAGTCCCAGACGGTGAAGAACCCCCACTGGGTCTCGGCGGGGTGCAAGTGGTACTCGGTCGAGTGGCGTTCGCCTTCGAGTGTGTAGTCGGCACGGACCACGGCGCTCTCGGAGTCCTGGGAGACCGTGCTGACCTCCACGTCTTCCAGGGATTCGGTGGCCGTGCGCAGGGCGTCGCCGTCCAGCAGCGTGGCGTCCGTGCCCTCGGGGACCTGGGCGTTCAGGGCACCCAGCGCTCGAGCCCCGTCACCCTCCTCCAGGTGGTGGAAGTAAGCGCGCACATCGGTTTCCGGGCCGTACATGTACTTGTTGACCAGGGCAATGGTCACCCACGCGGCGGCGACGGCAAGCAGCACCAGAAAGACCCAGAGGGCCACCGCAGGGCCCAGACGATCGTTGCGCTTCATCCGCACCACGCTAACCCAAGAACCGGGCATCCAGGATTCGGTGACGCCGCTGTTGCTAGGGTCGGACCTGCCCGGGAACGTCCCGGGGCACTTGAGATCAGACCACGCTCACCGATGGTGCACGTTGCGCCTCGAATGAGCTCCGAGGAGCCGCAGGTGGCCGACAACATCCGCCACGTCCCCGAACGATTCGGTCCGGTTCAGCAGGTGTGGCACCCGCGGATCACGTCCATGGGCAGGCGCTTGGTCGCCTGTCTTCCGGCGGCCGCCCTGGGGCTGATCTGCCTGGGCGTCCTGTGGTTCCGGCGACCGGCTCCGGTGGTCTCGATCATCATCGTGGTGGTCATCCTGGTCTGCCTGGCCCTGTGCTGGGTGTGGCTGCGGCCCAACACCGTGGTCGCCACGGCCTCCCACCTGCTGGGGTCCCGTGCCGTGGGTTTCCACACGGTGCGCCGGGACCGAATTGCCCGCGCCGTCCTGGTCGAAGCGCTCGAAGTGGGGTCCCGTGGCCCGACCGATCCGGGCGGGAAGTCCCGCAGGAGGGGCCTCACCCGTCCCTATCTCTGGCTGGTCGACGACGCCGGACGCCGCCTCTTCCGCCTGGACGGCACCGTGTGGGACCTCAAGTCGCTGACCGCGATCGTCGAGTACGCGGGTGTCCCGGTCGACAGGTTCCCGCGGGCCACGGCCGGTGAAGTGGCCCACGCCTGGCCCAAGGTGGTCGGGCTGTTCATGCGCCATCCGTGGATCAAGTCCGTGCTCTCCGGCGCCCTGCTGATTGCCGCTGTGGCCGCCGTGTACTGGATGGCCTGGCAGCCCTGATCCGCGATCGCCCGAGCCCACAGCTGGCCCACAGCCGTAGGTGACCCAACGACGACGGCGCCCCTTCCCGGATGATCCGGAAGGGGCGCCGTCGTATCGGGCAGGTCAGGCGACTCAGACGTCCTGGGTCTTCAGACGCTCGATCTCTGCCTTCCGCTCTTCGTTGGCCTCGCGGGTCAGTTCCGCACCGGCCTCCTCGTCACGGGTCAGGTTGATGCCGGACTCGGGATCGAAGACATGCATCTTGCGGGTGTTGACCCACAGGGTGGCCTGGCTGCCACCGCGGATGCGGGAGGACGCGTCGAGTTCCACGACCACCTGGGCGGGCATCTCGTCCGCGTCCAGGTCCTTGGCCAACTCGTCCAGCTTGGCCTTGACGTCCTGGTCCTGCTCGTAGCGGACGTAGCCGTACTGCTGGTTGCCCAGCCACTCGGTGTGGGTCAGCTCGGCGTCGAAGGTGGCACCGCGGGAGGCCCACGGGCTGTCCTGCACATCCTTGGCGTCCGCGAAGTGCTCGGGACGGACACCCAGGATCAGCAGGTCACCGGACTTGTCCAGCTTGCCCTGAGCGTGCTCGGGGACGGGGATGTCACCGATGGGCGTGTGGAACACGTCGCCATCACGGCGCGCCGGCAGGAAGTTCATGGACGGGGCTCCGATGAAGCCCGCCACGAACAGGTTGGCCGGCTGCTCGTAGAGCTCACGCGGGGAGGCGATCTGCTGCAGGCGACCCTTCTTGAGCACCGCAACGCGGTCGCCCAGGGTCATGGCCTCGGTCTGGTCGTGGGTCACGTAGATCGAGGTGATGCCCAAGCGGCGCTGCAGTTGCGCGATCTCGGTACGCATCTGTCCACGCAGCTTGGCGTCCAGGTTGGACAGCGGCTCGTCGAACAGGAACGCGTCCGCGTCACGCACGATCGCACGGCCCATGGCCACACGCTGACGCTGACCACCGGAGAGGTTGCCCGGCTTGCGCTCCAGGTGATCGTTGAGGTCCAGAAGGTCGGAGGCCACGCGGACCTTCTGATCGATCTCCTGGTCGGAGAACTTGCCCTTGGCCAGGCGCAGCGGGAACGCGATGTTCTCGTACACCGTCAGGAACGGGTAGAGCGCGTAGTTCTGGAACACCATCGACAGGTTGCGCTGACGCGGTTCCTTCTCGTTGACGCGCTGTCCGTCGATCAGGAGGTCACCCGAGGTGATGTCCTCGAGGCCCACGACCATGCGCAGCAGGGTGGACTTGCCACAGCCGGAGGGGCCGACCAGGATCAGGAACTCGCCGTCGGCGACGTCGATCGAGACGTCGTTGACGGCGGGGAATCCGTCGTCGTACTTCTTGACGATGTTGTTCATCGTGATGGATGCCATTTTGTGTTGCCTCTCAAAGACTCAAAGTGAGGTGTCGGAAGGGGTGAGCGGGGGGGCCTCAGCCCTTGACCGCACCCTGGGTCAGGCCGGCGACGATCTGACGCTGGAAGGCCAGCACCAGGATGACCACCGGGATGGTCACCACGATCGCGGCGGCGGAGATGGCACCGGCGGGGTCCTCGAACTGCGAGGCGCCGGTGAAGAAGGCCAGGGCCGCCGGGACCGGGCGCGCAGCACCCGTGGAGGTCAGGCCGATGCCGAACACGAAGTCGTTCCACGCGATGAAGAACGCGATGATCGCGGTGGTGAACACGCCCGGTGCCGCCAGCGGCACGATGACCTTCCGGAAGGCCTGGAACGAGGTTGCACCGTCCACCTGGGCGGCGCGCTCCAGATCCCACGGAATCTGCTGGAAGAACGCCGCGAGGGTCCAGATGGAGATCGGCAGGGTCAACGACAGATACGGCAGGATCAGGCCCAGCCAGGTGTCGTACAGGCCGATCTGACGCCACACGTTGAACAGCGGGGTCACGATCGAGACCACGGGGAACATCGAGACCGCCAGGGCGGTGATCAGGATGATCCGCTTGCCCGGGAAGTCCAGGCGCGCAATCGCGTAGGCACACAGGGTGGCCAGGACGACGGCGACCGCGGTGGCGATCAACGTGATGCCGATCGAGTTGCGCAAGGCCGGGAGGAACAGGTCACGGGCACCGCCCGTGAAGATCATCTCGTAGTTCTCCAGGGTGAAGGTCTTGGGGACCAGAGTCCCGCCTCCGGCGAACTCGCTCGCGGGCTTGAACGAGTTCATCAGGATCGAGAGAACCGGGAAGAGGCTCCAGATCAGGACGACGACAAGGGCGATCGCCCAACCGATTTTCTGCTTGGTAGACATGTCAGCCCTTTCCTCCCGCGAGGTCGACCTTGAACACCTTCATCGCCACGAAGGCGATCAGCAGCACGCAGATGAACAGGATCACGGACACGGCAGAACCGAGGCCGATCTCCAGGCGCGTGATGGAGGTGCGGTAGGCCAGCAGCGAGAGCGTCTCGGTGCCGTACTGACCGTTGGTCATGATGAAGATGTTGTCGAAGATTCGGAAGGCGTCCAAGGCGCGGAAGACGACCGCGACCATGATGGCGGCCTTCATGGAGGGCAGCGTGACCTTGTACATGCGCTGCCACCAACCGGCACCGTCCACCTTGGCGGCCTCGTTCAACTCACCCGGGACCTGGGCCAGACCGGCCAGCAGCAGCAGGGAGATGAACGGGGTGGTCTTCCAGATCTCGGAAGCCATGATGACGATCAACGAGGACCATCCCTGGCCGAACCAGTTGAAGTCGGGGCCGATGATCGGCAGCCAACCGAACCAGTTGTTCACGTAGCCCGTGTTGATGTCGAAGGCGTAGAACCACGCGAAGGCCGAGACCACGGTGATGATGCCGTAGGGCACCAGGATCGCGGTGCGGACGATGCCGCGGAAGGACTTGATCACGTTGTTCATGACCAGCGCCAGGGCGAAGCCCAGGACCAGTTCCACGGCCACGGTGATGACGGTGATCAGAACCGTCACACCCAGGTCACGCAGGAACACCGGGTCTGTCAGTACGGTCCAGTAGTTCTGCAGGAACACGAAACTGCGATCATCCGGTGCGGTCAGACGGTAGGAGAACAGCGAATCCCACAGCGCCTGGACGATCGGGTACATGGTCACCAGCAGCATGACCAGGAAGGCCGGTCCGGCCAGCATCCATCCCAGGCGCCGTTCGGCACGGGTGCGATCGGAGAGGGGTGCCTTGCCCTGGGCGTCACGACGCGTGGAGGGGCTTTGAGTTGTGGTGCTCACAGCAGGGACTCTCCGTTCAGCACGGACATGATGAACTCTTCGGACTCGGCCGGGGTGTTCTCATTGACCTCGTTGATGGGCGTCCAGGTCTCCTGGATGCCCGAGGAGACCTCGTTGTAGTACGGGGTCTGGGGGCGTGGGGCAGCCATGTCCAGGGAATCCCTGATGGTCTGGTACATGGGGAACGCTTCCCGAACGGCGGGATCGTCATAGGCGGCCGACGACGCGGCGGGGTTGCCGTTGGAGACCATGTACTGCGCCTGGTTCTCGGGCGTGGTGATGCACTCGATGGCGTCCCAAGCTTCTTCCTGGTGCTGGGAATCTGCGCCCACACCCAGGTTGATGCCGCCCAGGGGCGGTGCGGACTCCGTGCCCTTGTCCACCTCGGGCCAGGTGGTCCACCCGATGTCGTCCAGGACGGACTGATCGACGGAGCCCTCCTCCACCGCTGCAGCGGTGGCCGAGTAGATGAACGGCCAGTTGACCATGAACGAACCCTTGTCGCCCTGGAACTGGGCCATGGCCGCGTTCTCGTCCTGGGAGGAGATGCCCGGGCCACCGAGCCCGCGCTCACCGATGCCCCCGACGATCTCGGCCGCCTTCTTGCCCTCCTCGGAGTCGAGGTTGATCGACAGGCCGTCGACGCTGGCGGCGTCGCCTTCGACGATCGAGCCCCCGGCCGATTCGATCAGGCCGTTGACCCACACGGTCATGGACTCGCCCTGGATGCCCTGCACGCCCAGGTACTTGTCCTGGGACTCGGCGGCGTCCATGATCACGTCCCACGTCACCGGCTTGGACATGTCCAGGCCGGCGGCTTCCGCCACGGACTTCCGGTAGAAGAGCAGCTGCGTGTTGGCCCAGAACGGAACGGTCACGTACTCACCGTTCCACTGTGCACCGGCTGCTGCGCCCTCAAGGGTGTCGCTCGTGGTCCGGTCGATCAGATCCGACGGGGGCGTGGCCAGGAATCCCGGCTCCGCCAGTTCGGGAATGAAGGGCGGGTCCAGGCTCATGATGTCCATGGTGGTGTCGCCGGCGGCCAGACGGCGGGCAAGCTGTTCACGCTGGCTCGCGGCATCGCGCGGTAGAAGTGAAGTGCTGATGTTGTAGGCGCCGTTCGACGCGTCAGAGCATTGCTTGGCAAGCTCTGCCTGTCCGCCGGCGTCCGGGTTGATGTACCAGGTCAGTTGGACCGGTCCGCCGTCGTCGGATGCGCATCCTGCCATGACGAATGCACCGACCGCGGCCACCGCAACCGCACGCAGGGCACGCCTGTGGGGTTTTGCTGTCACGAGTTCCTCCGTTGTTTTCAAGCGCAGAGGAATTCGCCGCGACGGCGGCCGCACCCTCTGACAAAACGCCAGATTACTCTGGACTGTGAATCTCAACACAATCGAGAACTTCGTGTTTCCGAGGTGGCGTTCAGGTCACTTCAAGGTTTGCTTCAGGTGGGCGCTACCTGCTAGTAACGCGGCGCCGTTCCGGGCCTCGGAGGAGTGGGGCGGGTCGGGGTCAGGCCAGGACCAGCGCGACCAGGGCCATCGTCGCCATGGCCACCACGGAGGTCACCAGGACCACGTCGCGGGACACCGCTTCCGCGGTGCGGTAACGAATCGCAGCAACGTAGATGTTCTGCGCCGTGGGCAGGGCCGCCATGAGTACGACCCCGTACAACGTGGTGCCCTCCAGCCCCATGGCCAGCCCGATCAGCCAGGCCAGTGCCGGCATCACCACGAGTTTGAGGACGCTGAGGACCGCGACCTGAACCTTGTGCGCCCGTGAGCCCTCCAGTGGACGGTGCTGCGTCAGGGACATGCCGAAGGCGGCGAGCATGCACGGGATCGCCGCCCCGGCGATCAGTTCGACCGGTTGTTCCGCGATCCTGGGCAGGTGCCAGTCCATGGCCGCGAACAGGACTCCCAGGAGGGAACCCATGACCATGGGGTTGGTGAACACCGATCGCAGGATCGACACGATATTGGGGCGTCGGCCCAGAACGGCGACGTCCATGATCGTCAGGTACACCGGGGTGTTGATGGCCAGCTGGAACAGGATGACGGGTACGACGTAGGACGGGTCGCCCAGCACGAACGTGGTCAACGGGATGCCCAGGTTCGCCGAGTTGACCTGCGATGCGGTCTGGCCGGACATCACGATCTGACCGAGTCCGGGGCGGTGCTCCTCGTCCCGGATCCGGACGCCATCGCGCACCGTGGGCCGCGAAGTCGCGGGGGTGTCCGGGTGGTTGGCGCGACGACGCACGCGCCGGTAGGTGCCGTACAGACCCCACCACAGTGCGGCCGTGCCCCACGCGGAAAGCATGGCCACGGCCAGCGGGGCCGAGAGGATGACCGCGATGTCCGCCTCGGAGACGGTCAGGAACAGAAGGCAGGGGGAGGCGACCCAGAACGCGAACTGGCTGAGGGTCCGTTGGCCGCCCTCGCCGAGGACCCCGGCGCGCCCGACCAGGGCGCCGACCAGGATGATCGTCCAGATGACCGCGAAACCGGCCAGAACCCCCGCCACGGATCAGTGATTGACGATGGCGCCCGCGGGGGTGCGGACGTCGTCGAGGACTGCTTCCGCGGGGTCCTCCCCGAGGTGCACCATCCGGTTCTTCGCGTCGACATGGACGACGTGGGGCACGAAAGCCCGGGCCTCTGCGTCCTCCATCTGGGCGTAGGCGATCAGGATGACCACGTCCCCCGGGTGGACCAGGTGTGCTGCGGCGCCGTTGATGCCGATGACGCCGGACCCGCGTTCACCCGGGATGGTGTAGGTCTCCAGTCGGGCGCCGTTGGTGACGTCCACGATCTGGACCTGCTGGCCGGGAAGGATGTCGGCGGCCTCGAGCAGGTCCAGGTCGATGGTCACGGAGCCGACGTAGTCGAGGTCCGCGTGGGTGACCGTGGCGCGGTGGATCTTGCCGGTGAACATGGTGCGCAACATGGCGCCTCCCGAGAACGACTGGGCCGGTGCGCGGGTGGCGCGCGGCGGCCGGTTGGTGGAGTGCTCTGACGAGCGGGGTGATGGACGGTGGCTGGACCTGGTTGGACCGATTTGGACCTGGTTGGACCGAAGCGGGTCGAGAGGGGGCGGGTCAGGCCCCGGTGCCGAGGACGGCGACGAGGAAGTCGCTGTCCCTGCGGTAGGGGCGAAGGTCCCACGTGGAGAACCGTTGGATCGAGGTGAAGCCGGCTTCCGCGGCGTCGTCGAAGAACTGTTCAGGATCGTAGCCGCGGCCGCTCCCGAACCCGATCACCGCACGCCCGTCGGGGGCAAGGTGGTCGCGGAACCCGTCGAGGACCGCGCCGTAGGTGCCGGGTGCCAGGAAAGTCATGACGTTGCCCGCGCACACGATCGCGTCGAATCCGTGCGTGCCCGCGGGCTTCAGAACGGAGTCCAGCAGGTCCAGGTGCGCCAGGTCGCCGTGGGCCCAGGTCACCTCCGGGTGGTCGCGGCGGGCCGCGTCCACGAGCACGGGATCGACGTCGACGCCGACCACCGAGTGACCGCGGCGGGCGAGTTCGCCACCGATCCGGCCCGGACCGCAGCCGGCGTCGAGCACGCGGCTGCCGCGTTCGAGCATGGCGTCGACGAGCCGTGCTTCACCGTTGAGGTCAGCGCCTTCATGGCGCATGGTCTCGAAGCGCTGGATGTAGCGGTCGGAGTGGCGCGGGTCTCGGGCCACGACCGCCTCCCACAGGGTGGTCAGCCGATCTGCCGGGGCACCGCTGGGCGCCAGGTTGCCCGGTACGTCGGGCAGGCCGAGTTCGGGGCTCACGCGGGTCTCCTTCCGATCCACCTCAACTGATATCGGCACTTGACACAGGCACTCGATCCACAGCACTTGCGCCGCGCATCACCGCGGGTGCCGTCCCGAAATGTCGGTCACTCCGCATGAAAAACGCCCGTCGACCTGGGAGGCCACGGGCGCTTTCCATGGTGTGGAGCGGCTGACGGGAATCGAACCCGCGTATCAGGCTTGGGAAGCGTGCGCTCTACCATTGAGCTACAGCCGCAAGGTGTCAGAGGTGCGTTCGCAACGGTCCGAGGACCGAGTTTACGAGAAGAACCTCTTACGTGCCTGAATGCACTGCCCGACTTTAGTGAGCCCGTGACAACCACGTCAACTCGATCAGCCCAGGGCTCAACCGCCCGGCCGCTCGGTGCGCTAGCGTGGGCCGCGTGCTGCTCTCTGATCGTGACATTCGCGCGGAACTCGAGGCCGGACGGGTCCAGTTGGACCCCTACGTTCCGGAGATGATCCAGCCTTCGAGCATCGACGTGCGCCTGGACCGCTGGTTCCGGCTGTTCGACAACCACAAGTACGCGGTGATCGACCCCGCGGAGGACCAGCCCGATCTGACCCGCCTGGTCGAGGTGGATCCCGAGGAGCCGTTCGTCCTGCATCCGGGGGAGTTCGTCCTGGGAGCCACCTACGAGAAGGTGACTCTGCCGGACGACGTCGCCGCCCGCCTCGAAGGGAAGTCCTCCCTGGGGCGTCTCGGTCTGTTGACCCATTCGACCGCCGGATTCATCGACCCGGGGTTCAGCGGCCACGTGACCCTGGAGTTGTCGAACATGGCCACCCTGCCCATCAAGCTGTGGCCCGGGTCCAAGGTGGGGCAGCTGTGCTTCTTCCGGTTGTCCTCACCCGCCGACTTCCCGTACGGGACGGGAGACCACAAGAACCGATACCAGGGGCAGCGCGGCCCCACGGCCTCGCGCTCTCACCTCAACTTCCACCGCACCAAGATCTGACCGGCGCCGCCGACCACCGTGGGTACGGCATTCAGTCGATCACGGTACGACGGCGAGGGTCCGGTAGGGGCAGCAGCATCGCCAGCCCCAGTGCCACAACGAGCATGATGCCGAGGATGCCCCACCGCTGTTGCCCCGTGAAATGGATGGCCAGCCCGAACAACGCGGGAGCCAGGAAACTCGCCGCGCGGCCCGTGGTCGCGTACAGGCCGTAGAGCGCGCCTTCGGTGCCGGGGGTGGTCAGCCGCGAGAGATACGCCCGAGCCGAAGCCTGGGCGGGACCGACGGCAAGACTCAGAGCGATCGCACACACCCAGAACGCCAGGTGCGAGGTCAGAAACAACAACGGGGTGGCGAAGGCGATCACCCAGACCAGTGCCGTGACGATCACGGACTTGGGTCCGAACCGGTCATCCAGCTGACCACCGAGCAGGGCTCCCAGGCCGGCCGCGAGGTTCGCCACGATCGCGAACGTCATGACCTGCGCCAGGGAGAATCCGAACGTCCCCGCGGCGATCACACCGCCGAAGGTGAAGATGCCAGAGAGCCCGTCGCGGAAGACCGCCGAGGCCATCAGGAAGAACAGGGCCGTGCGGTCCTTGCGCCAGAGGTCGGCCACCATGGCGGCGATCTCCCGGTAGGCCTCGACCAGCCCGGCCCGCGGGACTCGAGTCCTCGCGGGCCCTTCGCCCGGGCCCTGAGCCGTGCCGCGCTCGCGGCGCCAGAGGGCTACCACCAGTGGTACCGCAAGTGCGGCGCACCAGAGCGCACAGAACAGTGCGACCGCGCGAACGTTGAGTGCTTCGTGCGTCGGGAGACCCAGGAAGCCCGGGCTGATGAAGCCGAACAGGACGAACGCCGTCGCCAGGATCGAGCCGATGTACCCGAAACCCCAGCCGCGGCCGCTGATCCTGCCCACCTTGTCCGCCGGAGCCAGCGTCGGGAGCACCGCGTAGTAGTCGACGTTGGCCAGTTCCTTGGCCGCCGTGGCCACGCTGAGCAGGGCCACACCGAGCAGCAGGAACCGTTCGTGGGGTGCGACCACGAAGCAGGCCGCGGTGGCCAGCACACACAGGCCTCCGAACAGGGCGATCCCGGGGGCCCTGCGGCCGGAGCGGTCGGAGAGCCTGCCGAGCGCAGGTGCCAGCAGGGCCACCAGGACGGCTGCCGTGGCCGTCCCGACGGACAGCACCTTCGAGTTGTGCTCGGTTGTGCCGAAAGCGGAACTGGTCAGATAGGTCGTGAAGACGAACGTGATCATCAGAGCGTCGATCACGGACACCGCGACGTCGTAGAGGTACCAGGACAGCACGGTGGATCGGGGCGCCGACGGCGATGTGGCCAGGGGGGTCGGCTGCACTGGGGCGGTGCTCATGGGCCAAGGCTACGGTGCGCGGGATCACAGCGATCGCGTAACCCGGCGAAAAGCTGAAAGTGTCCGATTGATAGGATCGGTGGCGGCTCGCTCGGCGTCCGGGCCCCACACCCCTGTGCGGACCACGAGACTGTCGCTCCCGAGCGGAGTGGACGCTCCACGTCTCCCGGAGCCGGGTGTAACCGCCCCAGCGTAGGCCTCGGAGGTGCCATGCTCACAGTGCTCGTCGCCCACGCCGTGGCTGCACTGGTGGCGCCCGTGATCTTCCGGCGCCTGGGTCGTAACGCGTTCTATGTCTTGGCGGCCGTTCCCGCGGCGTCGTTCGTCTGGTTGCTGACCCGGTGGCCGTCCGTGTCCGTGGGTGAGGGCCCCACTCATGTCATGGACTGGGTGCCTGCCCTGGACCTCGAACTCGCCTTCCGAATGGATGCGCTGGCCTGGGCCACCTCGCTGCTGGTCCTGGGCGTCGGGTCGCTGGTCCTGGCGTACTGTGCGCGGTACTTCTCGGCGGACTCACCGGACAAGGGATCCTTCGGCTCCCAGCTGGTCGTGTTCGCCGGGGTGATGTTCGGCCTGGTCACCGCCGATGACCTGATGTTGATGTTCATCTTCTGGGAGATCACCTCCGTCCTGTCGTTCCTGCTGATCGGCTACGCCCGGACGCGCATGTCAGCGCGCCGCGCGGCCATGCAAGCACTTGTGATCACCACGGCCGGGGGGTTGACCATGCTCGTGGGTGTGGTGATGCTCGGCCAGCTCGGGGGCACGTACCGGATCTCCGAACTGATCGCGCAGGCCCCGCAGATCATCTCCGCCCACGAGTCACTCGTCTCCACGGCGGTGGCCCTGCTCCTGGTCGGCGCGGTGACCAAGTCCGCGCTCATTCCGTTCCACTTCTGGCTGCCCGCGGCCATGGCGGCACCCACCCCGGTGTCGGCGTATCTGCACGCCGCGGCCATGGTCAAGGCCGGCGTCTTCATCGTGGCGCGGTTCGCGCCCGCCTATTCGCAGACCGCCGCCTGGCAGCCCATGCTGCTGGTCATGGGCCTGGGGACCATGCTGTTCGGCGGGTGGGTGGCGCTACGGCAGTACGACCTCAAGCTGATCCTGGCCTACGGCACCGTGAGCCAACTCGGGTTCCTGATCCTGGTGCTGGGGCAGGGCACGGCCGACGCCGCCCTGGGCGGGCTGGCGCTCATGCTCGCCCACGGTTGCTTCAAGGCAACGCTGTTCCTGGTGGTGGGCGTCATCGACCACCAGACCGGTAGCCGTGACATCCGCAAGCTCTCGGGTCTCCATCAGCCCATGCGGGGACTGCTCGTGATCGCGCTGATCGCCGCCGCGTCCATGGCCGGATTCCCCCTGCTCGGAGGGTTCGTGGCCAAGGAGGCGGTGCTGGAAGGTCTGCTGCACGCCGTCGAACACGACGGCGCCGCCGTCGCCTGGATCCGACTGGTGGGCGTGCTGCTGGGCTCCGTGCTCACAGTGGCCTACAGCGCACGCTTCGTGTGGGGCGCTTTTGCCACCAAGCGAAGCGAGTTCGCCGACCTGCCCGTGGGCTCCGACGGCCGACCCGTGCGCACGCCGTCGCACGGACTGTCCTGGGCGTTCCAGGCACCCGCCGCGGTGCTGACGCTGGTCACGGTGGCCTACGGGCTGTACCCGAAACCCGTGGGGGCCGTCCTCGCTCCATGGGTCGAAACCTTCGCCGGCGAACCGAGCACGTATCTGTCCTGGTGGCACGGTCTGACCCCGGCCCTCGGTCTGTCCGCGACCGTGCTGGGACTCGGGCTGCTCATGTTCGTGCTGCGGATCCAGGTGTCCAGGATCCAGAAGGCCATTCCGCAACTGCCCGCCGGGGAACGCGTGTACCGCGGCGTCATCGACCAGCTCGACCGATTCGCGGTCAAGGTCACCGGCAGCACCCAGCGCGGATCGCTGAGCTTCTACCTCTCGGTCATCCTGGTCACGGCCATCGTGGTTCCCGTGGTCGCGTTGTTCGTGGAGGAGACCCCGCCGTTGGGAGCCATGCGACTCGCGGATTCCTGGGGACAGGTCATCGCCGGCGCCGTCATGGTGGTTGCGGCGATCGCCGTGATCAAGGTCCAGAAGCGGTTCCTCGCGGTCCTGCTGGTGTCCGTGACCGGGTACGGCATGGTCATGATCTTCGCCCTGCACGGCGCACCGGACCTGGCCCTGACCCAGGTCCTGGTCGAGACCATCGCCCTGGTGGCCTTCGTCTTGGCCCTCAGGTCCCTGCCAGCCCCGGTGTGGGACACCAAATCAGATCGGACGCGTTTCCCGCGGGCCGTGGTCGCGGTGACCTTCGGCGCGTTCATCACCGTGCTGACCGCGATGTCCATGGCCTCCCGCACGGCCGCGCCCGTCTCCCTGGACATGCCGGAACTCGCCTACGAGATCGGCCACGGCGCGAACGTCGTCAACGTGACCCTGGTGGACATCCGCGCCTGGGACACCTTCGGTGAACTCACCGTGGTGGTCGTGGCGGCCACGGGTGTGGCCTCACTGCTGTTCGTACAAGGCCGCGGGGACCGCATGGTCCGTAGGGCCGCGGTGCCGGACACCGCCCAGCTGCAGCAGATCCAGCAGCGTGCCTCCCAGGCGATCCAGTCGGAAGGCTCGCGGACGGCAAGGGTGTTCCGATCGGAGACGAGCAGTCCCTACATCATCGCGGGACGCACCATGGCCCCGGAATCCCGCTCGATCGTGCTGGAGGTGATCACCCGGCTCCTGTTCCACACGATCATGGTGGTCTCCCTGTACCTGCTGGTGGCGGGGCACAACCTCCCGGGCGGTGGATTCGCGGCCGGTCTCACGGCGGGGCTCGCCCTGACCCTCCGGTACCTGGCCGGCGGGCGTTACGAACTGGAGCGGGCCACCCCGTTCAATGCCGGCACCATGCTGGGGCTCGGTCTGGCCGTGTGCGGCCTCTACGCCGTGGTCCCCGTGTTCTTCGGCGGGTCCGTCATGCAGAGCTACAAGCTCGAGACGACGCTGCCGTTGATCGGTGACGCCTACCTGGTGACCTCCGTGATCTTCGACGTCGGTGTCTATCTGGTGGTCATCGGGCTGGTTCTGGACATCCTGCGTGCACTGGGCGGGCACGTTGACCGTCAGCACGAGGACGAGATCGCCCGGCGCCGTCGTCAGGACCAGGGACGCGGCGGGGCGCGGATCAAGGTGACCCGCGGCCCCACGGCGGATTCCGGCAGCACCGGCTCTGTCACCGTGACCAGGGAAGAACCAGGAGAGGGCCCCGCAGAGATCGCAGAACCCACCACCGGCGCCCTGATCCTCGACCCACTGGAAGGAGGAGACCCCCGATGAGCGTCAATCTGACCCTCCTGATCGTGATGGGCGTCCTCTACTCCGTGGGCGTCTACCTGGTGCTCGAACGCTCCCTGACCCGCGTGGTCTTGGGACTCATGCTGCTCACCAACGCCACGAATCTGCTGATCCTGCACGCCGCCGGGATCCCCGGCCTGGCGCCGCTGTACACCGAGGGCACGGATCCCCGCAGCTACACGGATCCCCTTCCGCAGGCCCTCGTGTTGACCGCCATCGTGATAGGCCTTGCCGTGACCGCGTTCATGCTGGGCCTGATCTACCGGTCCTGGGCCCTGTCCCGCCGTGACGTGATCACCGACGACGCCGAGGACCGTCGCGTGGCCACGCAGTCCGCCTTCGTGGACGAGGAGGACGCGGACCTGCCGCAGGACACCTCCGAATTCGACGACGAGCAACTCGAGGCGCACGAGCGCGAGAACGAACAACGCCATCTGCGTGACCAGCAGTACCGCGACCAGGAGCAGAAACAGGAGGACCGCCGATGAGCATCGACGTCGCTCAGCTCGCCCCCCTGGCGATCATCGTGCCCTTCGTGGGCGCGGCCCTGTCCCTGGTGCTCTTCCACCGCAACCGGTTGCAGCGCCTCGTCGCCATCGGGTCACTGGTGGTCTCGCTCGCCGTCGAAATGCTCGTGCTGGCGACCTCCTGGGACGCGCCCCCCACGTCGGTGAACCTCGGTGGCTGGGAGGCGCCGTTCGGGATCGTGCTGATCGTGGACCAGCTCTCGGCCGTGATGCTGGTGGTCTCCACGATCGTGTCCCTGGCGGTTCTGATCTACGCCACCGGACAGGGTGTGGCTGACGGCGATTCCGAGGGCCCCATTTCGATCTTCCACCCCACGTACCTGATCCTGGTGGCCGGTGTCTCCAACGCGTTCCTGGCGGGGGACCTGTTCAACCTCTACGTGGGGTTCGAGATCTTCCTGGTGGCCTCCTACGTGCTCATGACCATGGGCGGCACAACCCAGCGCATCCGCGCGGGCGTGACCTACGTGGTCGTGTCCATCATTTCCTCCGTGCTGTTCCTGATCGCAATCGCCATGGTCTACGCGGCCACCGGAACGGTGAACATGGCGGATCTCTGCCTGAAACTCGCAGATCTGCCCGTGGGGACGCAGATGCAGCTGCACCTGATGCTGTTGGTGGCCTTCGGGATCAAGGCCGCGGTGTTCCCGCTGTCGTTCTGGCTGCCCGACTCCTACCCGACCGCCTCCGCGCCCGTGACGGCCGTGTTCGCCGGACTGCTGACCAAGGTGGGCGTGTACTCGATCATCCGGACCGAGACGCTGCTGTTTCCCGGCGAGCAGATCAACGGATTGTTGATGTGGGTGTCCCTGCTGACCATGGTCGTGGGGATCCTGGGCGCGCTGGCCCAGATCGACGTCAAGCGTCTGTTGTCGTTCACGCTGGTGAGCCACATCGGGTACATGGTCTTCGGGATCGCGGTGGGCACGGCGGCGGGATTCGCCGCGGTGGTCTACTACGTGGGCCACCACATCATCATCCAGACCAGCCTCTTCCTGGTCGCGGGGCTGATCGAACGCCGGGGCGGGTCCACGAACTCCGATCGTCTGGGAGGCATGGCGCGGCTGGCCCCGGTGCTGGCGGTGCTCTACATGATCCCAGCCCTCAACCTGGGGGGCATCCCGCCGTTCTCCGGGTTCCTGGGCAAGATCGGGTTGTTCCAGGCCGGTGTGGACAACGCGACGTGGCAGACCTACGTGGTGATCTCCGGGGCGGTGCTCACCTCGCTGCTCACGCTGATCGCACTCATGCGCGTGTGGAACCGCGTGTTCCTGCGCACCACGGACGACGCCGATTTCCCCGACCCCGTGCTCCTGGCCCCCAGCCGCGAAGGCCATTGGGGTGCCGGGGCCGTGCAGACCCTCACCCGGGACGAGGGCGGCAGGCAGACCGTGAGCCTGCTCCCGCGCCTCATGGTGTGGCCGACCGCCGTGCTGGTCGTGATCGGTGTGGCCTTGACCGTCTTCGCCGGCCCGTTGTTCGCCGTGGCGGACAACGCGGCCGAGAACCTGGTGAATCCGGGCGCCTACGTCGAAGCCGTACTGGGCCCGGAGGGGGCGCCGTCGGGACCGGTGGAGCAAGCGGCCGGTGACGGGGACTCAGACGGCCGGGAGGTGGCACCGTGAACAGCAACCGAGCCGAATCCGGAGCAGAGTCCCGCGGTGGTCCGCGCCGCACCCACCGGTTCGTCGTCGAGATCCCCCTGATCCTGTGGCTCGTGGTGGTCTGGGCCGTTCTGTGGGGGGAGCTGACGGTCAAGAACCTGGTGGTCGGTGTGATCTTCGCCCTGCTGGTCACCCGCGTCCTGGCACTGCCTCCGGTCGCCCTGTCCCATCGCTTCAACGTTCTCCAGGCCGTGGTCATGGCTGTCACGTTCCTGTACCAGGTGGTCAAGGCCAGCTTCCAGGTTCTGTGGGTCGCGATCCGCAAGGGCCCCAACGTCCGGAGCGCACTGGTCGCGGTCAAACTCCGCACGGTCAACGACCTCATGATCGCTGCCGTCGGCAACACCACGGGGGTGATCCCGGGTTCCGTGTTGATCGAGGTCGACCGATCCACGGCAACGCTCTACTTCCATGCCCTGGACGTCGACGACGACGCCGACGTGGAAGCCTTCCGCAACGGTGTGCTGCGGACCGAGGCGGCGTGGATCAGGGTGATCGGCACCCGGGAGGAGCTGGACCTGCTCAAGGCGGAGGATCAACGACTGGGGCGACGTCGGCCCCTGGCCGTCCTGAGCTCACCCCGGCGTTCGGAGGTGGAAGCGTGAACCCCTATGTTCTGGTGACCGCGGTGCTCCTGCTCTCCGGCGGCGCCGTCGGTGTCCTGTACCGGCTGGTCAAGGGGCCGTCCCTGCTGGACCGTGTCTTGGCCAGTGACGTGCTGCTGGCCATCGTGGCCGCGGCCGTGTGCGTGGACATGGTGTGGAAGGGCACCACGGACTACATGATTCTCACGGTGATGATCTCCCTGGTGGGTTTCCTGGCCTCCGTGACCTTCGCACGATTCGTGCAGTCCCGTCCCTCTCGACACCCGGACGCGGGTCGTGGCGGTTCGGCCTGGGAGGACGCGGAGGCGCCGCGGCAGAGCACGCAGGACACGTCCGCGACGGAGGGCCGATGATGCAGACCGTTCTGGACGTCGTCGGATCCGTATTACTGCTGGTGGGGTGCCTCATGGCGTTCGCCGCCGGGGTGGGGTTGGTCCGACTGCCGGATGTCCTCACGCGTATGCACGCGGCCACCAAGCCCCAGGTGCTCGGGTTGTTGTGCGTCCTGCTGGCCGTGATCGTCATGAACCGGGCGTGGGCCCTGCTGCCGCTGGCCCTGCTGGGGTGGGTGTTCATGCTCCTGACGGCACCCGTCAGCGCTCACATGGTGGGACGGGCCAGCTACCGGAGCAAGCACGTCAAGGAGGAAGGCGTGGTCAAGGACGAACTGGCGATTGCTCTGCGCGAAAACACGCCGGTCGAATCACAACTTGAGCAGTGGGCTGATGGCTCGGAGGACCAGTCGCGCTAGTGTTTGTCATGAACCGCGTTGGTGCACCCGGTCCTGCTAGGACTGGGCGTGCCACCCGTCCACCACGGACCTGCGCGTCCGGGTAAGGAGAGAACATGAACGACAAGGTTGTGGGCCTGGCCGGAACCGCGGCGTCCCTCGCGGGCGTCACGGCGGCGAACAAGGGACTGGGTGCCGTGTGGGCAAAGCTCACCGGTAACCCGCCGCCCGCCAAGAACCCGGATCCTGAGGAGCGGTGGGCTGACATCCTGCTGTGGGCCGTGATCACCGGCGTGGTCACCACGGTGGTGCGTGTGGCAGTGACCCGTCAGGTCACCAAGATGCAAAGCAACCAGGGCGAGTCCTGACACCCGGCCCCTTGCCGACGGTCGTCGAGGGCCGGTTGCCAACCCGTGAGAACGGGCGGCAACCGGCCTTCGCGCATTGGTAGAGTGGGCACGCACTGAAAACGAACGACAGGGGAGCGCGCGAGCGCTGAGAGTGCGGGAGACCGCAGACCCTCGAACCTGATCCGGTTAGTACCGGCGAAGGGAGTCGAGTATCTCGAGGTGTTGCACCGGCTGCGTCCGGTGCCCACCTCCCCCTCCTGAGACCGGGACGGACTGACGGTCCGTCCCCGCAGGAGGAAGCCATGACCTCAACAACATCTCACAGCCCGGGAACCGGCTCGAACGGTTCTCCACGCCGGGCGACCCGCACCGGTGCCGCGTTGCGCTGGCGGGTGGTGGACCTGGTGGTGCTGGCCGTCCTGGCCGCAGCCGGTGGCGTGATCTTCTGGGCCTGGTCCAATCTGATCTACCCCGTGATCACCGGTGCGTCCGTGGCGTATCCGCCCGCCGCCGGTCTGATGCTCGGTGGATGGCTCGTGGCCGGGACCCTGGGCGGGCTCATCATCCGCAAACCGGGTGCCGCCCTGCTGTGCGAACTCCTCGCGGCGATCTTCGAAGGTGTCATGGGAACTCACTTCGGGCTGACCGTGGTGATTTCCGGGATCGTGCAAGGTTTGGGTGCCGAGCTGGTCTTCGCCGCGGTGCGGTACCGCCGGGCCGGCCTCGGCGTGGCTGCGGCCGCGGGTGCCTTGTCCGGCCTGTTCGGCAGCATCTCCGAGTGCGTGCTCTACTACTACGAATGGCCGGTTGCCCACCAAGGGGTGTACGTGGCCCTGGCGACCCTCTCGGGTGCCGTCATCGCGGGTGTGGCGATGTGGCTGCTGGTCCGGGCGCTGCGCGGTACCGGCGTCCTTTCCGCCCTGGCTTCCGGGCGTTGACGGGAACAGCGGTGTCGGGCTCCGCTGAACAGACACCGGCTCAGGGCACAGGGGGCGCACTCGTCGAAGCCCGGGGATTCGGCTGGCAGCATCCGGGGCGAGCTCTCCCTTCGCCCCGTGGACTGGACCTGGTGATCCGACCGGGCGAGAAAGTCCTGCTCGTGGGCCCCAGCGGGGTCGGCAAGTCGACCTTGCTCCACGCACTGGCCGGTGTCCTCGAACGCCGCGAGACCGACGAGCTGGAGGTTCAGCAAGGGGCAAGCGATGCGCCCGGTGGCCCCGAGGGGCCGCTCGGAGAATTGCTCGTCGACGGCGCCCCGGCCGCCGACCGGGCCACCGTGACCGGGCTGCTCCAACAGGACCCCGAATCGGGGATCGTGCTCGCGCGGGTCGGCGACGACGTCGCCTTCGGTCCGGAGAACCTGGCCGTCCCGACCGAGCAGATCTGGCCGAGGGTCACCGAGACCCTGGACGCCGTCGGCCTGGCCGTTGAGCTCGACCGGGACACCGAGGCGCTGTCCGGTGGACAACAGCAGCGACTCGCCCTGGCGGGTGTCACCGCCATGCGGCCGAGGCTGCTCCTGTTGGACGAGCCCACCGCCAACCTCGACCCCGAAGGTGTTCGCACTGTGCGCGACGCCGTCGAAGCGGTCGCGGTGCAGACCGGTGCGACGTTGATCGTGGTCGAGCACCGCACCGAGGTCTGGACGGACCTGGTCGAGCGGGTCGTCGTGCTCGGCGCGGGCGGTGTGGAGCACGACGGCACCCCGGGGCAGGTCTTCGGGGACCCCGGGCGGCGCCGGGTGCTGCTCGAGCGCGGCGTGTGGGTTCCCGATGCGCCCGCACCTGAACCGGTCGTGAGTCCGGCGACGGACGGTGAACCGTTGCTGCGCGCCGTCGGTCTCGAGGTGTCCCGGGACCAGCCCGGCTCACGGGCGCTCGCCGGACGACGACGGCTGGCCCGCCGTGGCAGGCCCGTTCCAGAGCACCTGAACGCGGGAACGCCGGCGGCGCGGCCCGTGGACCTCACGGTCCGCCGGGGGAGCGCAACTGCGGTGACCGGGAACAACGGGGTGGGGAAATCGACCCTGGCCCTGACCCTCGCGGGGCTTCTGGTCCCGGCAGGCGGAACGGTCGAGGCCCAACCCGCACTGGCCGGTGACACCGTGGCGGATCCATCGGCGTGGGCCGGCCGCGAACTGGTCACTCGCGTGGGCACCGTGTTCCAGGAACCCGAGCACCAGTTCCTCACCCAATCCGTCCGGGCCGAGCTGGCCGAGGGGCCCCGCCGAGCCGGGTGGTCTCAGGACCGGATCGACTCCACGGTCGAGGAACTGCTCCAACGCCTGGAACTCACGGACCTGGCCGAGGCCAATCCGTTCACCCTCTCCGGAGGGCAGAAGCGGCGGTTGTCGGTGGGAACCGTCATGGCCGCTGCTCCCGACATCCTGGTTCTGGATGAACCGACCTTCGGGCAGGATTCACGGACGTGGTGGTCGGTGGTCGACCTGCTGGCCGATCAGGTGCGAGCGGGGCGAGCCGTCGTCGTCGTCACCCACGACCGGGACCTGATCCGCGCCCTGGGTGCCCGGGAAATCGAGCTGCACGCCGCGCCGTCCGTCGAGCAGCCGGACGCTCCCGCTCCGCTGACCACCAGGGGCGGTGGAGGCTGGCTCGAACGCCGTGACGCACTCACCAAGCTCGCGTGCGCCGTCGCACTGACTGTCCCGCTGATCCTTTCGGCGGACCCCATCACCTCGGGGCTGATCCTGCTGGGCGAACTCGCGGCACTGTCGCTGGCGGGTCAACGTCCCCTGCGGCTGTTGCTCGCCGCCTGGCCGCTGGTCCTGGCCGCGCTGCTGTCCGGGTGGGGAACCGCGCTCCTAGCCGAGGACTCGGGCCCGCCGCTGGTGTCCGTAGGGCCTATGACGCTGACTCAGGGGTCGGTCGCGGCCGGGGCCGCGATCTCACTGCGCGGGCTCGCCCTGGCGCTGCCCGGGCTGATGCTGCTCCTCACCACGGATCCCACCGACCTGGCGGACGGACTCGCCCGCACCCTGCGCCTGCCCGCGCGGTTCGTGATCGCCGCCCTGGTGGGGCTGCGGCTCATGTCGGTGATGATCAAGCAATGGCAGGTTCTGGTGACGGCACGTCGCGCGCGGGGTGCGGGGGCGTCACGGAACCCAGGGACGGTTCTCGCGGAATGGGGTGGCCGCGCCTTCGGGCTCCTTGTCCAGGCTCTGCGACGCGCGACGCGACTGGCGGTGACCATGGAGGCCAGGGGTTTCGGCTCCGTGGTGGAGGCACGGGACCGCACCTGGGCCCGGCCCATTCGCCGTGGTGCCGCAGATGCCCTGCTGCTCGTGATCACCCTGGCGCTCGCCGTGGGTGCCCCGATCGCCTCCCACTTGGCAGGGGTGCAGCGCTTCATCTGGCAGTGATGCGTCGGCGGCGGGACGCCGCCGCACCTTTGCGGACAGTGCGCAGCGACGGTGCCGGAGTCAGGCAGTCCGGACTCAGGCGGTGGGGACTCAGGCGGTGGGGCCGGGCTGAATGATGTCAGCGCCTTCCCACACGGGATCGGATTCCAGGTACAGCGCCTCTTGCGCGGCCCAACGATCCCAGTACTGCTCGTAGGACGCGCCGTCGCGGCTCAGCGCCCGTGCCCGGCGTTGGCTCTCCGGAAGTTCGACCCAGACGGAAACGTCCAGGACTTCGCGCGCCACGGCGTTGCACGCCCCCACGCCTTCCAGGATCACGATCTCGGCGCACCGGGTTAGCCGCGGACCGCCGGAGGAATTGGCCAGCCAGTCCCAGGCCGCCCAGTACGCGTCCTGTTCCTCGCGCAGGGCGGCCATGATGGATTCGTTGTACGTCTCGATGCCTTGGGCCAGACCGTCCCAGCCGGGGTAGATGTCCTCGAGATGGAAGGTCACCACGTCGCGGGTGACGGACAGGACGGAGGAGAGCTGCTCGGCCAGGCTCGTCTTTCCCGCGCCGGACCGACCGTCGATGCCGATCAGATGCGGGCGACGGGTGGGGTTCTCGAGCTGGTGCATCAGCGCGAGTCCCGACGGATTGCGTTCCGCGATCGCCGGGTCCATGAGCAGTTCGACGTCCTGCACGCTCAACCACCGGCCGTCGTCGTGCGGGAGAGGTTCCGGTCGTGTTCCTCGATCGGGACACGGTCGAGCTGTTCGCGCACATGTTCCACGATCCCGGGCACGGCCGCCGCGATGAGATCCCAGGTCTCCTGGAACCCCGCTTCGTCTCCGTACCAGGGGTCGGCGATGCCCAGGGCCGCGTCGTCGCGAGTCGGAGCCTTCGGGTCTGCCGTGGTGGCATCGAAGGAGCGGAACAGGTGGACCTCTGGCCCCGTCCCGGCGCGGTCGACCCAACGAGTCAAGGCGCGGAGATGTGGTGTGTCCATGGCCAGGACCAGGTCGTGATCCTGCAGCCAGTCGTCATCGATTGTCTGGGCTCGGTGCCCGCTGGGGTCAAGACCCAGGCGCTCCAGGAGACGAGCGGCGCGGGGGTCCACGCCATTGCCCAGTTCTTCCTCGGAGATGCCTGCGGAGTCGACGACGACGCGCTCGCCCAGACCTGCTTGATCGAAGGCCTGACGGAGGGCGAGTTCTGCCATGGGAGACCGGCAGATGTTACCGGTGCACACGGTGGCGATGCGGTACATGCGCCTCAGTTTAGGTGCTTCCGTGGCCACGACCTTCCTTTCATGTCTTGCCATGGATCTTGAGCGCGGAACCCGAGCGCGGGTCTCGTGAGTCAACCTGACGGCAACAACGAATGCGGCTCTCCATATTCGACTAGGACACCGTGACGTACGTCATGTACAAAGTTGATATGAACTCACTCAACTTTGTTGACAGCAGACCAGGAAGTTCTATCCTTGAGTCAGGACAACTCAAGATTTGAGACCTCCGGGTCGCCGTGCGGCCCGGTTGCAGACAAGACAGCCCGTGAGGGCAGAGGAGGAATGGGAATGTCCCGTGCAGTAGGCATCGACCTCGGAACCACCAACTCGGTCGTTTCGACCCTCGAAGGTGGCGACCCCGTCGTCATCGCCAACGCCGAAGGTGCCCGCACCACCCCGTCCGTCGTCGCCTTTTCCAAGGACGGCGAGACGCTGGTGGGTGCCACGGCCAAGCGTCAGGCGGTGACCAACGTCGATCGCACCATCTCGTCCGTCAAGCGCCACATGGGCACCGACTGGACCCAGGAGATCGACGGCAAGAAGTACACCGCGCAGGAGATCTCGGCCCGCACACTCATGAAGCTCAAGGCCGACGCCGAGTCCTACCTGGGTGACAAGGTCACGGACGCGGTGATCACCGTCCCGGCGTACTTCAACGACGCCGAGCGCCAGGCCACCAAGGAGGCCGGTGAGATCGCGGGCCTCAACGTCCTGCGCATCGTCAACGAGCCCACCGCGGCAGCCCTGGCCTACGGTCTGGAGAAGGGCAAGGAGGACGAGCTCATCCTGGTCTTCGACCTCGGTGGTGGCACGTTCGACGTCTCCCTGCTGGAAGTCGGCAAGGACGAGGACGACTTCTCCACCATCCAGGTGCGCGCCACGGCCGGTGACAACCGGCTTGGAGGCGACGACTGGGACCAGCGGATCGTCGACTGGCTGCTCGAGCAGGTCAAGTCCAAGACCGGTGCGGACCTGTCCAAGGACAAGATCGCCCTGCAGCGACTCAAGGAGACCGCCGAGCAGGCCAAGAAGGAACTCTCCTCGGCCTCCTCGACCAACATCTCCCTGCAGTACCTCTCAGTGACCCCCGAGGGCCCCGTCCACCTGGACGAGACCCTGTCCCGCGCCAAGTTCGAGGACCTGACCAGCGACCTGCTGGCCCGGACCAAGAAGCCGTTCGAGGACGTCATCAAGGAAGCCGGCATCAAGCTCTCCGACATCGACCACGTCGTGCTCGTGGGTGGCTCCACCCGTATGCCCGCCGTCGTCGAGGAGGTCAAGAAGCTCTCCGGTGGCAAGGAGCCCAACAAGGGTGTGAACCCGGACGAGGTCGTGGCCGTGGGCGCCGCCATCCAGGCCGGCGTGCTCAAGGGCGACCGCAAGGACGTCCTGCTGATCGACGTGACCCCGCTGTCCCTGGGCATCGAGACCAAGGGTGGCGTGATGAACAAGCTGATCGAGCGCAACACCGCGATTCCGACCAAGCGTTCGCAGGTCTACACCACGGCTGAGGACAACCAGCCGTCCGTGTCGATCCAGGTCTTCCAGGGCGAGCGCGAGTTCACCCGGGACAACAAGAACCTGGGCACCTTCGAGCTGACCGGCATCGCTCCGGCCCCGCGCGGCGTGCCGCAGATCGAGGTCACCTTCGACATCGACGCCAACGGCATCGTGCACGTGTCCGCCAAGGACAAGGGCACCGGCACCGAGCAGTCGATGACCATCACCGGCGGCACCTCGCTGTCGCAGGAGGATATCGACCGCATGGTCAAGGACGCCGAGGCCAACGCCGAGGCCGACAAGGCCCGCCGTGAGGCTGCCGACATGCGCAACAACGCCGAGCAGCTGGCCTACTCGACCGAGAAGCTCATCAAGGACAACGATGAGAAGCTCTCCGAGGACGTCAAGACCGAGGTCCAGGGCGACGTCGACGCCGTCAAGACCGCTCTCGAAGGCGATGACGACGACGCCGTGAAGTCGGCGGTCGAGAAGCTGCAGGGCTCCATGGGCAAGATCGGCGAAGCCGTCTACGCCCAGCAGGACGCCGGCGCCGAGGGCACCGATGGTGACGCTGCGGGTGCGGCACAGGACGACGAGGACATCGTCGACGCCGAGGTCGTGGACGAGGACGAGAACAAGAAGTGATCGACCTCTGACGGTGGTGGCCGGGCAACCGGCCACCACCGTCCCCGACCAAGAAAGGTAGGAACATGAGCACTTCACCCGAAGAGCCCCAGAACGGTGAGCCCCAGGACCAGGCTGCCGATCAGGAGTCCCCGCTCACGGCGGAGGAGATCCTGAACGCCGAGCAGACCGAGGACGCCCGGGCGGCCGACCACGACCCTGCGGTTGCGGATCCGGAATCGACCGGGGATTCGGAACTGGCCCAGCTGGCCGAGGACCGCCTCGATGACCTTCGCCGCTTGCAGGCGGAGTTCCTGAACTACAAGAACCGCACGGACCGTGAGCGCACCCAGTTGCGCGACCACGTGGTGGGCGAGGTTCTGGGTTCGTTGCTCCCGGTCTTCGACGACATCGACGCGGCCCGCGCCGCCGGGGACCTGGCCGACGGTCCGTTCGCCGCGATCGCCACCAAGCTCGAGAGCCTGTTGGACAAGCAGGGCCTGGAGCGCATCGGCGAGATCGGTGAGGCCTTCGACCCCAACGTGCACGAAGCCGTGCTCCAGCAGCCGGCCGAGGGTGTGGAAGCAGACCACATCTCCATGGTGCTGCGATCGGGCTTCCGCGTCGGCACGCGCGTGGTTCGCGCCGCACAGGTCGCCGTCGCGCCCTGATCAGAACGCCGACCGGTCCCGTGGCGGGACCGGCCTGCATCGTAAGGACGACGGCCGGCGGGCGGGAGGACCCGCACGCCCGCCGTCGTCGTAGGACGTCGACAACCTGCCCCTGAAAGGAGGCGCCATGGGCCGGCAAGACTGGGTCGACAAG